>NZ_JBIAIV010000024.1:8152-118067 GCF_042871645.1 Streptomyces sp. NPDC005774 | reverse complement strand
GAGCACCGTGTGCATGTCGTAGGGCTGGTTCGCGCTGTCCGGGACGATTCCGTCCAGCTCGCGGTCCTCGTCGGTGACGGTGAGGTCCGCCTCCTGCGGGTACGCCGGGGGGTCGCAGAGGTTGTTGGACGGCAGGTAGGCCAGCAGCTGCCTGACGTACTCGATGGCGTCCTTCTCGTCCCCGGCCAGGTGGTGGGCCACGCCCGAGGCGGTGTTGTGGGTGCGGGCGCCGCCCAGCTCCTCGAAGCCGACGTCCTCGCCGGTGACCGTCTTGATGACGTCCGGGCCGGTGATGAACATGTGCGAGGTCTGGTCGACCATGACCGTGAAGTCGGTGATCGCGGGGGAGTAGACCGCGCCGCCCGCGCACGGGCCGACGACCAGGCTGATCTGCGGGATCACCCCGGAGGCGTGGGTGTTGCGGCGGAAGATCTCGCCGTAGGCGCCCAGCGAGGCCACGCCCTCCTGGATCCGGGCGCCGCCGGAGTCGTTGATCCCGATGACCGGGCAGCCGGTCTTCAGGGCGAAGTCCATGACCTTGACGATCTTCTGCCCGTACACCTCGCCCAGCGCCCCGCCGAAGACCGTGAAGTCCTGCGAGAACACGGCGACCGGACGGCCGTCGACCGTGCCGTACCCGGTGACGACGCCGTCGCCGTAGGGACGGTTGTCCTCCAGTCCGAAGCTGGTGGAACGGTGCCGGGCGAACTCGTCCAGCTCGGCGAACGACCCCTCGTCGAGCAGCAGATCGATCCGCTCACGGGCCGTCAGTTTGCCCTTGGCGTGCTGCTTCTCCACGGCACGCTCCGAACCGGCGTTCGTCGCCTCGTGAATGCGCCGCTGGAGGTCCGCGAGCTTGCCCGCGGTCGTACGAATATCGGGCTGCTGCACTTCCGGCTCGGACATCGGGATACGGCTCCCTGCCTGCTCAAAAGGGGGGACGGTTACTCATCCGTAGCGTAGTGGGGGCCCTGCGGATCGGCAGTGCGGTGTTTCCCACACCGCTTTCCCCTTCACAGATCGGGTAACGGACTCGGGCCCGCCCCGATGATCTGTTCTCCTGATCCGTCCCCGCTGCGGGACGGAGGATGTCGTACCTAGGCTGGCGGCATGACGAAGCCACCGGATGACGATGACCCGACCGGCCCGGCCCGCCCGCCGGCCTCGGGACGCTGGACCGACCTCGACCGCCCGCCGCTGAACACCGCCGGTCTGCGCAGAGGCCTGGTGCGCGACGGCGGGCTGTGGCGGCAGATCGACGTGGTGCAGCGCACCGGCTCCACCAACTCCGATCTGGTGGCCCGTGCCGGGAAGGGGACGGCCGACGAGGGGTCCGTGCTCGTCGCGGAGGAGCAGACCGCCGCGCGGGGCCGCCTGGACCGGCAGTGGACGGCCCCGGCCCGCTCCGGCCTCTTCTTCTCCGTCCTGCTCAGGCCCGCCGAGGTGCCGGTGGCCCGCTGGGGCTGGCTGCCCCTGCTCACCGGCGTCGCGGTGGCCACCGGACTGTCCCGGACGGCGGGCGTCGACACGGCCCTGAAGTGGCCCAACGACCTCCTCGTCACCGTCGGCGGCGAGGAGCGCAAGGCCGCCGGAATCCTCGCGGAGCGGGCCGGGGGCGACGGGGTGGTGATCGGCGTCGGCGTCAATGTCAGCCTGCGCGCCGACGAACTGCCGGTGCCCACCGCCGGGTCCCTGGCACTGGCGGGCGCGGTGACCACGGACCGGGACCCCCTGCTGCGGGGCGTGCTGCGGTCGCTGGAGGACTGGTACGGGCGCTGGCGGACGGCAGGCGGTGACCCGGCCGCGAGCGGCCTGCAGGAGACGTACACGGCGGGGTGCGCGACCCTCGGGCGGGCGGTGCGGGCCGAGCTGCCGGGCGACCGGGTGCTGGTGGGCGAGGCGGTCGCCGTCGACGGGGACGGGCGCCTGGTGCTGGCCACGGAGGAGGGGGTCCAGGAACCGGTGGGGGCGGGCGACATCGTGCACATACGCCCTGTCGTCCCGTAGGCCCCGTCGTCCCGTAGACCCTGTTGACCCGGGGGGCGGGTGAGGGGCGCACGCGGGCACGGGTGCGGATGCGTACGGTGGGTACCCCGATGCCGGGTGCGCCGGTCGTGCCTCCCGTCGGCGCGACCGAACGGAGTGAGCTGGGGCACACCTGCCGTAGAGTTGAGGCCGGTCGAGACATGGCCGTGGCAGATCGGAAGGGCAGCAACGCGTGACCGTCGACGACTCGGGCTCCGGAACGGAAGCGCAGGGCCGCGCGGAGCCTCCGCCACCCTCGGCCTCGCGCGAGCGGGGGGACGACTCCCGTCCCCCCGACAACGGCGAGGACCCGCTCGCTCTGCGTCTTGAACAGCTCATCCTGGGTGCCGAGCGCCGTTACACCCCCTTCCAGGCGGCCCGCAGCGCCAGCGTCACGGTGGAACTGGCCACGCGCTTCTGGCGGGCCATGGGGTTCGCCGACGTCGGACAGGCCAAGGCGTTCACCGAGGCCGACGTCCTGGCGCTGCGCCGACTGGCCGGTCTGGTGGAGGCGGGGCTGCTGAGCGAGGCCATGGCCGTGCAGGTGGCGCGGTCCACGGGACAGACCACCGCGCGACTGGCCGAGTGGCAGATCGACTCCTTCCTGGAAGGGCTGACCGAGCCGCCCGAGCTGGGCATGACCCGCACCGAGGTCACGTATCCCATCATCGAGCTGCTCCTGCCCGAGCTGGAGGAGTTCCTCGTCTACGTCTGGCGGCGGCAGCTCGCCGCCTCGGCCGGGCGGGTGCTCCAGGCCGCCGACGACGAGGAGATGGTGGACCGGCGGCTCGCCGTCGCGTTCGCCGACCTCGTCGGGTTCACGCGGCTGACCCGGCGGATGGAGGAGGAGGAGCTCGGCGAACTCGTCGAGGCCTTCGAGACGACCGCCGCCGACCTGGTGGCCGCGCGCGGCGGGCGGCTCATCAAGACCCTTGGTGACGAGGTGCTCTACGCCGCCGACGACGCGGGGACGGCCGCGGAGATCGCCCTGCGGCTGATCGAGACCATGGCGAACGACGAGACGATGCCGGAGCTCCGGGTCGGCATGGCCTTCGGCACCGTCACCACCCGGATGGGCGATGTCTTCGGTACGACGGTGAACCTGGCCTCCCGGCTCACCTCGATAGCTCCTCGGGACGCCGTACTCGTGGACACGGCCTTCGCCGAGGAACTGATCCGCACCGGTGACGCGCCCGCCTCCGAGGCCGCCGCTGCCGAGGCGGCGGCCACGGCGGAGAAGGAGGGCGAGGAGCCGCCGACGTACCGCTTCGGGCTGCAGCCGATGTGGCAACGGCCCGTGCGCGGTCTGGGCGTGGTGGAGCCGTGGCTGCTCACGCGCCGGGACAATCCCTAGAGGTTCCGGGAGTTCTCCGACTGACCTTGGGGGGTCAGCCCTTGAGATGGGGTCCGCCGCCCACGCACAGGCCGATGATCGGTACGCAGAGGACGGGGTCGTCGTCCGGTTCGCCCGGCCGGTCCGGCGGTGGGGGCGGGGTCTGCCGGTCCGGGGGCCGAGGCCGCGGCGGTGTGCGGTCCGGAGGCGTCGGCGGGGGAGTGGGGCCGTCCGGCGGGGCGCCGGTGGGGGCCGGCGGCTTCGGGGCCCCTGGCGTGTCCGGGGTGCTCGGGACGCCCGGAGTGGTGGGGGGCGAGGTCACGGCGGTCGGGGCGGCGTTGCTGCCCGGGGTGGCCGGGGTGAGCAGCGGCGCGCTCTGACCGCCCAGGGCGGTGGGCGAGGAGGGACCGGCCCTCGGGGCCGGGACGGCCGGAGCAGTGGCGCCGCCCGTGCCGCCCGTGCCGGGGCTCGTGGCGGTCGAGGGGTCCGGGACGACCGGGTGGGGGCCGGTCCCCGCGCCGATGTCCGCGGGCCCCGGGCCGGACGCCAGGCGTACGAGGCTCAGGGCGCCCGCGGTCAGCGCCAGCCCGCCGCCGGCCAGCAGGAGTTTCCGGGGGCGGGGTTTGCGGTGGCGGCCCCGGATGCGCGCGCTGAAGAGGCCGAATCCGGTGTGTACCGGCGCGCCCTCGGCCGTCTCCGGCCCGGTGGACCGCGGTTCGGCCGCTTCGGTCGTTCTGGTCGGCGTGTTCGTCGGCATGATGATTCCTCCCCCTGCGTACGCGCCCCCACGCGCCGCGGTGCATCGCACGCTAGGCCTTCCCGTACGGGACCGGACCCGAGTGGCCGGAATGTCACTCGAACGGGTGGACGGGGGGTGATGAGGGAACTGGACGTGCGCCCTTTTGCCGGGGGGTGTTCGACTGCGATGATCGGGACGACGGATGTTAGCCAGCGTTAACCGGAGGCTGTCGTGAGTGAGGAACGGTTCGGGGAGTTCGTGCTGGTGCGGCGGCATGAGCAAGGGCATGTCGCGGAGCTCGTCCTCGACCGGCCCAAGGCCATGAACGCCGTCTCGACCGGGATGGCCCGGTCCCTCGCCGGAGCCTGCGCGGCGCTGGGGAAGGACCCGGCCGTACGGGTGGTGGTGCTGACCTCGTCGCACGAGAGGGCCTTCTGCGTGGGGGCCGATCTGAAGGAGCGCAGTTCCTTCAGCGACGCCGATCTGGTGCGCCAGCGGCCGGTGGCGCGCGGGGCCTACACCGGCGTGCTGGAGTTGCCGGTGCCGACGGTGGCGGCGGTGCACGGGTTCGCGCTCGGCGGCGGATTCGAACTGGCCCTGTCCTGCGATGTGATCGTCGCCGACCGTACGGCCGTGGTGGGGCTGCCCGAGGTTTCCGTCGGGGTGATTCCGGGCGGCGGCGGTACCCAGCTGCTGCCCAGACGGGTGGGCGCGGCGCGGGCCGCCGAACTGATCTTCACGGCGCGCCGGGTGGAGGCCGACGAGGCCCGGGAGCTGGGACTCGTCGACGAACTGGTGGAGACGGGCCGGGACCGGGAGGAGGCGCTGGCCCTGGCCGCCCGGATCGCCGCCAACTCGCCGGTGGGGCTGCGGGCGGCCAAGCGGGCGCTGAGGCTCGGGCAGGGGCTGGACCTGCCCGCCGGCCTCGAGGTGGAGGACGCCGCCTGGCGGTCGGTGGCGTTCTCGGGCGACCGTGCGGAGGGCGTCGCCGCCTTCAACGAGAAGCGCAGGCCGAACTGGCCGGGAGAATAGAAGCGGCGCCGGGCCGCGAGAGCGGGGCACCCGCCACCGAGTGGAGCGTCGCCGGTCCGGGAGGGAGCGGCAGGAGAGGCAGGAGCGGGAGGAGAGGCAGGAGGGGCGGGGCGGCGAGGTCCGGGGCATGGTGATGCTTCCCGTTTGCTCATTAAATACCCCTGTTCACGCTGAATGTCCTTAGCCTGGAGGGATGGGTGAGGACAGCCGGCTGGCGGCGGTGGTGGCGCTGGCACAGGGCATGGCCGCCGCGCACAGTTCGCGGGAGGTCTGGCGGGCCGCGGCCCACGGGGCCCGCCGGGCGCTCGGTGGGGGTTTTGCCGCACTGTCGGTGTGGGAGCGCGAGCTGGGGCGGCTGCGGGTCCTGGTCAACGTCGGTGAGCTGGCCGAGGGTGAGGAGGAGTTCCCGGACGACGAGGCCTACCCCGTGCACCAGTTCGCCGAGATCGCCGAATTCCTGCATGAGCGGTGGGCGGCCGGTGGCGGCGAGCCGGACGCCTGGGTGGAGACCGCCCGGGGGCCGACGGAGGGGCAACCCGGCTACACCCACCAGAGGGTGGCGGCCCTGCGCCGGAGGGGGCGCGGCTGCTGCGTGGTCGCCCCGATCGTGCTGCACGGGCGGGCGTGGGGCGAGCTGTATGTGGCCCGGCCGGTCGGTGCCCCCGTCTTCGCGCGGGGTGACGCCGACTTCGCGACGGTGCTGGCCGCCGTCGTCGCCGCCGGGATCGCGCAGACAGAGCGGTTGGAGGAGGCGCGGCGGCTCGCGTACACGGACGCGCTCACCGGGCTGGCCAACCGCCGGGCCGTGGACGTGCGGCTCGACGAGGCGATCGAGCGGCACCGCCGGGACGGAGCCGTCGTCAGCCTCGTCGTGTGTGATCTGAACGGGCTCAAGCGGGTCAACGACACGCTGGGGCATGCCGTCGGCGACCGGCTCCTCGAGCGGTTCGGGACCGTGCTGTCCCTGTGCGGGGCCAGGCTGCCCGGTGCCCTGGCGGCGCGGCTGGGCGGGGACGAGTTCTGTCTGCTGGCGGTGGGGCCGTCCGCCGACGAGGCCGTCAAGGCGGCCGACGAAGTCTGCCGTCGCGCCGTGGAGTTGGAGATCGGGGACGGTGTGGCCTGCGGTGTGGCCTCCACCGGGGACGACATCGGGCCGGTGCGCTCCGCCCGGCGGCTCCTCCGGCTGGCCGACGCGGCGCAGTACCGCGCGAAGGCCGAGCGGGCGTCCCGTCCCGTCGTCGCCGGGCGAGAGGGCCCGGGTGACCCGGTCGTGAGCCTGGTGGACGAGCCGGTAGGGAGGCCGGACGGGGAGCGGCGCCGGTTCCGGGGGCGGCACTCGCCGTAGGGCCTGTCCGATATGCGCCCGTCGTTCGCCTGGAGGGCGGGCGTATCGGTGACAGGGGGGCGGGCGTGTCGGTAAGGGGTGACCGCGGTTCCCGGTGATGACATCATTGAATTCACTGCGTACGCTCCTGAATATGGATATGCACACCGTGGTGAACGGGGAAGACGTGAAGCGCGGCCTTGAAAGGGTGGTGGTGGGTGACGGACGGGCGTCCGGAGTGACCGTGTCCGACGTGCTCGCCGTGGCGCGCGGCGGTGCCCGCATCGAGCTCTCCGGCGAGGCGCTGACCGCCCTCGCCGCGTCCCGCAGGATCGTGGACGCCCTGGCCGCCGAGCCGAACCCCGTGTACGGGGTGAGCACCGGCTTCGGCGCCCTGGCGACCCGGCACATCGGCCCCGAGCTGCGTGCCCGGTTGCAGCGCAACATCGTCCGCTCGCACGCCGCGGGCATGGGGCCCCACGTCGAGCGCGAGGTCGTCCGCGCCCTGATGTTCCTGCGGCTGAAGACCCTCTGCTCCGGGCACACCGGCGTACGTCCCGAGGTCGCGCAGGCGATCGCCGACGTGCTGAACGCCGGGATCACCCCCGTGGTGCACGAGTACGGTTCCCTAGGCTGTTCCGGCGATCTGGCTCCGCTGTCCCACTGCGCGCTCACCCTGATGGGGGAGGGGGAGGCCGAGGGGCCCGACGGGGCACTGCGGCCCGCCGGCGACCTGCTCGCCGAGCACGGGATCCGGCCCGTCGAACTGCGCGAGAAGGAAGGACTCGCCCTCCTCAACGGCACCGACGGCATGCTCGGCATGCTGATCATGGCCCTCGCCGACCTCGACACCCTCTACCGGTCCGCCGACGTCACGGCCGCGATGAGCCTGGAGGCACTGCTCGGCACCGACAAGGTGCTCGCCCCCGAACTCCACGCCATCCGCCCCCACCCGGGCCAGGCCGCCAGCGCCGCCAACATGCTGGCCGTGCTCACCGGTTCGGGGATGACGGGGCATCACCAGGACGACGCCCCCCGCGTCCAGGACGCCTACTCGGTGCGCTGCGCCCCGCAGGTGGCGGGCGCCGGACGGGACACGATCGCGCACGCCCGGCTGGTCGCCGAGCGCGAACTCGCCGCTGCCATCGACAATCCGGTGGTGCTGCCCGGCGACACGGGTTCGGGGGCGTTCGGCTCCGAGGGCGGGCGGGTGGAGTCCAACGGCAACTTCCACGGTGCCCCGGTGGCCTATGTGCTGGACTTCCTCGCCATCGCCGTCGCCGATCTCGGCTCCATCGCCGAGCGCCGTACCGACCGGCTGCTGGACAAGAATCGCAGCCACGGGCTGCCGCCGTTCCTCGCCGACGATCCCGGTGTCGACTCCGGTCTGATGATCGCTCAGTACACGCAGGCCGCGCTGGTGAGCGAGTTGAAGCGGCTGGCCGTACCGGCGTCGGCGGACTCGATCCCGTCCTCCGCGATGCAGGAGGACCACGTCTCGATGGGCTGGTCGGCCGCGCGCAAGCTGCGTACCTCGGTCGACAGCCTCACCAGGGTCCTCGCCGTCGAGTTGTACACCGCCGCGCGCGCGGTGGAACTGCGCGAGGGGCTCACTCCGGCACCCGCGACCCGGGCCGTCGTCGAGGCCGCGCGACAGGCCGGTGTGGGCGGGCCCGGCCCGGACCGTCATCTCGCGCCCGACCTCGCCGCGGCGGAGGCGTTCGTACGGGACGGACGGTTGCTGACGGCGGTGGAAAAGATCACAGGCCCGCTGCGGTGACGTGCCGGGGCCGCCCGGGGATCACGGTCAAGGTCATCTCAAGGCAACGTCAAGCGAGTTAAAAGTCGAGGCGCTCCCGGCGTATCGAGTAGACGACGAAGCCCGCGCCGAGGGTGAGGCAGGCGGTGCCGCCGGCGACGTACGGCGTGCTGTTGAAGCTGCCGGTGTCGGCGAGCCGGACCTCACCGGCGGTGCCGGCGTACGACGCGGTCGAAGTGCTGGTCGAGGTACTGGAGATGACCCTCGCCTGCTCTGTGACCTGCGGAGACGGGCTTGCCGGAGTGCCCCCTTCAGCCGGGGTGTCCGAGGTCGCGTTGGCGGACGGGACGAACCACAGGGCGCACAGGAGGGTGCCTGCGGCGGTGGCGGTCAGCAACGGGCGGAGAGCGGATGACACGGAATATCGATCCCCTTGTGGCGCTGGCGAATTGGCCGTGTGGACTGATGTTAGTGAAAATCGCGGGTCACGGGAAAGTCACGGGAGCGGGAGCCGTACGCTCCGGGCATGAGTACTCCAGAGACATCGCGATTTGTACGGCTTCGGGTGGACCTCGTTCTCGAGGTCGATGACGTGGACGCCGTGATCGGCGCCGCGCTGGCCAGGGTCGCGGACGACGACGACCTGTCCGCGGAGGAGCGGGTGCCTGCTCGGGACGCGGTGGCCGCTGACACGGCCGAGGCGCTCGCGTACCTCGTCGACCCGTTCGGTCTGGTCGGCGACGTGCCGGGGGTGGAACTCCAGCAGGCATCGTGGAGCAGTGAGCGCATCGACTATGACCCGGACTCGCCCGAGTGGGACCTCGACGAGGACCTCGGCGAGGACCTCGACGGGGACGGCGACGAGGGCCTCGACGGGGACGGTGGCGAGTTCTACGGGAACGGACCCGATGAGGCATCAGATGATGACACGAGTGATGTTTCGAGCGAAAGCGACAAACGGGTCAAAGTCGGCATTGCACATTAATCCCTCAATGGTGATGAAGTGTTGAATATGGTGCAATACGCTCAAATCAGTGGCATGGAGGGCGGGTTGCGTCGAGCGGAGGTGACTGACCGGCACGGTTTGGGGAAATCGTGACCCCGGGCGGCAACCGTCGCCCGGGCTGTGACGTCTCAGGTGACGCACGGGCCGAACAACCCCTTGCCCGGCCGCGACGGACGTGGTGAGCCCCACATTCGCGGCCCATATGGAACGGGATCTACCGGTCGTAGCGTTGAAGTGTTTGACGGGGACTCTCAGCTTCGGGTGCGGGGGCCCGCGGGGTTCGGGGAAGCGGCGACGATGGAGAAGTGTGTGATGACGGACGGTAAGCGGCGCAGGGGTCTGATGGCTGCGTCCGCTCTGCTCGGTGGAGTGATGGTGCTCTCGGCGTGTTCCGGCGGCGGTGAGGACGCCGGTTCCGGTGGGGGCGGCAAGGGCACATCGCAGGCCCAGGTCGACGAGGCGGCGGCCAAGAAGACCTCCGAAGCCCAGATCAAGATCACGCCGAAGGGCGGCTCGACCAACGCCTCCATCAACAACTCCGCCGCGGTCGCCGTGACCAAGGGCACGCTCACCGAGGTCACGATGACGACCTCCGACGGCACCGCCGTCGAGGGTGAGATCGCCGCGGACAAGAAGAGCTGGAAGCCCACTGTTCAGCTGGAGCGCGCCACCGCCTACAAGCTGACGGCCACCGCCGAGGACTCCGAGGGACGCGCCGCCCACGAGAACGCCTCGTTCACCACGGTCTCCCCGGACAACAGCTTCATAGGCAACTTCACCCCGGACGACGGCTCGACCGTGGGCGTCGGCATGCCGGTGTCGATCAACTTCGACAAGGCGATCGCCAACAAGGCCGAGGTCCAGAAGGGCATCACCGTCTCCAGCAGCAGCGGCCAGGAGGTCGCCTGCCACTGGTTCAACGCCAACCGCATGGACTGCCGTCCCGAGGACTACTGGCAGGAGAACTCCACCGTCACCCTGAAGCTGGCGCTCGACGGGGTCGAGGGTGCCGAGGGCGTCTTCGGCGTCCAGCAGAAGACGGTCACCTTCAAGATCGGCCGCAACCAGGTCTCGACCGTCGACGCCGAGACCAAGCAGATGAAGGTCACTCAGGACGGCAAGACCGTCCGGACGATCCCGATCTCCGCCGGGTCGCCCGAGTACAAGACGTACGAGGGTCAGATGGTGATCTCCGAGAAGTTCAAGGAGACCCGGATGGACGGTGCGACGGTCGGCTTCACCGATGACGACGGCAAGGGCGAGTACGACATCAAGGACGTGCCCCACGCCATGCGCCTGAGCACCTCCGGCACCTTCCTCCACGGCAACTACTGGGGCGCCAAGTCCATCTTCGGCAGCGCCAACACCAGCCACGGCTGCGTGGGTCTGGCCGACACCCAGGGCGCCAACGACCCGAACACGCCGGGCGCCTGGTTCTACGACAACTCGATCGTGGGTGACGTCGTCGTCGTGAAGAACACCGGCGACAAGACCATCGCCCCGGACAACGGCCTCAACGGCTGGAACATGGACTGGGCCCAGTGGAAGGCGGGCTCGGCGGTCTGACACCGGCCGCCCGGCACGACCCGGTACCACTGCTCGCCCCATCCGACCGATGCCGCCGTCCGCCCTTCCCGGGCGGGCGGCGGCATCGGTCCGTTCCGACGGCCCGGTCCTCTTCTCATGCGTCTCTTATCCCGGGCTCAACACTTCATCACGAGGCGTCCCTAGCTTGCCCTCATGTACTTCACCTACCTGAGGCGCGAACTGCGCCGCCGCAGAAAAGTGGCCCTCGTCGTCGCCTCCGGTCTCGCACTCGGCATCGCGCTGGTCATCGTCGTCAGCTCCGTGTCCTCCGGGATGGGCAAGGCGCAGGAGAAGGTCCTGCAGTCGTTGTACGGACTGGGCACCGACATGACGGTCACCAAGGCCATGGAGTCGTCCGAAGAGGGCGGAGAACGCCCGGAGCGGCCACGCTTCAGCTTCGACGCCCGGGACGAGGACTCCGGCGAGGAGCAGAGCACCGACCGCGTCATGGTGCAGGGCTTCCAGAGCCTCGCCGGCTCGACCGTGGACAAGGTCGGCGAGCAGAGCGGTGTCGCCGACGCCGTGGGCGGGCTGAGCCTCCAGGTCGTCAAGGTCAGCGGCGAGTTCACCCGCGGCCAATTCCAGCAGGACGGACAGGGCGGCGGGCAGGGCGGGCCCGGCGGGGCCGAGCCGCCGGAGGGCGGCCGGGTCCAGGGCGGCGGCGCCGACTTCGACGTCAACAGCTACTCCGTCTACGGCACCGACGTCACCGAGCCGGAGCTCGGCCCGCTGACCTCCTCCAGGATCACCGACGGCCGTACCTTCAAGGCGAGCGAGACCGGCGCGAAGGTGGCCGTCGTCGACTCCGCCCACGCCAAGGAGAAGGAACTCGAGACCGGTGACACCGTCACGGTCAAGGGCACCGAATTCAAGATCATCGGCATTGCCACCGCCGAGAGCGGAGACGCCGCCGCCGACCTCTACCTCCCGCTGAAGCAGGCCCAGACCCTCGCCGACGCCAAGGACAAGGTCACCACGATCTACGTTCGCGCGACGGACTCACAACAGATCGACAGCGTCAAGTCCGCGATCCGGAAGAACGTTTCGGGGACGACCGTCACCACCTCCGCCGACCTCGCGGACACCGTCTCCGGCTCGCTGTCCACCGCCTCCTCCCTCGCCACCGGTGTGGGCAAGTGGCTGTCCGTCACGGTGCTCGTGGCCGCGTTCCTCGTCGCCGGGCTCCTCACCTCCTCGGCGGTGTCCCGCCGGGTGCGCGAGTTCGGCACCCTGAAGGCGCTGGGCTGGACGTCGGGCCGGGTGACCGGACAGGTCGTCGGCGAGGCGGTCGTGCACGGCCTGATCGGCGGCGTCCTCGGCATCGCGCTCGGCCTGGCGGGCGCGTACGCCGTCACCGCGATCAGCCCCACCCTGCAGGCCGAACTCGGCAGCGGCGGCACGGGCGGTCCCGGTGGTATCGGCGGCCCCGGCGGCGGTGGCCCCGGACAGGAAACGGCCGCCAAGACCCTCGAGGTCGCTCTCACCGCACCGGTCGGCCTCACCACCGTCGCCCTCGCGGTCGGCCTCGCGGTGGCCGGCGGTCTCGTCGCCGGCGCCTTCGGCGGCTGGCGTGCCTCCCGCCTCCGCCCGGCGGACGCGCTGCGCCGCGTCGCGTAGCGCCGCCCCCATCCTCGTACGCAATCCAGGAGTTGAGCCATGTACGAACTCAAAGGCGTCACCCGGCGCTACCCCCGGGGCAAGGAAACCGTTCACGCCCTCGACGGCGTCGACCTGACGATCCCCGACGGCGACCGGCTCGTCATCCAGGGCCCCACCGGCGGCGGCAAGTCCACCCTGCTGCAGATGCTCGGCGGACTTGACCGTCCCAGCTCCGGCGAGATCCTTCTCGACGGCACCGACCTGGCCAGGCTGCCCGAGGCCCGGCTCACCCGGGTGCGCAGCGAGAGCATCGGCTTCGTCTTCCAGTCCTTCAACCTGATCCCGACCCTCACCGCACAGGAGAACGTCGAGACCGCGCTGGTCCCGCTCGGGGTGAGGACGAAGGAGCGGCGTGAGAAGGCGGCCGAGGCGCTGGCCGCGGTCGGACTCGGCGAGCGGCTCGGGCACCTGCCCGCCGAGATGTCCGGCGGCCAGCAGCAGCGGGTGGCCATCGCGCGGGCGCTGGTGAAGGAGCCGAAGGTGCTGCTCGCCGACGAACCCACCGGAAACCTCGACGAGTCGATGCGCGACGAGGTCATGGAGGTCCTGATCCGGATGTGGAAGGAACTCGGGCTCACCTTCGTCATGGTCACCCACGACTCGACCCTGGCGAAGCAGGCCCCGCGCGTGGCGACCATCCGCAAGGGCCGCATCACGGTCAAGGAGAACCCGGGCGCCTGACCGCCACCGCCGCGCAGCAGCGTGGACGTACGCGGAATGCACGGGGAACGACGCCCGCTCCCGGTCCGGGGTATGAGCCCCGCGGCCGGGAGCGTGTGGCCGCCCGTCACCGTCCTGCGGGGAGCTGTTCGTTCGCCGTCGCGGGGTCCGGGCATGGGGCGCAGGGTTCGCGCGTTCCGGCGCGACGGCCGGCGGCCGTGCCTGCGTGCGGTCGTCGGCCGTGTCGGACACGGGGGCCGCGTGCGCGGGAGGCCCGAGCGGGTGGGTCGGCACGCGGGGCGCCGACAGTGCGCCCCCGGCCGGGGTGGAACCCGGTGGCCGGGGGCGCGTCGTCGCCGGTGTCGGTCAGCCGCCGGCGAGGAGGGACTCCAGCGCCGTCGCCGAGTCCGGATGACGGGCGGTCAGGGCCGCGCCCGCCAAAACCGTCGGCGGGCCGGCCGGGGCCCAGCCCTCCGTGCAGCCGAGCAGGTCCGCCACCGCGTCGCAGGTCGCCGGATGCGCGGTCAGCAGCGCCGTGCCCGTCGTGTCCGCCGGGGCGGTGGCCGGTGCCCACCCTTCCGCGCAGCCCAGCAGCTCCGCCAGCGCGTCGAACGCGGCGGGATGAGCCGGTGCCAGCGCGACACCCCGGCGGACGTCGGCCGCCTGCCCTGTCGCCTGTGCCGCGCGGCGTACAGGGACCGGAGCCGGTGCGCGCCAGGGCGGCACCCACGCGTCCAGCGCCGCGAGCCGGGCCGGGAAGATCCGTCCGGCCTCGCGGATCAGCAGCGGGGCGAGGTCCGCAGCGCCCGCCCGCAGCGTGCCGATCAGCGTCGGGAGCCACGGCAGCAGCACCGCGTCGGGCAGCCGGCCGAACGCGTTCGACACCGCCTCCACGACCACGTCCGCCAGACCCGGCACCGGCTCCAGCGCGTGCACGAAGCCGCTCAGGTAGCGCGGATACGCGGGCACCACCAGCGGGTTGGCCAGCAGTTCGTCGCACCGCGCCCGCAACCGCTGGCGGGAGAGCGTGCCGAGCTGCACCTGCGCCGCCCACAGCAGTGCCGTCTTCGACGGGTCCTCGGGGTGGGACTGCGCGACCGACAGCTCCAACTGCGCCCTGTCGCAGCCCAGCGAAAGCGCCAGGCTCTCCATGCCGAACAGGAAACCCAGCATCGCCGCGACCTGACCCGTCGTCGCGTCCTCGTCCGTGAACGCGGTCGGCAGCAGGGTGCAGTAGTGCGCGTAACCGGCCTTGACGAAGGACTCGATCCACGGCGGCAGCACCGGCTCGCTCGTCCGGTAGTACGCGAGCAGCCGGCGCACCCGGCGCAGCACCTCCGGCGCCCCGTCGACACTGCGCTCGGACGTCAGGACCGCCAGCGCGCGCGTGCCCAGCTCGTCGGCGAGACGCCGGCCGCCGCCCAGGTACAACGCCGCGTCCTCGACGGCTTCCAGGACCGCCGCCGCCGTTGCCTGCGGAGCGTAGGCGGCACGGCGCAGGCGCTGCTCCAGGACCTGCTCGATGCTGACGCCCTCGTAGCCGAGCTCGATGAGGGCCCGCTGGTGGGTGCCGAGCGCCAGGTCCCACGACTCCTGGATCGACCGCTCGCCCAGCGCGCGCTCACCCATGACGGTCCGGGCCGCGCCCTGCGGCAGCAGCCGGCGCAGCATCCACAGCACGTCGGAGCAGTCCCGCAGCTCCGGCCGGGACGCCATGTCCAGCAGGGCCCGCCGCACGCCCCGCTGCTGGAGTTTCAGCCCCAGCGGCTCCAGCCGGTCGTGCACGTCGCGGGCCAGGGGCGGCAGCGAGTCGTAGCCGACCTGGCCGACCCGGTCGCCGCCCATCATGATCTCGACGAGCCGCCGGACGTCCCGCCGGCCCGGCACCGCGTCCTTCTCGATGCAGGTGACCGCCGCGTCCTGGAAGTCGTACGGCGTGGGCTTGGCCCGGTCCCGCATCCCGGCGAGCAGGATCGACGTCTCGAAGACGGCGATCGCGTCGGCGGTGGAGGCGAGATAGCCGCTTCGCCGGGCCGAGCTCACGATGTCCACGGACCAGCCGACGAGTTCGGCCTCGTCCAGCGCGTCCAGGACCGGCGGGCGGCCCAGGAAGCCGGACAGCCTGTCCGTCGCCGCGGGCTGCCCCGTCCCCGCCGCCGGTACGGCGGTCTGCTGGGCCCGGGACTTCTTCGTACCGGCCTGACCCGCCAGCCGGTACGGCCGGACCCGGGTGCGCTTGAGGCTCTTCGCCCACTCGGTCGCCGCGATGGACACCGAGCCGGCGGCGAGACCGAACTGCGCCTCGATCGCCGCGTGACCGGACGGGATGAGCCCGTGCTGCCAGGTGGTGGCGGAGCGCGGCGAGATCTCGTACGTGGCGGAGCCGGCCACGCCGAACTCCTCCACCCTGCTGGCCGCGTGGAACGCGCCGCAGACGTACAGGCAGTCCTCGGGGGCGGTGCCGGTCGCGGCCAGGTGCTCCCGCATCCGGGTCCACATGTACCGCTCGCGGTCCTCGTCGATCCGCACCCGTGACGGGTCGCCGGGAGCGAGCCGCCGGAACAGGCTGCCGATGAGGAACATGACCTGGCGGTAGGTGTCGTGGTCGCCGTCGCCGAGCGGCAGCTCGACGTACTGGTGCCACCACTCCGACCAGTGCCGCACCTTGCCGTGCCGCAGCAGGTGCTCCTCCAGTTCGGCGAAACGCGGCCGCAGGTCGCCGATCTCCACACCGACGGCCTCGCCGTGCAGCGCGGCCTCCGTCGCGTCCTCGCCCGCGGCGGTCGCGTCCGCGGCGGTCCTGTCCTCGTCCGGCCCGTCCCCGGCCGTCTCCGGGGTGTTGCGGCCCCGGCTGTCCCACTGGAAGACGTGGTCGGAGGATCGGTCGACGAGGACCAGCTCGACGTCCGGCGTGTCCAGCGCGTACGCGATCGCCTGGTACTCGGCGGACGCCTCGGTGATCGGTGCGACCACCGACAGCGGCGCCCACTCGGGCGGGAAGCCGTCCACCTCGCTCGCGAACGCCTGGACGGCCACCGGGAGACGGCAGTTGCGCAGCTCGGTGAGGAGCGGCGCCATGTCCTCGCACAGCTCCAGGTACACCACCTTGGGCTGCTTCTCGCGCAGCCGGCGGGCCATCGCGAGGGCGGAGGCGGGCGAGTGGTGGCAGACGGGGAAGATCTCCAGCGGCTCGCGCACCGCGCGGTCCACGTCGTCGACCATGCCGAGGAGGATGCCCTCCAGGGCGTCCGGCCCGCCGGCGAACGTGGCCGCGGCCTCGTGGAGCTGTCCGCGCAGCCCCGCGAACGTGCTCTCCCGCGCCGCGCGCGTACTCTCCCGCACGACGGGCGCGCTCTTGAGTGCGCTCTCGGGTGCGGCGCTCATGACAGCGTCGCGATCGCGTCCCGGCCGCCCTCCAGGAACTCGGGCCACGAGCCGCCCTGCTCCTTGCTGCGCGGCTCGACGACACCGTGCAGGTACTTGTTGAGGATGGCCAGGTCCTCCGGCTCACGGCGGGCGAGGGAGCCGACGAGCGAGGAGGCGAGGGAACGGGCGGTCAGGGTGCGCTCACCGAAGAAGTTGCTGTGCAGGACCGCGTCCTCCAGCACACCGATCTGCTCGGCCGTCGACAGCGCGGACTCCAGCTTCTCGTCGTCGCTGCCGGCCGCGGCGGCGGAGGCGCGCAGGTCGGCGAAGCTCTGGAGCAGCACGTCGAGCAGGGTCGGCGGCACCTCCAGCTCTATCGAGTGACGGCGCAGCAGTTCCTCGGTGCGGAAGCGGACGATCTCGGCCTCGCTCTTCTTGTCCGTCATGACCGGGATGCGGACGAAGTTGAAGCGGCGCTTCAGCGCGGACGAGAGGTCGTTGACCCCGCGGTCGCGGCTGTTGGCGGTGGCGATGACCGAGAAGCCGGGCCTGGCGAAGACGATGTTGTCGCTGCCGCCGCTCTCCAGCTCCGGCACCGAGATGTACTTCTCGGAGAGGATGGAGATCAGCGCGTCCTGGACGTCGCTGGTGGAACGCGTCAACTCCTCGAAACGGCCGATCGACCCGGTCTCCATCGCGGTCATGATCGGCGAGGGGATCATCGACTCCCTGGACTGGCCCTTGGCGATGACCATGGACACGTTCCAGGAGTACTTGATGTGGTCCTCGGTGGTGCCGGCCGTGCCCTGCACCACGAGGGTGGAGTTGCGGCTGATCGCGGCGGACAGCAGCTCGGCCAGCCAGCTCTTGCCGGTGCCGGGGTCGCCGATCAGGAGCAGGCCGCGGTCGGAGGCGAGGGTGACGATGGAACGCTCGACGAAGCTCCGGTCGCCGAACCACTTCTGGGAGATCTCCCGGTCCAGGCCGTCGGAGCGCTCGGAGCCGAGAACGAACAGCCGGACCATCTTGGGCGACAGCCGCCAGGAGAAAGGCTTGGGGCCGTCGTCGACCGACTCCAGCCAGTCCAGCTCCTCGGCGTACTTGATCTCGGCGGGTGCGCGCAGCAGGTCGGACATCAGGGGAGGGCCTTTCCGTTCAGGGCTCGAAAAAGAGAAGTCGGGAGAAGCTGGGAAAAAGCTGGGAGAAGTGGAGAGAAGTCCGGGCGGGAGGGAGCGGACGGATCAGGTGAGAAACGTCTTGAGCTCGTGCACGAGCTTCTTGATGTGACCGGAGATCACCGGCGTGCCGAGGTCCTTGAAGCGCTCCCGGAACCACGGGTTGACGCTGCCGCGCCCGGCGCTGGTCACCGAGCCGACCGGGATGAACTTCGCGCCCGAGCGATGGATGGCGGACATGCTCTCGAACAGCTCGTCGGTGCGCCATTCGTAGAAGTCGGAGATCCACACCACGACGGTGTTGCGCGGTTCGGCGATCTTCGGCTGGGCGAGCGCCATGGCCACGGTGCCGTCCGTGCCGCCGCCGAGCTTGGTGCGCAGCAGGGTCTCGAACGGGTCGTGCGCCCAGGGCGTGAGGTCCAGCGCCTGGGTGTCGTAGGCGATCAGGTGGACGTCCACCTTCGGCAGACCGGCGAAAATGGAGGCCAGGATGGTGCAGTTGACCATCGAGTCGACCATGGAGCCCGACTGGTCCACGACGACGATCAGCCGCTGCGGTGTCGTCTTGCGGCTGGTGTGCCGGTAGTAGAGGCGGTCGACGTAGAGCCGCTCCTCCTCCGGACTCCAGTTGGTGAGGTTCTTCCAGATGGTCCGGTCGATGTCGAGGTTGCGGAAGACCCGCTTCGGCGGGACGGACCGGTCGATGTCGCCGACCGTGGCCTTCTCCACCTGGGTGCGCAGGACCGCGGAGACCTCGTCCACATAGCGGCGGATCAGCGACTTGGCGTTCGCCAGGGCCACACCGGAGAGGTTGTTCTTGTCCCGCAGCAGCTGCTCGATCAGGGACATGCTCGGGGTCAGCCGCGCGGCCAGTTGCGGGTCGGCCAGCACCTCGCGCAGCCGCATCCGCTTGACCAGACCGGCCTCGAGGGAGCCGAGTTCCGGCCCGATGGCGGGGATCAGCCGACTGAGGTCGGGTGTGCGCCCGCCACCGCCGGTGCCGGTGGGGCTGACACCCCGGCCGCCCGTGCCGGCGCGTCCGCCCCGCAGGTCGCCGGGCCGGCAGCCGAGCGCCCGCTCCAGCCAGCCCGCGTCGGACTGCCAGCGGGACAGCTGTTCGGCGGTGACGGCGCCGGAGCCGGTGGAGAAGACGTTCAGCAGGACCTTGGAGACGAGGGCCGCGCGCCGTACCTCGGCGGCCCGGTCACGGGCGTCGCCCTCCTCCGGCTCGGGGGCCATCAGCCCGTCGAACTCGGCGGCCAGTTCCGGGTGCCGCTGCACCACGGAGTCGACGGAGGCGCCCGGGTCGAGCAGCGCGGACGGCAGCCCGATGTCCTCGACCACGGCCAGGCTCGCCGACTCCAGCGAGGCCTGCTCCTCGGGGTCGAACAGCCGGGCCAGCAGCCGCCAGTAGAGCACCTGGCGCCGGTTGTCGTTCGGGTCGGGCGCGGCGGAATCCGCAGGTGCGGAGGTCCGGTCCGGGCCGGGCACAGCGGTCGGTGTGGTGGTGGGGTCGGTCATTTCCGCAGCAGCCTTCCGGCTCGTTCGCGGAGCGCGTCGACGGCACCGGTGGCGGCCTTCTCCGCGCGGACGCCGGCCTTGTCGGTGGTGCCCCCGGCCCACGCCCCGGCGTGCACGGCGACGGCCTTCTTCCGTACGGTCCGCTCCACGGCCAGCGGCTGGGCGTGGAACTCCCCGGCGTCCCACCGGAGCAGCGCGATGCACGTGCCGGACGTGGCGACGGCCTCGGCGGTGAGCGGTCCGGCGGCCGGTATCCGGTCGGTGTCGACGGGCAGGCGGTGTCCGGCGATCCGGAACGCGACCCCGTCGTCGTCCTGTTCCGCCTCGTACCCCTCCAGCAGGACGGGGACGGCGATCCGGGCCGGGTGCCGGTCCAACGGCGCGGTCGCCGCCGCGACGGCGGTGGGCAGGGCCACGCGCGCGGTGGCGAGGGAGTCGGCCGGCTCGCCCATGCGGGCGTGCGCGTCGTCCCAGATCAGGTCGCCCTCGGCGGTGACGGGCATCGCGTCGAGGTCCATCGCGCGGCCCTCGCCCACCGCGGTCAGCAGGGACAGGTGCGGGCGCAGCAGCTGCCACAGGCCCGCCCCGACGACGGTGTCGGGCTTCGGGGCGGACGCGGCGGCCCGCACCAGCCGGGGCGCGCCGCCGTCGGCGGGCTCGAACACCGCGTGGACCTGGGCCTGTACGGCGGTCGCGTGTTCCTGCACGTCGATCCCGAGCGGCAGCAGGCGGCCGGTGGCCGTCTCCGCCGCGGGGGTGCCGGTCGCGCCCGGCAGCGTCAGGAGCAGGGCCCGGGACCAGAGGTCCGCCCACCGGCGTACCGGAATCCGCTCCAGGGTGGCCCCCGGGCAGGACGCGGCGAGTTCGGCGGCGAATCCGTCCAGCAGCGTGGCCTGCCGGCGCAGCGCGGGGTCGGGCAGCATCGCGGAGACGACGGGCGCGGCGCCGCCGACCAGCTCGTGGTCGATGCCCTGCCAGCCGGCGCGCGCGAGGTCGCTCAGCCAACTGCGGGCGGCGGCGAGGAGGTTCGCCGCGTGGTCCGCGCCGCCGGCCCCGCCCGGGGCGGCCTCCTCGGCGACGGGCCGGCCGACGACCTCCGTCACACGGGCGGTCAGCGCGTCGTGCACCGAGCCGAGCAGGGCGGCCCGGGCGGCGGCGAGCGCGACGAAGTGGTCCTCGCCCGCGGCCCCGGCGACCGTCTTGTCGGCGGCCTCGGCGACGCGCGCGGCGAGCGGGGTGCCGGCGACGGCGTCGGCCAGCTCCACCACACCGGCGGCCCGGCCGGGCTGCGGGCGGAGCAGGCCGCCGACGAGCGCCGCGTCGAAGGCGTCCACGGCCGCGAGGGCCTCGTCGAGACCGTCGGCGGGATCGAACAGCAGATCGGCACGCATCAGGCCACCGCCCCCGTGGTCGGGAACCACTGCATCTCGGGCAGCGGCGCGGTGCTCGCAGCGAGCTCCAGGTACGCCAGGTGCCGCAGGAACCGGCTGAACACGGGCGCCGCGGCCGAGGTGTCGCCCTGCGCGGGCCGCGTGTGCGTCATGGCGGTGGTGACGGAGTCCGCGTCGAGCTCGCCGTCCGCCACCTCGACCTTCAGGTACCGGGCCACGCGCTCGGCGCCGTACTGCAGCACGGCCTCGTCGACCAGTGCCCGGATGTGGTTGCAGAACATGCCGCGCGCGCCGCCGCAGGGGCGGTTGTTGTTGGTGCTGCACGCGAACGCGTAGGTCCCGGCGGCGACGGACGACACGTATACGCGCCCGATGTCCGACCCGCTGGAGACCACCCCCTGCAGTCGGCCGTCCGCCAGCTCCACGAACGGCACCTTGGACAGCTTCCGCGGCCGTGCGGGCGGCACCACCCGTGCCGTGCTCGACTTCTCCCAGACGGACAACGCACCATCTCCCATGCATGCGAAAGGGGACGTCAACGCCACTGTGGCGCAACACGATCGAAGCTATCCCCGACCACTGACAACGAGGTTGCGCTGGGTGGAACCCGGGCCGCGACCGCCCGGACGCGAGCCTCGCGCACTCACCCGTGCGCCCGCCGGCGCACCGCCTGTCCGTCGATCCGGTAACGGAGTTGCGGCGGTGATGTCACAGACACCCGGCGACTACGCGTCGACTCCGCGATCTCCCCCGTAACCCCTTGAGGCGCTTGTTCACCCTTGGGCATACTGCGCAACCAGGGGGCTACGCACATGCGTACGAGACCACCCCCGGCCGGGTGATGGGGAATCAACCCGGCACATCCGCTAGGGGGAACCTTGCGCAAACAAGTCAAGAGAGCGCGCACGACGGGCGCGGCAACGGTCGCCATGGCAGCAGCCGTGGCGCTCGTGGCGGGCATGACCGGCCCGGCGTCGGCGAACGGGGGGACGGCCGCGGACACCGCTGCCGGTACCGGGGCACGGACGTCGTCCTCGCTGAAGGCCAAGCACCGCATCACTCTCATCACCGGCGACCGGGTCGCCGTGGACGCCAAGGGCCGCGTCGTCGGCCTGGAGCGGGCCAAGGGCCGGGAACACATACCCGTCCAGATCCGCAGGTCCGGCGGCCACACCTACGTCCTGCCGGCGGACGCCGCCCGGCTGATCACCGGAGGCCGGCTCGACCGGCGGCTCTTCGACATCACCGAACTCGGCAAGGACTCCACCCGGCGCTCCCAGCAGCGCGGTCCGAAGGTCATCGTCGGGTACCAGGGCCGCGCGGCCGCCGCCGCGAAGTCCGACGTCCGCGAGGCGGCCACGCTCCGCCGGAGCCTCGGCGCCCTGAACGCCGACGCCGTGCAGACCCCGCACGAGGACGCGCCCGACCTGTGGAAGGCGGTCACCGACGGCGACCGGACCGCGTCCGGCATCGCCCACGTCTGGCTCGACGGCGTCCGCGAGGCGTCCCTCGACAAGTCCGTCCCGCAGATCGGCACCCCCAAGGCATGGGCCGCCGGCTACGACGGCAAGGGCGTGAAGATCGCCGTCCTGGACACCGGTGTCGACACGGCCCACGCGGACCTGAAGGGCCAGGTGACCGCGTCCAAGAACTTCACCAGCTCGTCGAACACCGGCGACAAGGTCGGCCACGGCACCCACGTCGCCTCGATCGCGGCCGGTACCGGCGCCAAGGGCGGCAGCAAGTACAAGGGTGTCGCCCCCGGTGCCAAGATCCTCAACGGCAAGGTCCTCGACGACTCCGGCTTCGGTGACGACTCCGGCATCCTGGCCGGCATGGAGTGGGCCGTCGCGCAGGGCGCCGACGTCATCAACATGAGCCTGGGCGGCCGGGACACGGCCGAGATCGACCCGCTGGAGGCGGCGGTCAACAAGCTCTCCGCCGAGAAGGGCGTCCTGTTCGCCATCGCGGCCGGAAACGAGGGCCCCCGGTCGATCGGTTCGCCCGGCAGCGCCGACGCCGCCCTCACCGTGGGCGCCGTCGACGACAAGGACAAGCTCGCCGACTTCTCCTCCACCGGCCCCCGCCTCGGCGACGGCGCCGTCAAGCCGGACGTCACCGCGCCCGGCGTCGACATCACGGCCGCCTCGGCGAAGGGGAACGCGATCGCCAAGGAGGTCGGCGAGAAGCCGGCCGGCTACATGTCCATCTCGGGCACGTCGATGGCGACCCCGCACGTCGCGGGAGCGGCCGCGCTCCTGAAGCAGCAGCACCCCGACTGGACCTTCGCGGAGCTGAAGGGCGCGCTCACCAGCTCCACCAAGGGCGGCGCGTACACGCCGTTCGAGCAGGGCACCGGGCGGATCCAGATCGACAAGGCCGTCAAGCAGACGGTGATCGCCGAGCCGGCCTCGGTGAGCTTCGGCGTCCAGCAGTGGCCGCACACCGACGACAAGCCGGTCACCGAGCCGCTGACCTACCGCAACCTCGGCACCACGGACGTCACCCTGAAGCTGACGTCCACCGCCACCGGCCCCAAGGGCAAGGCGGCCCCGGCCGGCTTCTTCACCCTGGGCGCCACCACGGTGACGGTCCCCGCGGGCGGCACGGCCTCCGTCGACCTCACGGTCAACACCAAGCTCGGCGGCACCACCGACGGCGCGTACTCGGCCTACGTCGTCGCGACCGGTGGCGGCCAGAGCGTCCGCACGGCCGCGGGCGTGGAGCGGGAGGCCGAGTCCTACGACGTGACGCTGAAGGTCCTCGGCCGCGACGGCAAGGCCACGGCCGCCTATTACGCGGACCTGATAGGCACCTCCGGCGCGGCCGCCGACGAGTGGTACCAGCCCTACGACGCCGACGGCACCGTCACCATCCGGGTGCCCAAGGGCAACTACGTCCTGGACAGCTCGGTGTACGCCGGCACCGACCCGGAGAAGTTCAACGGCGCCGACTGGCTCTCCCAGCCGAAGCTGAGCGTCACCAAGAAGACGACGGTCACGCTGGACGCCCGCAAGGCCAAGCCGGTGAAGGTCACCGTGCCGGACGCGGCGGCCAAGTCGCAGCTCGCCTCGGCCGACTACACCGTGGAGACGAAGAACAGTTCCTACGGCTTCGGCTGGTGGCTGGAGTCGTTCAAGAACTTCCGCACCGCCCACCTCGGCCCGCAGATCACCGACGGCTCGCTGATCCAGCAGTGGGACGCCCACTGGAGCAAGGGAAGCAAGGCGCAGTACGGCACCGTCGCCGGCGGCAAGGTCAAGCAGCTCGCCACGGGCTACACCCGCGCCTACAAGGCGTCCGAACTGGCCACGGTGAAGGTCGCCATGGGCGCCGCGGCGAGCGGTAAGAAGGGCGCGATCAGCGCCATGGGCTTCCTGCCGGACAGCTACTCCGGCTCCTCGGTCGGCATCCCGCAGACCCTGCCCGGCACCCGCACCCTGTACCTGTCCACCAAGAACGGGGTGAAGTGGGGCCTCGACTTCGAGCAGCAGAACGGCGTCGACGCCGAGGGCTGGCCGATCGTCGAGGCCAACTACACCCTCGGTGACGCCTTCACCTTCAAGGCCGGCAAGAAGTACTCCAAGACCGTGAACACGGCGGTCTTCGGGCCGCGTGTCACCTCGGACTACGGCCTCTTCCGCGAGGGCAACCACATCTACGGGGTCCTCCCGCTGTTCGCCGACGGCAAGGGCAACCTCGGCTTCCCGAAGGTCACCTCGGCCACCACCAGCCTGTACCGCAACGGCACCAAGGTCGGCTCCCACGGCGACCCGCTGTTCGGTGAGGAAGCGTTCAAGGTGCCCTCCGCCGACGCCTCCTACCGGCTGACGACCTCAGTCAAGCGCAGTGCCAAGGTCGCCGCCGCGTCCACCCGCATCGACGCGAGCTGGACCTTCCGCTCCAAGAAGACCTCCGACATGAAGCAGCTGCCCGCCTCCACGGCCCGCTTCCAGGCGGTCACCGGACTGGACAGCAAGGTCACGGCGGGCAAGAAGGTCACCTTCCCGGTCACCGTCGAGGGCGCGGCCAAGGGCAAGAACCTCAAGTCGCTCACGGTGTGGGTCTCCTACGACTCCGGGAAGACCTGGAAGAAGACCACCGTCACGAAGAGCAAGATCACCGTCAAGAACCCCGCGAAGAAGAAGTCGATCTCCTTCCGCGCCAAGATCACCGACAAGAAGGGCAACACGTCGACGATCTCGATCCACAACGCCTACTACGGCAAGTGAGCCGGCCACCGGCCCACTGCTGAGCACGTACGGGGGCCCGCCGGAAGCCATGCTTCCGGCGGGCCCCGCCTGTATCGCCCCTCAGTGCGGCAGCGTCGCCGGGCTGCCGCCGTTGGCCTCGTAGCCCGCGACCGCCAGGGCCCGGTAGACCGCGAACTCCGCGGCGGGGTCGGGGGACAGGGTCCAGGGGAGCGCGCCGACATGGCCGTCGATGTGCGGCAGCTGGGTCATGGCCTCCGCCCAGCGCTCACCGCGGACCAGGAAGAAGACCAGCAGATGCCTCACGTGCGCGGCCATCGGGTCGTCGGGGCGGGCCGCGTGCACCGCGTGCAGCGCGCCGTGGACCGCCTTCGTCACCACCTGGCTCTGGTAGAAACCGCTGACCAGGTTCACCTCCGGCAGGTGCTCGAACACCGCGAACAGCGGCAGCGCGGCCAGCAGCGAACCCTGCGGTGCCCGCACGGCCGCGGCCTCCGCGAACGAGTACGCCAGCTCCCGCGAGCCGTGCCACTTCTCGCACCAGTAGTGCAGAGCGGCCAGATGCGCACCCATGTGGGCCGGCGCACGGTCCAGGACCTTCAGCCAGACCTGCTCGAAGTCCTTCCGCTCGTAGGCCAGTCCACGGGCCACCGAGAGCTCCACGATGTACGGGACCGGGTCACCGGGGGCCAGCAGTGCCGCCTCGCCGCACGCCGCCTTCGCCTCCTCCATGATGATCCGGAACTCGTCCGTCCCGCGCGTCGCCGTACGCCATGCCTGCTGCACCAGGAACTCGGCGTGCACCGCCGCGCCCCCCGCGTCCTTGGGCACCTCCGCACGCCACACCCGCAGCCACTGCCCGCCCGGCGACTCGCCGGCCCCGCCGGGCCGCGCGGCGAGCTCCAGCGAGGCGGCGCCCGCGAAGGCCTGCACGCGCTGCCAGCGCAGCTCGCTCGTCGCGTCGGTGCCGGCCAGCAGCTGCCGGGCCCCGCGGTAGTCCTGGGTGCGCTGCACCAGGTCCAGCACGTCCAGCAGGTCCTGGTCGGGGCCGGGCATCCGGACGTCCAGCTCCTCCTCGAGGGCGAAGCCGTACCCGGCCGGGTCCGCCGCGTCGGGGTGGCCGGCCGGCACCTGCGTGATCCCGCCGCGCACGCGCCTCAGGAACGGCAGCACCACGAAGCCGATCATGACCACTGCGAGCAGGACCAAGAGAATCTCCATGTCTCAAGCGAACCAGATCGCGTCGGCACTTGGCCAACGTGGTGCCAAACCTGTGGACGACCCGGCTGCCGTCATCGGGTGCGCGGGCGGACTACCCTCGGTGCACATGAGCGACACGCACATCAGTCAGCACTTCGAGACCCTCGCGATCCACGCGGGCAACACGGCCGACCCCCTCACCGGCGCGGTCGTGCCGCCGATCTACCAGGTCTCCACCTACAAGCAGGACGGTGTCGGCGGCCTGCGCGGCGGCTACGAGTACAGCCGCAGCGCCAACCCGACCAGGACCGCGCTGGAGGAGAACCTCGCGGCCCTGGAGGGCGGCCGCCGCGGCCTCGCGTTCGCGTCCGGGCTGGCGGCCGAGGACTGCCTGCTGCGCACGCTGCTCGCCCCCGGCGACCACGTGGTGATCCCGAACGACGCGTACGGCGGCACGTTCCGCCTGTTCGCCAAGGTCGTCGCCCGCTGGGGCGTGGAGTGGTCGGTGGCCGACACCAGCGACCCGGCCGCCGTCCGGGCCGCCCTCACCCCGAAGACCAAGGTGGTGTGGGTGGAGACCCCCTCCAACCCGCTGCTGGGCATCACCGACATCGCCGCCGTCGCCCAGATCGCCCGGGACGCGGGCGCCCGCCTCGTCGTCGACAACACCTTCGCCACGCCGTACCTCCAGCAGCCGATCGCGCTCGGCGCGGACGTCGTCGTGCACTCCCTGACCAAGTACATGGGCGGCCACTCGGACGTCGTCGGCGGTGCCCTGGTCACCGGTGACACGGAGCTCGGGGAGGAGCTGGCCTACCACCAGAACGCGATGGGCGCGGTCGCCGGGCCGTTCGACTCCTGGCTGGTGCTGCGCGGCGCCAAGACCCTCTCCGTGCGCATGGACCGGCACAGCGAGAACGCCACCAAGGTCGCCGACATGCTCAGCCGGCACGCGCGCGTGACCAGCGTCCTCTACCCGGGGCTGCCCGAGCACCCCGGCCACGAGGTCGCCGCCAAGCAGATGCGGTCCTTCGGCGGCATGATCTCCTTCCGCGTGGAGGGCGGCGAGGAAGCGGCCGTCGAGGTCTGCAACCGGGCCAAGGTCTTCACGCTCGGCGAGTCCCTGGGCGGTGTCGAGTCGCTGATCGAGCACCCCGGACGCATGACGCACGCGTCCGTCGTGGGCTCCGCGCTCGAGGTCCCCGCCGACCTGGTGCGCCTCTCCGTCGGCATCGAGAACATCGACGACCTGCTCGAGGACCTCCAGCAGGCGCTCGCCCGTTAGGAACAGGCCCCAGGGGCCGTCGAAGCCCGTACGCACGGGGTGGAGCCGTACCCGACGGCGGCTCCGCCCCTGCCGTACCCGGCTCGGAGTGAGGGGGCCGTACGCGGAGGGGCTCAGGAGGAGGGCTGTTCCTCCTGCCCCGGTGTGTCCGGCGCCGACATCCGAGCGGACAGCGCGCCGTTGAAGCGCGTGAGGAGCGCACAGAAGGCCTCGCGCTCCTCCTGCTCCCAGTCCTGCGTCAGTTCGGCCATCAACTGACGCCGTGAGGAACGGACTTCCTCCAGGCGTGCGTGCCCGCGCGGAGACAGCTGGAGCACCACCGCCCGGCCGTCCTCGGGGTGCGAGGTGCGTTTCACCAGGCCGGTGTCGACCAGCGGGGCCACCTGACGGGTGACCGTCGACGAGTCGATGCCCATGCTCGCGGCGAGCGCCTTGACCCCCATCGGGCCTTCGTTGTCGAGGCGGTTGAGCAGCAGATAGGCGGCGCGGTCCATGAAGCTGCGCGCCTGGCCGACGCCGCCGAGCCGGGTCTGTTCGGCGCGGCGGGCGAACAGCGCCACCTCGTGCTGCAGCGTGTCGAGGAGGCCGGTGTCACCGACGGTCGTCGTGTCCATCGACATGTCAGGTGTTGTGGGCATGGCCGGAGGCTCACTTCGTGAAGGGCTGCTAATTGGGGGACAGGGTACGCGGCCGGGAGGCGGCCCGTACCGGCGCTGCGCAAAGCCGGGTCCGCCCGCCGGCCACCGCGCACGTCCGCGCCCGTGAACTGCGATGCTGGAGTCATGGGCCACGGCACGGCTGACTCCTTGCGCACCGTCACCCTCGACGATGTGCGCGGTGCCCGGAAGATGCTCCAGGGTGTCGCGCGGGTGACCGCGATGGAGAGCAGCAGGCATCTGTCCCGCACGGTGGGCACCCCGGTGCACCTGAAGTGCGAGAACCTCCAGCGCACGGGTTCGTTCAAGCTGCGCGGCGCGTACGTCCGGATCGCCGGGCTGCTGCCGGAGCAGCGCGCCGCCGGTGTCGTCGCCGCGAGCGCCGGAAACCACGCACAGGGCGTCGCGCTCGCGTCCTCGCTGCTGGGGGTGGGCTCGACGGTGTTCATGCCGAAGGGCGCCCCGCTGCCGAAGATCAGCGCCACCCGGGAGTACGGCGCCGAGGTGCGCCTGCACGGCCAGGTGGTCGACGAGGCACTGGCCGCCGCCCAGGAGTACGCGGCCGGGACGGGCGCCGTGCTCATCCATCCCTTCGACCACCCCGACATCATCGCGGGCCAGGGCACCGTGGGCCTGGAGATCCTGGAGCAGTGCCCGGAGGTGCGCACGATCGTCGTCGGTACCGGCGGCGGTGGGCTGGTCGCCGGGATCGCGGTCGCGGTGAAGGCACTGCGGCCGGACGTACGGATCATCGGGGTGCAGGCGGAGGGCGCGGCCGCGTATCCGCTCTCGCTGGCGGCCGGGTACCCGGTGTCGGTGCGCAACCCGGCGACGATGGCCGACGGCATCAAGGTGGGGCGGCCCGGGGACGTGCCGTTCGGGATCGTCGGCGAGCTGGTGGACGAGGTCCGCACCGTCACCGAGGGCGAGCTGTCGGCCGCGCTGCTGCTGTGCCTGGAGCGGGCCAAGCTGGTCGTGGAGCCGGCCGGCGCGAGCCCGGTCGCGGCGCTGCTGAGCCGTCCCGACTCCTTCGAGGGACCGGTCGTGGCGGTGCTGTCCGGCGGCAACGTCGACCCGGTGCTGATGGAGCGGGTGCTGCGGCACGGGATGGCGGCACAGGGCCGCTATCTGGCCGTTCGGCTGCGGCTGACGGACCGGCCGGGCGCCCTCGCGACGCTTCTCGGGGCACTGTCAGTGGCCGACGCTAACGTTCTCGACGTGAGCCATGTACGGACCGACCCTCGGCTCGGGCTCACGGAGGTGGAGGTCGAAGTGCACCTCGAGACGAAGGGTCCGGCGCACTGCGCCGAGGTCGACCGGATCCTGCGTGACGCGGGCTACACGGTCATCGACTGACCCCGCTGTCACCCTTCGTCACTCGTTCGTGTCAATGCATTGAGAGACGCGATACATCGCGTTATGGTGTGTGTCGCGTGTCCCGCCCCGGCGTGACAGGGGTGCTCGAGGGCGACAAGGTACGGCATGGCACGACAAGGCGTGGCACAGCGCACATTCCTAGGCTTCTCAGAAGAATCCCCGACGACGTGGAGACTCATATGCCAGGCGCCATCTATGCCGAAGGCCTGGTGAAGACCTTCGGCGACGTAAAGGCACTGGACGGCGTCGACCTCGATGTCCCCGAGGGCACCGTCCTGGGCCTGCTCGGGCCGAACGGCGCGGGCAAGACCACCTCCGTCCGCTGCCTGACCACCCTGCTGCGCCCCGACCGCGGAAAGGCGGTGGTCGCCGGTATCGACGTGCTCAAGCACCCTGACGCCGTGCGCCGCTCCATCGGCCTGTCCGGCCAGTTCGCGGCGGTCGACGAGTATCTGACCGGCCGCGAGAACCTGCAGATGGTCGGGCAGCTCTACCAGATGCGGGCCAAGGCGGCGAAGGCGCGCGCGGACGAACTGCTGGAGCAGTTCCACCTCGCGGACGCCGCCGACCGCACCGCGAAGACCTACTCCGGCGGCATGCGCCGACGGCTCGACCTCGCGGCGGCCCTCGTCGTCTCACCGCCCGTGATGTTCATGGACGAGCCGACCACCGGCCTCGACCCGCGCAACCGCCAGCAGCTGTGGGAGGTGATCAAGCAACTCGTCTCCGGCGGTACGACACTGCTGCTGACCACCCAGTACCTGGAGGAGGCCGACCACCTCGCGCACGACATCGCGGTGGTCGACCGGGGCCGGGTCATCGCCCAGGGCACCTCCGACCAGCTCAAGGCCCGTACCGGTGGAGAGCGCGTCGAGGTCGTGGTGCACGAGCGGGAGCACATCCAGGCCGCCTCCGCCCTCCTGGACAGGTTCAGCCTGCGCGGCTCGGACCAGGGCGACACCAAGGTCGAGGAGCACATGCGCAAGATCACCACACCGGTCTCCGGCGGCGCGAAGCTCCTGGCCGAGATCATCCGCGAACTCGACGTCCGCGGCATCGAGATCGACGACATCGGTCTGCGCCGCCCGACCCTCGACGACGTCTTCCTCTCCCTCACCGGTCATGTCGCGGAGGCAGGGGGAGAGGACGGCGGGCGACCCGGCGCCGGACGGGGCGGCACCGAACGGGGCGGCACCGGACAGGAACACTCGCACAGGAAGGAGGCCGCCAAGTGAGCGCCGTCACCGACGCCGTGCGGATCGCGGCACCCGGCAACCCCCTCGCCCAGTCGATCCGGGACTCCCTGATCGTGGCCAAGCGCAACCTGATCAGGATGGCCAGGATTCCCGAAGTGGTCATCTTCGGGCTCATCCAGCCGATCATGTTCGTGGTGCTGTTCTCCTACGTGTTCGGCGGGTCCATGAACATCGGGGGCACCACGAGCCCGCAGGTCTACCGCGAGTTCCTGATGGCCGGCATCTTCGCCCAGACCGTGACCTTCGCCACCGCCGGAGCCGGTGCGGGTATCGCGGAGGACATGCACAAGGGGCTCATCGACCGCTTCCGTTCCCTGCCCATGGCCCGCGGCGCGGTGCTCACCGGCCGTACCCTCGCCGACCTGGTGCAGACGGCGCTCACCCTGCTGGTGCTCGCCGTGGTCGCCCTGCTGGTCGGCTGGCGCACCCACACCGGCGCCGGCGAGGTGCTCGCCGCCTTCGGGCTGCTGCTGCTCACCGGATACGCGTTCACCTGGATCGGCGCGGTCATCGGCCTGTCGGTCCGCTCCCCGGAGGCGGCCACCTCCGGCGGCCTGGTGTGGCTCTTCCCGGTCACCTTCGTGTCGAACGCGTTCGTGGACACCGATCAGATGACCCCCTGGCTGCGGCACATCGCGGAGTGGAATCCGTTCAGTGCCACCGTCCAGGCCTGCAGGGAGCTCTTCGGCAACCCCGGAGTCTCCACCTCGGACGCCTGGCCCATGCAGCACCCGGTGTGGGCCTCGCTGATCTGGTCGGTCCTGATCATCCTCGTCTTCAGGACGCTCGCCGTACGCAAGTACCGTTCGGCGACGGCATGACGAAACCCCCGGCAGCTTCCCGTAAGGGAGGGCCGCCGGGGGCCCGGTCATGGACCCGCGAGTGCGGAACGCAGGGGGAGCCGACTGGAGTCGGCGCAGGTCAGCCCTTGTACGGCTCGGCCTTGAGGATCTTCACCGAGGCCTTCTTGCCGTTCGGCAGCTCGTATTCTGCTTCCTCGCCGACCTTGTGGCCGTTCACTCCGGTACCCAGCGGGGACTGCGGTGAGTACGTCTCGATGTCCGAACTCGCGTATTCGCGCGAGGCGAGGAGGAAGGTCAGCGTGTCGTCCTCGTCGCCGTCGAAGGCGATCGTGACGACCATGCCGGGCCCCACCGTGCCGTCGGCCGCCAGCGCCTCACCGACCTTGGCGTCCTCGAGGAGCTGGGTGAGCTGCCGCACGCGGAGCTCCTGCTTGCCCTGCTCCTCCTTGGCCGCGTGGTACCCGCCGTTCTCCCGCAGGTCGCCCTCCTCGCGTGCGGCGGCGATCTTCGCGGAGATCTCCGTACGCGCGGGACCAGTAAGGTACTCAAGCTCGTTCTTGAGCTTGTTGTACGCCTCCTGGGTCAGCCAGGTGACGTTCTCGCTGGTCTGGGTCACTGGTGCTCCTCGTAGGTACGTGGGAATACAAAGCATCGCCCTCCCTGAAGGATGTTCCTCCACGGATGGGCGAAACCACGAGCCTAACAATTCCACGACGGAAGGGGGAGGACATAAGCCACCAGAGTCATGTTTCCGCAGGCCGAAGAGGGTTCGATACCCGCGGGACCGGTCGGGTCGGGCTCAGTCCGCGTGGCACCCGAGGAGCTCGGCCGAGTTGCCCGGAGAGGTCGTGCGGAGCGTGACGACCTTGTCGATGCGGGTGTCGTCCCCGCCGAAGCGGAAGTCGGCGCGGCCCACCTCGGCGCCGTCCGCGGCCTGGGACCGCACCGTGCAGTAGCCCTCGACCCCGGCGTCCTTGTGGACCTCCAGGCGTACCTGCACCGCGGTCTTCGAGGTGTCGAAGCCGATCAGCTCACCGCTGATCTCGTTCTTGACGACGTAGTGGTAGCCGAACCAGCCGAACAGGGCGAGCATGACCACGGCCAGGGCCGCGCCGACGATCTTGAGGACGCGGTCGGCACGTTCGTCCGAAGAGCGGCCGTAACGGCCCTCGGGCGGTCGCGTGCTCGCCGTACTCATGATCGTCTCCTCGGCAGGAACGGGACGCGTGCCCCCCCGGAAAGGCCCGGAACCGGGCTCCCGGAATTATTCATCCCCGGCTTCGGTCACTATAGAAGCCTTCCGTCCACCGCCCGCCCGCCACCCCACCGCGACGTCCCACGGGACGGCCGCCGGGGGAAGCGTGTGCCGGGTGCGCGGGGCGCCTACCGACTTGAGGAATGAGTCTTGACTGATCAGTTGCGACTGATGGCCGTGCACGCCCACCCCGACGACGAGTCGAGCAAGGGCGCGGCCACCATGGCGAAGTACGTGTCCGAGGGGGTGGACGTGTTGGTCGTGACCTGCACGGGCGGGGAGCGCGGCTCCATCCTCAACCCCAGACTGCAGGGTGATCCGTACATCGAGGAGAACATCCACGAGGTCCGCAGGAAGGAGATGGACGAGGCCCGGGAGATTCTCGGGGTGAAGCAGGAATGGCTCGGCTTCGTCGACTCCGGTCTGCCCGAGGGCGACCCGTTGCCCCCGCTGCCCGAGGGCTGCTTCGCCCTTCAGGACGTGGACAAGGCGGCCGGTGAGCTGGTGCGGAAGATCCGCGCGTTCCGTCCCCAGGTGATCACCACCTACGACGAGAACGGCGGCTATCCGCACCCCGACCACATCATGACCCACAAGATCACGATGGTGGCGTTCGAGGGCGCGGCGGACACCGGGACGTACCCGGAGGACGAGTTCGGCCCGGCCTTCCAGCCGCTGAAGGTCTATTACAACCAGGGTTTCAACCGCCCCCGCACCGAGACGCTGCACCAGGCGCTGCTGGACCGCGGCCTGGAGTCGCCTTACGGGGACTGGCTCAAGCGCTGGGCGGAGTTCGAGCGCAAGGAGCGCACGCTCACCACGCACATTCCGTGTGCGGACTTCTTCGAGATCCGTGACAAGGCGCTGATCGCGCACGCCACACAGATCGACCCCGACGGGGGCTGGTTCCGGATCCCGATGGAGATCCAGAAGGAGGTCTGGCCCACCGAGGAGTACGAGCTGGCGAAGTCCCTCGTGGACACCTCCCTCCCCGAGGGCGACCTCTTCGCGGGCATCCGCGACAATGCCTGATATGAGCGCAAGCGCAAACCTGGCAATGAGCCACCTGGTCACCCTCGCCGAGTTCGACAAGGACAAGGTCACCCCCGGTGTCCTCGGCTTCATCGTGTTCGCGGTGATGGCCCTGGCGGTCTGGGGCCTGATGAAGTCGATGAGCCGGCACATGAACCGGGTCGACTTCGCCGAGCCGGGATCCCGGGCGGCCGAATCCGAGAACGCCGGGCAGCCGGCAGCGGGCGCGGCAGGGGAGAAGAAGCAGGGCTGATCCGCGTGGCCTTCCGACGGCCCCGGAAGGCTACGCGGCGTCACCCCACGGCGTCACCCCACGGGGCCGCCCTGGGTGTGCGACCCCACGGCCACCCCCATCACCTCGCGCGCGTGGCGGCTGGGGACCATGCCCAGGCGCCAGGCCTGCCAGCCCGCCTCCAGGCTCGCCCCCCGCTCCAGCAGCAGCTGGTAGGCGTCCACGTAGTCGCCCAGCTTCTCGTCGCGGGTGGCGTGCGTGGTCCGGCCGAGCTGGGCCAGCTCTTCCTGGGCCACCGCCGTGCCGACCTCCGTACCGCCCGGGGCCGCGTACGGGAGCAGGGTGCAGCGCAGGAACCGCGCCCAGTCCTCGCCGCGCCGGTCCCCGTAGGACGCGAACAGCGCCGCCGCCTCGTCGCACAGGGCCAGCGCCTGCTGGGTGCGGGCGTTGCCCGCGTCGACGACCGCCAGCTCCAGGCAGGTCCACGCCTCGCCGTGGGCCACCCCGATGCGCTGGAAGTCCGCGCGGGCGTCGACCAGCAGCTGACGGGCGAAGCCGGAGTTGCGCAGCGAACCGGTCTGCGCGGCCCGCTGGTCGCGGGTGACGCGGGCCGAGTGGTGCCGGGCGCAGGCCAGCCCGTACACGTCCCGCATCCGGGAGAACATGGTGCGGGACCGCTCCAGTTCGCGCACCGCTCGGTCCAGGTCGCCGGTCTCCTCCAGTGCCTGGCCCAGGTAGTACAGCGTCCACGCCTCCCCGCGCGCGTCCTCGTTGTCCCGGTGCCGGGCGGCGGCCCGCCGCAGGTCCTCCACGGCCGGCGAGGCGTCCCCCTCGATCAGCCGGGCACGGGCCAGCTGGGTCAGCGCCCACGCCTCGCCGCGGGCGTCGCGGGTGCGGCCGTACAGCTCGAGCGCGGTGCGCAGTTCCGTCTCGGCGCGGGGGACGTCACCCATCCGCAGGTTCAGCTGCCCGAGCTGGAAGTGCGCCCACGCCTGGCCGTGCACGGACTCGCCCGCCCGGTGCAGCACCAGCGACTCGGTGAGCAGGTCCAGGGCCTCGGACAGCCGGGCCCGGTCGCGTTCCACCGCGGCCAGCGCGTGCATCGTCCACGCCCGGTCGGTGGCCAGCTGGGGCGCGGACTGCAGGTCCATCGCCTCCCGCAGCCGCGCCGAGGCCTCCGTCAGATTGCCCTGGTGGTGCAGCGTGATGCCCAGTGAGGTCAGGGCCCGCGCGGCGCCCGCGTCGTGGTGTGCCTCCCGGTACAGGTCGACCACCGACGTCAGGGTCGTCCGCGCCTTGTCCAGTTCGCCCAGCTGTCGGGCCGCGATACCGGTGCGCCACTGCACCGAACGCACCAGCAGCCCCTCGTCCACGGTCTGCGCCAGCTCGTTGATCTCCCCGAGCCGGTACAGGTCGCCGCGCAGCAGGCAGTAGTCGCACAGGGCGCCCAGGAGGTTCAGCACCGCCCTCTGGTCGACGCCCTCCGCGTGCCGCAGTGCCGCCGTGATGAAGCTCGACTCGTCGTCCAGCCAGCGCAGCGCCTCGTCCAGGGACGTGAAGCCGTACGGGCCGAAGCGGTCCGAGCGGGTCGACATGTTCCCGTCGACCAGCCGCAGCACCGAGTCGGCCAGCTCGGCGTAGTTCACGATCAGCCGCTCCTGCGCCGCCGCCCGCTCGGCCGGGTCCTCCTCGTCGAGGAGACGGGCCAGCGCGAAGGCGCGGACGAGGTCGTGCAGCCGGTAGCGGCCCTGCCGCACCGGGGTGATCAGACCGGCCCGGGACAGCGCCTCCAGATGCCGCCGGCCCTCGGCCTCGTCGGTGCCGAGCACCGCGGCCGCCGCTGCCGCGCCCAGCGAGACCCGGCCCGCCAGCGCCAGCCGCCGCAGCAGCCGCCGCAAGGTCTCCGGCTGGTCGGTGTAGCGCAGCCACAGGGCGCGCTCGACCGGGTCGACCGGTCCGTAGGCGCTCAGGTCCGAGGCCAGCGCGCGCGGTGAGCGCGCACCCAGCGAGGAGCCGGCGATCCGCAGCGCCAGCGGCAGCCCGCCGCACAGTTCCCGGACCCGGTCGGCGGACTCGGCGTCGTAGGGCTCGGACGAGTCCTGCGCGGCGGCGGTCAGGAGCTCTTCCGAGCCCGCCGGGTCCAGCGCCTCCACCGGCAGCTGGTGCACCCGTGCCGGCAGGTCGTCCGGCAGGCCGAGCGGTGCCCGGGAGGTCACCAGGACCAGGCTGTCGGAACGCTCCGGTAGCAGGGTGCGGACCTGCTGCGGGTCCGCGGCGTCGTCGAGGACGATCGTCACCGGCATGCCCGTCACATGCTGGTGGTACAGCTCGCTCAGCCGTCTGACCTGCTGGTCGGGCGAGGACCGCTCACGGAACAGCAACTGTTCGCGGGGCGCCCCCAGCCGGTTCAGCAGGTGCAGCAGCGCGTCCCGGGTGGGCAGCGGCGCCTCGCCGGGGCTGTCGGCGCGCAGATCGACCACGCAGGCGCCGCGGAAGTAGTCCTTCAGGTCGTGCGTGGCGCGCACCGCGAGCGTGGTCCGGCCGCTGCCGGGCGCCCCGTACAGCACCACCACCGTGGGCAGTGTCTCCGTGGTCGCGCGTGCGGCCTGCGCCCACTGCCGGATCTGCGCCATCTCCCGCCGCCGTCCCGCGAACGTCCCCACCGGCTCGGGCAGTTGGCCGAACGACTGCTCGAGGACGTTGCGCCCGCGGGCCGCCGCGCTCTTGTCGGCGCCGCGCAGCCGCGGTCCCGTCCGCTGGGGCCCGGTGGACGCGGCGAGCATCCGCTGCTGGTCCAGGAACGGCCGGATGCCGCGCACCTCCAGCGCCGTCAGCCACTGCAGCCGCAGTTGCTCCGGTCCGCCCGGCTGGCTCACCGCGCCGGCCCGGTGGTGGGCGGCGGGCACATGCGCGCCCACGACCTTCACCACGGTCGCCGCCGCCCCGGCCACTCCGACGGCCACGCCCGCGCCGAGCGCCGTCCCGGTGCCGGTGCCGAGGAAGAGGTCGGCGACCACGGCCGTCGCCCCGGCCACCCCGGCCACCAGTAACGGCGTCCCGGCGCCCTCGCGGGCGTACCGCTGGCGGAGGGTGAGCTGCCCGGCCGCCGCGTCGTCCAGGGCACGGGTGTACGCCTCGTACTCCTCGGCCGCCGTCCGCGCCATCGAGTCCAGCGCGCCGCGTGCCCGGGACACCAGCACCTTCCCGTCGGTGCGCCCGCCCGACCGGCGCACCTCTTCCTCCACAGCCCGTGCCAACAACCGCTCGGCGTCCGCACGATGACTGTCCCGCATGTCACGTCCCCCTCCGGGGGCCCCGGTCGCACCCGGTGTGCCCAGGTGTCCAGGGGTCCCTCCCGTCCCCTCCCCGAGACCCTTTCGGGTTATGCGTGAAATTGATGTCCTGTACACGCCATATCTCGAGGGGGAGGGGCCGGGGCGCCTTCCGGAGAGACGCCCTCCAGTCGGGGTGGACGCTACCGGTGTGCGGTCCGGCAGACGCGGGGCAAGTCGATCTGCGAGGGAGCAGTGCCTCTCGCCGACCGCATCGACCACGCGGTGGGCCAGGCTTGGGTGCACCACATCACGGCTCTTGAGCCCGGTGACCCGGTGGTCATCGAGGTAGCCCCCCGGTGGCTCGCTTTCGTGGACCCCGGAGAAGCCGGCCGAGCCGAACAAAGTGACACCCGCCCGCCTCCGCAGGGCGTTCAGGAACCTGCACGCGAAGACCGGCTCACCAGCCGGTGCACCGAAACCGTCCCGACCCGGACCAGGTCGGCCACCAGGAAGGTGTGCATGAAACCGCGTCGAATCGGATGGATGACAAACTGAGCCGGAAGCCTTCCGCCCCGTTTGCGTGTTGTCTCTGTGGCGTATGGGCGGGACGGAGGCGGGTGCGCGAGGATGGGGGTATGTCCAACCGACTCGCGCAGGCCACTTCTCCGTATCTCCTTCAGCACGCGGACAACCCCGTCGACTGGTGGCCGTGGGCGACCGAGGCGTTCGAAGAAGCCCGGCGGCGTGACGTCCCCGTGTTCCTGAGCGTCGGATACAGCGCCTGTCACTGGTGCCATGTCATGGCACACGAGTCCTTCGAGGACGACGACACCGCCGTGTACATGAACGAGCACTTCGTGTCCGTCAAGGTGGACCGTGAGGAGCGGCCCGACGTGGACGCCGTCTACATGGAGGCCGTACAAGCCGCCACTGGGCAGGGCGGGTGGCCCATGTCCGTGTTCATGACGCCGGACGGGGAGCCCTTCTACTTCGGTACCTACTTCCCGCCGGAAGCTCGCCACGGCATGCCGTCCTTCCGGCAGGTGCTTGAAGGTGTACACAACGCCTGGACGAGCCGACGGGACGAGGTGGGAGAAGTCGCGGGGAAGATCACTCAGGACCTTGCCGGGCGGGAGCTGAGCACCGGGGATGCCGGGACACCCACCGAGGAGACCCAGGCCCGCGCACTCCTCCAGTTGACCCGGGACATCGATCCCGCGAGCGGCTGGTTCAAGGGAGACACCAAGTTTCCGCCGTCGATGGTGATCGAGTTCCTGTTGCGCCACCACGTTCGGGCCGGTTCCGTGGCGGCGCTGGAGATGGCGGAAGGGCTGTGCGGTGCGATGGCTCGTTCGAGTCTGTACGACCAAGTGGGAGGCGGGTTCCACCGGTACGTACTCACACCTGGAATTGGTGGGCCTTTGGTGCCACATTTTGAAAAAATGCTCTACGACAACGCTCTGCTGTGCCGTGTCTACGCCCACCTGTGGCGGTCCACCGGTTCCGAGCTCGCGCGCCGGGTCGCGCTGGAGACCGCCGATTTCATGGTCCGCGAACTGCGCACGCCGGAGGGCGGGTTCGCCTCCGCGCTGGATGCCGACAGCGATGACGGCGCCGGACGGCACGTAGAGGGGGCGTACTACGTCTGGACGCCCGCGCAACTGCGGGAGGCGCTCGGTGAGCAGGACGCCGAACTCGCCGTGCGGTACTTCGGGGTGACCGAGGAGGGCACCTTCGAGGAAGGCGCTTCCGTGCTCCAGCTGCCCCAGCAGGACGAGGTGTTCGACGCCGAACGGATCGCCGGCCCCGGCGGGATCAAGGAGCGGCTGCTCGCGGCGCGCGGCGCCCGTCCCGCTCCCGGCCGGGACGACAAGGCCGTCGCCGCCTGGAACGGGCTGGCCATCGCCGCGCTCGCCGAGACCGGTGCCTACTTCGACCGGCCGGATCTGACCGAGGCCGCCGTCGCCGCCGCCGATCTCCTGGTCAGGGTGCACTTCGACGACCACGCCCGGATCGCTCGGACCAGCAAGGACGGCCGGGTCGGCGGCAATGCCGGCGTTCTGGAGGACTACGCCGACGTCGCCGAGGGCTTCCTCGCGCTGGCCTCGGTGACCGGGGAGGGGGTGTGGCTGGAATTCGCCGGGCTGCTGCTCGACCATGTGCTGGTCCGCTTCGCCGACCCCGAGTCGGGCGCCCTGTACGACACGGCGTCCGATGCCGAGCGGCTCATCCGGCGCCCGCAGGACCCGATGGACAACGCCGTTCCGTCCGGCTGGACGGCCGCCGCCGGCGCGCTGCTCGGGTACGCGGCGCAGACCGGTTCCGCGGCGCATCGCACCGCCGCGGAAAGGGCGTTGGGCGTGGTGAAGGCGCTCGGCCCGCGGGTGCCGCGGTTCGTCGGCTGGGGGCTCGCGGTCGCCGAGGCGGCGCTGGACGGGCCGCGGGAGGTCGCGGTGGTCGGCCCGGCGCTCGACGACCCGGCGACGAAATCCTTGCACCGTACGGCACTTCTGGGCACCGCCCCGGGCGCGGTGGTCGCCGTCGGGGTGCCGGAGAGCGACGAGTTCCCGCTGCTGGCCGACCGGCCCCTGGTGGGCGGTGAACCGGCCGCGTACGTCTGCCGCAACTTCACCTGTGACGTGCCGACGACCGATCCCGACCGGTTGAGCGCGGCCCTGGGCGGCTGAGGCGGTGCAGAGGGCAGGCGGCAGCTGGGTTCAACCAGGCTTCCTGGCCGCCGAGTTGTCCGGCAACTGAAGAAATCGGCCACAGGATGGCCGATTCGGACGCAACCGGTCGCTTGAAGCAACGACAGGCAACAGGTTCTTTATCCGAACACCTCCCGGATTTCACAACTCCCCCTTAATGTCTGCACGGTGACGTGACAGGCGTATCGCCGTGTGAGTGATGCGCCGTCACGTGTCGGGGGATATGGGATCTGGGGGGATCTTTTTGCTCACGTCTGTGTTCATCTCTGTCGTTTCGCTGGCCTTGTTCTGGATGGCCGCGTTCACTCTGTGGTGGCAGATGCATGCCTGGCGCACGCCGGAAGTGCTGGCCTCCACCCGCTTCAGCAGTCCGGACGGCGGGGAGCACCGGTCCTTCTCGCTGCTGTTACCCGCCCGGCACGAGCAGGCGGTGCTCGACCACACCATCCAGCGGCTGCTGGAATCGAGCCACACCGACTTCGAGATCATCGTGATCGTCGGCCACGACGACCCGGAGACCGCCGCGGTCGCCGAGGCGGCGGCCGACCGCGACCCACGCGTCCGGGTCGTCGTCGACACGCACGAGAAGAAGAACAAACCGAAGGCCATGAACACGGCGCTGCCGCACTGCCGCGGCGATGTCGTCGGGGTCTTCGACGCCGAGGACCAGGTCCATCCGGAACTGCTCGCCCATGTCGACCACGCCTTCCGCTCCACGGGCGCGGACGTCGTCCAGGGCGGAGTGCAGCTGATCAACTTCCACTCCAGCTGGTACAGCCTGCGCAACTGCCTGGAGTACTTCTTCTGGTTCCGCTCGAGGCTCCATCTGCACGCGCAGAAAGGTTTCATTCCGCTGGGCGGCAACACCGTCTTCGTCCGCACCGACGTGCTGCGGGCGGCGGACGGCTGGGACCCCGACTGCCTCGCCGAGGACTGCGACCTCGGCGTCCGGCTCTCCAGTGTGGGCAAGCGGGTCGTCGTCGCGTACGACTCCGACATGGTGACCCGTGAGGAGACCCCCGGCTCACTGATGTCGCTGCTGAAACAGCGCACGCGGTGGAACCAGGGTTTCCTCCAGGTGTACCGGAAGAAGGACTGGAAGCAACTGCCCACGTTCGGGCAGCGGATGCTGGCCCGCTACACCCTGATGACGCCTTTCCTGCAGGCCTTCACCGGAGTGATCATCCCGCTGAACGTGGCGATCGCGCTGTTCCTCGACGTGCCCGTCGGCATCGCCTTCGTCACCTTCCTGCCGGCCGTCACCGCCCTGGTCACCTTCGTGTTCGAGGTGGTCGGGCTGCACGACTTCGGCAAGCAGTACGGGCTCCGGGTCCGCTTCACGCACTACCTCAAGCTCGTCGTCGGCGGCCCCTTCTACCAGGTACTCCTCGCCGGCGCCGCGATCCGTGCCGTCTGGCGCGAGCAACGCGGTCGCAACGACTGGGAGTTGACCACTCATGTCGGCGCGCACCTCGCTGCGGACGACGTGACCCGAGAGGACGTTCCCGCGTGACCTCCACCCTCCCCGCGGCGAACGCCGCGGAAGCGATGACCGCTGCCCGAAGCCGGACCGCAGGGGCCACCGGGGCTGACGGGACCACCAGGACTGCCGGGGCTGACGGGACCACCAGGACCTCGGAGGCCGCCGGGACCACCGGGACCGCCAAGACCGCCGAGCCGCCCCCGAAGGTCCCCGCCCAGCGCGGCCCCGCGCCCGGGACCGGCCCCACCCGCACCCGCCGGCCGCCGGAACCGCCGAGCCGCCTGCGCTCCTCCCGCTCCGACCTCCTCCTGTGCGGTGTCCTCCTGGTGGCGATCCTCGTCGTCCAGGGCTGGAACATCGGCTCCTATCCGACCCTCAGCGACGACGAGGGCACCTACCTCGCCCAGGCCTGGGCCGTCCAGGAGGGCAGGGGCCTCGCCCACTACACCTACTGGTACGACCACCCGCCCCTCGGCTGGATCCAGCTCGCCGTACTGACCTGGATCCCCGCGATGATCAGCCCCGAGTCGATGACCGTCGGCACCATGCGCGGTGTGATGCTGCTGATCAGCGGTATCAGCGCGGTCCTCGTCTACGTCCTCGGGCGGCGGTTCTCGCTGCCCCGCTGGGCGGCCGGCCTCGGCATGCTCCTGTTCGGGCTGTCACCGCTGTCGGTGGTGCTCCAGCGCGAGATCTTCCTCGACAACCTCGCGGTGATGTGGACGCTGCTCGCGTTCACCCTCGCCGCCTCCCCGAACCGTCACCTCTGGCACCACTTCGGCGCCGGGATCGCCGCCGCCACGGCGGTGCTCACCAAGGAGACGATGCTCGTCGTCCTGCCCGCCCTGTTCGTCACCGCGTGGCTGCACAGCCACCGGGACACCCGCAAGTTCGCGCTGACCGGCGCCGTCACGGCCTGCACACTGATCGGGTTCTCGTATCCGCTGTTCGCGCTGCTCAAGGGCGAGCTGTTCCCGGGCGGCGGGCACGTCTCCCTGTGGGAGGGCGTCCAGTACCAGCTGACCAGACCCGGTTCGGGGTTCATCCTCGACCAGGGCTCCGGCTCGTGGGGCGTCCTGCAGTCCTGGCTGTACTACGACCGGGTACTGCCGTTGGGCGGTCTGGCCGGCGCACTGCTGCTGCTCGCCACCTGGCGCTGGTCGGTCACCGCCCGCGCGCTCGCCGGACCGGCGCTCACCGTGGCGATCCTCGCCGCGCTCGCCCTGCGCCCGAGCGGCTATCTGCCCGCCATGTACGTGATCCAGGCGCTGCCGTTCCTCGCGCTCGTCCTCGCCGGCGGCACCGCGAGCGTCGCCCACGCCGTACTGCGCCGGTGGCGGTCCGGCGCCGAGCACCGGGCCGTCGGGTACGCCCGGTACGCGCTCGCCGCCACCCTGGCGTTCGCCGCCTGCGCCTACGTCGTGCCCCGCTGGTACGACGGTGCCCGCACCGCCGTCACCGCCGACGCCAACGCCCCCTACGAGGCCGCGTCGCACTGGATGGCCACCGAGGTGGCCGACCCGGGCGGCACCCGGGTGCTGGTGGACGACGCGATGTGGCTGGACCTGGTGCACGCCGGGTACCGGCCGGGGCTCGGCGTCATCTGGTTCTACAAGGCGGACCTGGACCCGGCGGTGACGAAGACGATGCCGCGCGGCTGGCGGGACCTCGACTACGTGGTCGCCTCGCCGACCGTACGGCGCGACGCGGTGGACCTGCCCAACGTCAAGGCGGCCATCGAGCATTCGGAGCCGGTCGCCGTGTTCGGCACCGGCGCGGACCGTGTCGAGATCCGTCAGGTCGTCGCCACCGGAGGTACCCGATGAGCCAGGAGTCCACGGCCCCCGGCGAGCTGGAGGCCCCCGCCGCCCCGGCCACCGCGGGCGTGCCGGAGCCCGGCGCGGTCACGATCGTCGTGCCGACGTTCAACGAGTCGGCGAACGTACGGCAGTTGCTGCGGCTGATCACCGAGTCGGTGCCGGCCCGGCTGCCCTGCGAGGTCCTCTTCGTGGACGACTCCACCGACGACACCCCCGACGTCGTCCGCGAGGCGGCCCGCGACTGCCCCTTTCCGGTGACCGTGCTGCACCGGGAGGAGGCGGTGGGCGGCCTCGGCGGTGCCGTCGTGGAGGGCATCGGGGCGGCCTCCTCGGACTGGGTCGTCGTCATGGACGGCGACTGCCAGCACCCGCCCTCCCTGGTGCCGGAGCTGGTGGCGGCGGGGGAGCGGGTGCAGGCCCAACTGGTCGTCGCCTCCCGGTACATCGAGGGAGGCAGCCGCGCCGGTCTGGCCGGAGGGTACCGGGTGGCCGTCTCGCGCGGGGCGACCTGGCTGGCCAAGTCCCTGTTCCCGCGGCGGCTGCACGGCATCAGCGACCCGATGAGCGGCTTCTTCGCCGTCCGCCGCAGCGCCGTCACGGCCGACGTCCTCAAGCCCCTCGGCTACAAGATCCTCCTCGAACTGGCCGTCCGCAGCCGCCCCCGCACGGTCGGCGAGGTGCCGTTCGTCTTCCGGGACCGGTTCGCCGGGGAGTCCAAGTCGACCGCCAGGGAGGGGCTGCGTTTCCTGCGGCACCTCGCCGGGCTGCGCATGGCGTCCTCGCCGGCCCGCATGATCGCCTTCGGACTGATCGGGCTGACCGGTTTCGTGCCCAACCTGCTGGCACTGTGGGCGCTGACCGGGGCGGGCCTGCACTACCTGCCGGCCGAGATCGTCGCCAACCAGTTCGGCGTGGCCTGGAACTTCCTGCTGATCGAGACAGTGCTGTTCCGCGAGCGGCGGTGGCACCGGCACTGGGCCGACCGCACGGCACGGTTCGCGCTGCTGGCCAACGCCGATCTGCTGCTGCGGCTGCCGCTGATCGCCCTGCTGGTCGGCCCGTTCGGGATGTCCGTCCTGCCGGCCACCGCGCTGGCCCTCGTCACCACCTTCGTCCTGCGCTTCGCGGCCACCGAGGCACTGGTGTACCTGCCCCGCAAGAGCCGCCCCGGCCGGAGCCGCCCCGCGAAGGGCCGTACCGCAAGGCGTCGTCCAAAAGAGAACCGCACGGAAGAGAACCGCACGGAAGAGAACCGCACGGAAGAGAACCGCACCGAAGAGAACCGCACCGAAGAGAGCCGTACCGCGAGGAGTACCGCATGAGATCGAGAACGATCCGTACGAGAACACCTGCGAGACCCGGACGCCGTACCGCGCTGCTGGCCGTCGGCGCCCTGACCACCGGTCTTCTCCTCACCGCCCCGCAGTCCGCCTCGGCCGCCAACCTGATCACGAACCCCGGGTTCGAGACCGCAGGCGCGGGCGACATGCCGTACTGCTGGGAGAAGTCCGGCTGGGGCGACAACGACTTCTCCTTCACCACCACCTCCGACGCCCACTCCGGCGACAGGGCGATGAAGGTCGAGCTGACCCGCCGCATCGAGGGCGACCGCAAGGCGTTGATCACCGAGTCCGCCGCGTGCGCGCCGGTCGTGACGCCGGGCAAGCAGTACGACCTGGGCCTCTGGTACAAGTCGACGACCCCGGACGCGTCCCTCACTCTGTTCCGGCACGACGAGACGGCGGGCTGGCAGTACTGGACGGATCTGAAGACGCTGGACATGCGGCCCGCCGCCTGGACCGAGGCCACCGTCCGCACCCCGGAGGTCCCGGCCGGCACCGACCGCATCTCCTGGGGCGTCTCCGTCTACGGCACCGGTGCGGCCACCACCGACGACTACACGATGGAGCAGGTCACCGAGCCGGTCCCGGAGCCGGGCTGCACCGGCACGGCCCGGGAGTGCGCCGACGGCCTGTGGGAGGTGCTGCCCACGCAGAACCCGGTCCGCTCGATGCACTCCGTGGTGCTGCACAACGGCAAGGTGCTGCTGATCGCGGGATCCGGCAACAGCGAGGAGCTGTTCGAGGCCGGCACCTTCACCAGCGCCGTCTACGACCCCGAGGACGGCACGTACGAGGTCGTCCCCACACCGGACGACATGTTCTGCGCCGGGCATGTGCAGCTCCAGGACGGCCGGGTGCTGGTGATGAGCGGCAACAAGGGCTACCCGTCCGCCGACGGCACGATCGGCTACCAGGGCTACAAGGACTCGTACGTCTTCGACCCGGAGACCGAGACCTACAGCAGGACCAACGACATGAACGACGGCCACTGGTACCCGTCGGCGACGATCCTCGGCAGCGGTGACGTGATCAGCTTCGGCGGTCTGCGCGAGGACTCCACCGGTTCGGTCACCGCCGACCTGTGGTCCGACGCCGAGCAGCGGTGGCTGCCGATGAACCGGGTCAACCAGACCTGGTCGTACTGGGGCCTGTACCCGTCGATGATCCTGATGCAGGACGGGCGCCTGTTCTACTCGGGCAGCCATGTCTTCGGCAACAACATCCCGGGCACCGGCTCCGCGATCTACGACTACGACGCCAACACGGTCACCGAGGTTCCGGGCCTGCGGAACAAGGACGAGCGGGACCAGTCGGCGAGCGTGCTGCTGCCCCCGGCGCAGGACCAGAAGGTGCTCACCCTGGGCGGCGGCAACATCGACTCCAACCCGGACGCGAACCGGCTGACCGACATCATCGACCTCAAGGAGGCGAACCCCTCCTACGTCGCCGGGCCGCCGATCCCGCAGGGCACCGTCGACCACGGTGACGGCCCGGTGCCGCAGACCGGCGACCAGGGCAAGATGTACGTCTCCGCGGTCCTGCTGCCCGACGGCAAGGTGCTGGAGACCGGCGGCGCGCTGCACAACCGGGCCGACCCGGTCTTCGAGACGTCGATCTTCGACCCGGCGTCGGAGACCTTCGACCCGGTGGCCGTCGATCCGGAGGCGCGCGGCTACCACTCCTCGGCGTTCCTGCTGCCCGACGGCCGGGTCATGACCACGGGCGACAATCCGGGCAACGGCAGCTGGAACCACAACGTGTCGGTCTACAGCCCGCCCTACCTGTTCAAGGGCGGGCGGCCGGTGATCACCTCGCTGATCGACGGCGAGTGGACCTACGGCGACACCCAGCGGATCACCGTCGACCGGCCCATCGCCAAGGCCGAGTTGATCCGCCCGGCGGCCGTCACCCATTCCTCCGACCCCAACCAGCGGTTCGTCGACCTGCCCCTGTCCGTCGACGGGAACGACGGGACCACCGTCGACCTGAATGTGACGAGCAATCCCGACCTGGCGCCGCCCGGCTGGTACATGCTGTTCGCGGTGGACGCCAACGGCGTGCCCTCGGTCGCCGAGTGGGTGCATCTGCAGGGACCGGCGGCGCTGACCGCCAAGGACGCCGGCGCCCATGTGCACGACTTCGCCGAGGCTCCGGAGGGCAAGGTCACCGGGCCCGGGAGGAAGCGCGCCGCGGAGCCGCTCCCGCCGACCGTCTCGGGCTGCGACCGGCACTACGGTTCGGCCAACGTCTGCGTACCGACCGCCTTCCCGGCCGAGGTCGGGGCGACGGCCGCCGCCCGCTGCGCCTGGCTGAAGCAGAACGAGTACGGCACGCTCGAGCTCAACGGCAAGGACGACCCGCTGCGGCTGGACAGGAACCGCGACGGCGTCGCCTGCGGCAAGGGCGACGTCCGGCGAGGCTGAGCACGGGCCGCGCGGCGGAAGACCGGCCGGCCGGGTCGCTCAGTCCCCCTGGGCGACTTGGCTCAGCGCGCGTTCCACGATCGCCTCCAGCTGGTCGTGGTGCGCGCCCCGCCAGTAGGCGCGGCCGCAGTCGGCGCACTGGGCGAACACGTCGTACGAGCGGTGCGTGCCGCTCTTCAGCTGGTCGGCGACCTCGTCCTTGGTGGCGGCGCGGAGCAGGCCGTTGCAGGCGGTGCAGCGGGTCCAGGGGCGCAGCTCGGGCCGGAACCGGTCCAGGACGTACGGGAGCTGCTCGTCGGGCCCGGTGCTGTAGACGAACGCGCCGGCCCACAGTTCCCGGCGGCGCAGCAGCCCGCGGTCGCGGCTGAGCATCACCCGCTTCTCGGCCGCCGACCGGGCGGCCAGGGCGGGGTCGCCGATGTCCGCCGACTCGTACGCCGTGTCCACGCCCAGCAGCCGCAACCGGCGGGCCAGGGTGCCGAGGTGGACGTCGAGGAGGAAGCGGAGCGGGGCGCCGGGTACGTGCTGGGGGTGGGCGACGGGGCGGACGGCGACCGACTCGCCCGCGGCCGGGAGGTGCGAGACGGGTACCTCGCGGCCGTCCACGAGCAGTGCGCCGACCTCGGTCAGCGGAACGCCGAGGGACTCGACGACGTGACCGAGGCTGGAGACGCCGTCGGCCGGGGCCACCGCGCCGCCGGTGGTGCGTGCCCGGGGGACGAAGACGAGCAGGTCGGGGGCGAACTCGACGTGGATCTCGGGACCGTTCACCGGATCAGGATGTCATGTGCGCGGTCCGTGGTTCCGGGATTTCAGGGCGCCCCGGTCCGGTGGTCCGGGGCGCCCCACGGCTCATCCGTGCTGGGAGGCCACCAGGAAGATGCCCACGTAGTGGGCGATGAAGGCGGCCAGGGTGAGGGAGTGGAAGACCTCGTGGAAACCGAACCAGCGCGGTGACGGGTTGGGCTTCTTGAGGCCGTAGATCACCCCGCCCGCGCTGTAGAGCAACCCACCCACGATCACCAGGACCAGGACGGCGATGCCGCCGGTACGCATGAAGTCGGGGAGGTAGAAGACGGCGGCCCAGCCCATCGCGATGTAGCAGGGGGTGTAGAGCCAGCGCGGGGCTCCCACCCAGAACACGCGGAAGGCGATCCCGGCGAGGGCGGCCGCCCAGATGCCCCACAGCAGCCATTGGCCCTTGGCGTCCGGCAGGAGCAGCAGGGTGAGCGGCGTGTAGGTGCCGGCGATGATCAGGAAGATGTTGGCGTGATCGAGGCGGCGGAGCACTCCGTCCATGCGCGGACTCCAGTCGCCCCGGTGGTACAGGGCGCTCACGCCGAACAACAGGCAGGCCGTCAGCGCGAAGACCGCGCAGGCGACACGGCCCCGGGTCGAGTCGGCGAGGGCGACGAGCACCAGTCCGGCGACCAGGGCGGCGGGGAACATGCCCAGGTGCAGCCAGCCGCGGAGCTTGGGTTTGACCGGATGGGGGAGCGAGATCGGGACCGGGCCGCGGCCTTCGGCCGGCTGTCCTGTGGGTGCGTCAGGCGCGTCGGGGGCGTCGGGAGCGAACGCTGTCATAACCGCCATCGTACCTACGGAACCGTAAGTTACGGGTCGGTGCACCGGGATCGATCTTGCCGGAGTGGTCATCCTCTCACGTGACGTACTCGCGAGTACGCCCCATGGCGTATCCCGGGTCGGCGGGGAGGTCGTGCAGGGGAGTCGCACGCGGAGGCCGCCCGGCGAGGCCGTTCGGGGAAGCCGAGGGGGAGGTCGAGAGGGGAGGTCGAGAGGGGGCGTCCCCGGGTGGCCGGGAAGGGGGTCGGGGCGAGGCGGTAAAGGGATGGTCGGGTGAACGCAACGTGCCCGTAAAGAAACCCAGCGTGCGTGCCCGCTTTCCCGGGAAATCGTGGCCAGCGTCACTCTGCTCACATGTGAGACCCCCTGGACAGATGGGCACTCGCATCAGAGGATCAAATGAGTGCGGTCGGCACCGGATGAGCGCCCAAGATCCCACCGTGAAGCATCCGGGCCGCAGCCCCCACGGGGCCCTCCAGTCAAAGAACCCTCACTTAGGAGCAATCGTGGCGCGCGACATCGTGGCTCCCAGCGTCCCCACCACCCACCAGGGACTCATCTCCTGGGTCAACGAGATCGCCGAGCTGACCCAGCCGGACCACGTGGTCTGGTGCGACGGCTCCGAGGCCGAGTACCAGCGGCTGAGTGAAGAGCTGGTCGACAAGGGCACGTTCCGCAAACTCGACCCGATCAAGCGCCCCAACTCCTACTACGCGGCCTCCGACCCCAGTGACGTCGCCCGCGTCGAGGACCGCACCTTCATCTGCTCCGAGAAGGAGGAGGACGCCGGGCCCACCAACCACTGGAAGGCCCCCGGCGAGATGCGGGAGATCTTCACCGGTGAGAAGGGCGTCTTCCGCGGCTCCATGAAGGGCCGCACCATGTACGTCGTGCCCTTCTGCATGGGCCCCCTCGGCTCGCCGCTCTCCGCGATCGGTGTCGAGATCACCGACTCCGCGTACGTCGCCGTCTCCATGCGCACCATGACCCGCATGGGCCAGGACGTCTTGGACGAACTCGGCGACGACGGCTTCTTCGTCAAGGCCGTGCACTCCGTCGGCGCCCCCCTGGAGCCCGGCCAGGAGGACGTGCCCTGGCCCTGCAACCGGACCAAGTACATCTCGCACTTCCCCGAGGACCGCGAGATCTGGTCCTACGGCTCCGGCTACGGCGGCAACGCCCTGCTCGGCAAGAAGTGCTACGCCCTGCGCATCGCCTCCGTCATGGCCCGCGACGAGGGCTGGCTCGCCGAACACATGCTGATCCTCAAACTCACCCCGCCCACCGGGGAGTCCAAGTACGTCGCCGCGGCCTTCCCGAGCGCCTGCGGCAAGACCAACCTCGCCATGCTGGAGCCCACGATCTCCGGCTGGACCGTCGAGACGATCGGTGACGACATCGCCTGGATGCGGTTCGGCGAGGACGGCCGCCTCTACGCGATCAACCCCGAGGCCGGCTTCTTCGGCGTCGCGCCCGGCACCGGCGAACACACCAACGCCAACGCGATGAAGACCCTGTGGGGCAACTCGATCTTCACCAACGTCGCCCTCACCGACGACGGCGACGTGTGGTGGGAGGGCATGACCGAGGAGATCCCGGCCCACCTGACCGACTGGAAGGGCAACGACTGGACGCCCGAGTCGGGCACGCCCGCCGCCCACCCCAACGCCCGCTTCACCACGCCCGCCGCCCAGTGCCCGATCATCGCGCCCGAGTGGGAGGACCCCAAGGGCGTGCCGATCTCCGCGATCCTCTTCGGCGGGCGCCGCGCCACCGCCGTACCGCTGGTCACCGAGTCCTTCGACTGGAACCACGGCGTCTTCCTCGGGGCGAACGTGGCCTCCGAGAAGACCGCCGCCGCCGAGGGCAAGGTCGGCGAGCTGCGCCGCGACCCGTTCGCCATGCTGCCGTTCTGCGGCTACAACATGGGCGACTACATGGGCCACTGGATCGACGTGGCGAAGGACAAGGACCAGTCCAAACTGCCGAAGATCTACTACGTCAACTGGTTCCGCAAGAACGGCGAGGGAACGTTCGTCTGGCCCGGCTTCGGTGAGAACAGCCGCGTCCTGAAGTGGATCGTGGAGCGCCTGGCGGGCAAGGCGGACGGCGTCGAGACCCCGATCGGCGTCCTGCCGACCAAGGAGTCCCTCGACACGGACGGTCTCGAACTGGCCGACGCGGACCTGGACTTCCTGCTCAGCGTCGACAAGGAGGTGTGGCGCGAGGAGGCCGCCCTGGTCCCCGATCACCTCAACACCTTCGGCGACCACACGCCCACCGAGCTGTGGGACGAGTACCGCGCCCTGGTGCAGCGCCTGGGCTGATCACGCCCGCTTCCCCGAGCAGGGGAACCAAGACGCCGCGGCCGGCTCCGATCGCGCCCTGACCAGCACCATCGTCACGGCCGGCCGCGGTGAACGCACCACAGACCGGCGAGGCCCCGCACAATGGCGTGGGGGGCCCTGGGCCTGTCGTCACCCTCCCGTCCGCCCCGACGGGAACGGGCGGCGACGGGCCTTCGCCCTTTCCCGGACCGCTCACCGGTCCTCGGCCGCTTCGACCGGTCCTCGGCCCCTTCGACCGGCCCTCCAGGCACTGCGAGAGCGTCCGCCTCCGCTGTTCCTCCTCCTTGCCCACGCTCTCGACCAGTTGCCGTGCCTCCTCGTGGAGCAGCCCGAGCCGGCGCTCGAGACGTCACTCCGGAGGTTCCCGGCCCGGTGTAAGCCGCGCCCACCAGCGGGTCCGTAGGAACGAGTCGACGGCTTCCGGGGTGTCCTGCCGCACCGCCCGGGGCAGGGAGTGGACAGCCTCCGGGGCCTGGGCGAGGATCTCGGGCGTCCGGTCGGGGGCGAGCGGCGCCCGCAGCAGCCCGGCAGGCTCGCCGAGCCGCGCGGACGGGTCCGGGAAGTCCGGTGGGCCCGGCCGCTCCGGCGGGGCGAGCAGGGGGTCGGCGGGCGGCGCCGCCCGGCGGGCGAACGCCTCACCGCACTGGGGCGGTGTCCCGTCATGGGCCAGGTGCCGCGGGTCCCCCTCTGCTGTGGCACCGGGCGGCGGCGGCATGGATCCCGTCGCATGACACCATGTCAAGGGCCGTGCTTGGTCCATCAGTTTGACCATCGCGTGCTTGTTCTTATCGGTCTGTCCTGGTCAGGGCGGCCTGCCCGGCGCACGCTGTCGCGCAGTTCCGCATCGTCAAGAGGAAGGTCTGCCGTGAGTCGGCCAGCACCCCGTCGGCGTCGGCGAACCTCGTCCGTTGCTCCGAACCGCAGACGCCTCCCCCGTTCCCGAACAGGCACCGGTGGACGGCGTGCGGGACGGGGGTGGGTGACAGGTCTGTTCATCTGTGCCGTGCTGGGCGGGGGCGTCGCCTTCACACAGTGGCCGGCGGATCGCTCCGGGGCGGCGGCGGCCGACGACACGGCGGACATCACCGCTCCGCCGACGGCCGAGCCGGGTGGAGCCGGCGGAACGTCGCCGGGCAGCAGTGCCGGTCCGTCCGGCACGAGCAGTCCGCCCCCGGAGGCCGAGGGGTCCCCGTCGCCGTCCTCGCCGGCCTCGGACGACGACCGGGTCATCGCCGTCCCCGCCGTCGGCCCCGGTACGTTCACGACGGCCCGCACCGACGGGGCGACCGTCGGCAGCGGCAGCCGGGTAGTGCGCTACAAGGTGATGGTCGAGGACGGCATCGACATCCCGGCGGCCGCGGCCGCGGCCGAGGTCTCAGCCGTCCTGGCCGACGAGCGGGGCTGGACCCGCGGCGGTACGCACGCCTTCCAGCTGGTGAGTTCGGGGACGTACGACCTCGCGGTGAAGATCGCGACGCCGGGCACGGTGGACCGGATCTGCGGCGAGGCCGGCCTGCTGACCAGGGGTGAGGTGAACTGCCGGGTCGGGGAAAACGTTGTCGTGAACCTCAAGCGGTGGGTGCGGGGTTCGCCGGAGTTCGACGGGCCGATCGGCGACTACCGGGCGCTGATCGTCAACCACGAGGTCGGCCACGGCATCGGCCGGGGCCACGAGACCTGCCCCGGGCCGGGCAAGCCCGCCCCGGCGATGATGCAGCAGATCAAGGGCCTGCAGGGCTGCGTCGCCAACGCCTGGCCCTACGACCGTTCCGGTGACTATCTCGGCGGCCCTTCGGTCCCGTGACCGGAGACCGTTTCACCCCGGACATGATCTGCCCCGTGCTCAGGAACAAGCCCGCACAGCCGATCATCCGGGCCGAGGCGGAAGGCAGGCGCACCGATATCGCCGCTCGGCCCCGCACGGTGGGCTGTGAGGGTGATCCCCGCGGGTGGCCTCTGCGGGGAAACGGTGACGGGGCACCCCGGGTGGCGTGCCCGGAATGCCCCGTCGACTGTGTGCGCGGTGCGTGGCGCCCGGTCCGCGTGTCCTGTGGATGCGCGCGGACCGGGGCCGTCGGGGGAGCCCCGGGGGGCGGGGCTCAGCGGGACGCGAGTTCGCGTGACTCGAGGGCCGTGGTGTGTGCGTCCATCCGCTCGGCGGCCAGGATCGCGGCCACCGTGTCGGCGCGGGACGCGGCGACGACCAGGGCGCGGCCCGCGAGGGCGTGCGCCTGACGGTGCAGGGCGGTGACGCAGGGCGCGCTCCCGCTCGTGGTCGCCGGCGCACGGGCCGGCTCACGTCCTCCCCGTAGGCGGGTCACCTGCTCGGCGAGCCGCTCGGCCGCCGTGTCCAGATCGGCCGAGGGGGCCGCGAGGCGCAGCTCGTCGGTGACGGCGAGCAGTGCGGCGAGATGGCCCGCGAGCTGGATGTCCAGTTCCGCCTCGCGGGAGCGGCCGGGGAAGTCGTCGGGAGCGCCGGCCATCGTGCGGTGGACCGACTTGGTGCGGATCGGTTCGTACATGGATGGCCTCCAGAATACTGTCAGGAAGCCATCCTAGCTTAGAATTCGTCTAAAGTTGACCGAATGACAGAACCGGACGAGTTGAACACGCAGCGTCAGGGCTGGTGATAGCCGTCCAGGAAGCGGGCGATCCGGCCCACCGCGTCCCGCAGGGCGTCGGCCGACGGCAGGGTCACCACCCGGAAGTGGTCGGGCTCGGACCAGTTGAAGCCCGTGCCGTGCACGACCATGATCTTCTCTCTGCGCAGCAGGTCGAGGACCATCTGCCGGTCGTCCTTGATCTTGAAGACCTTGGGGTCGAGGCGCGGGAAGAGGTACAGCGCCCCCTTCGGCTTCACGCAGGTCACGCCCGGGATCTGGGTGAGCAGCTCGTATGCCGTGTCCCGCTGCTCGCGCAGCCGGCCGCCCGGCAGTACCAGGTCGTTGATCGTCTGACGTCCGCTGAGCGCGGCGACCACGCCGTGCTGGCCCGGCATGTTCGCGCACAGGCGCATGTTCGCCAGGATCGTCAGGCCCTCGATGTAGGAGTCGGCGTGCGCGCGGGGCCCGGAGATAGCCATCCAGCCCACCCGGTATCCGGCCACCCGGTACGCCTTCGACATGCCGTTGAAGGTGAGGGTGAGCAGGTCGGGTGCGATCGCGGCGGTGGGGGTGTGCGTGGCGTCGTCGTAGAGGATCTTGTCGTAGATCTCGTCCGAGCAGACCAGCAGGTTGTGCCGGCGGGCGATGTCGGTCAGGCTCCTGACCATCGCCTCGTCGTAGACCGCGCCGGTCGGGTTGTTCGGGTTGATGATGACGATCGCCTTGGTGCGGTCGGTGACCTTGCTCTCGATGTCGGCGAGGTCCGGCATCCAGTCGGACTGCTCGTCGCAGCGGTAGTGCACCGCCGTACCGCCGGACAGGGCGACGGCCGCCGTCCACAGCGGATAGTCCGGGGAGGGGACCAGTACCTCGTCCCCGTCGTCGAGCAGCGCCTGCATCGCCATCACGATCAGCTCGGAGACGCCGTTGCCGATGTAGACGTGCTCGACGTCGGTCTCGATGCCGAGGGTCTGGTTGTGCATCACGACCGCCCGGCGCGCGGCCAGCAGCCCCTTCGCGTCGCCGTAGCCGTGCGCCGACGACACGTTGCGGAGGACGTCCTCCAGGATCTCGGGCGGGCACTCGAACCCGAACGCGGCCGGATTGCCGGTATTGAGCTTGACGATGCGGTGCCCGGCCGCCTCCAGCCGCATCGCCTCCTCGAGCACCGGGCCCCGGATCTCGTAACAGACGTTGGCGAGCTTGGTCGACTGGATCACCTGCATGAGGGGAGCTTACGGCCAGGTAGTGCCGTTCGGGCCGTGTTCTCCACCACGTGAGACGTGTCGGTTCGGGTGATATGCCCGGCTGCCCGCCCTGGGCGGCGGCGGCCCCGGGTGCCGCCGTCGGCCTGCCGCCGGGCCGCCGCCGAGGCCGCCGAGGCCGCCGTGGAACCGGGCGGGCGGTTCAGCGGGGTGACCTGCGGACCGCCCGTCCCGCCAGGACGTCGGTGCGCCGCCCGTCCTCGATCACGAACCGTCCGTCGACCAGCACGTACGGGATGCCCGTCGGCAGTGCCCGGGGCTGCTCGAAGGTGGAGCCGGCGGCCACCGTCCGCGGATCGAAGAGCACCAGGTCCGCCCGGTAGCCCTCGCGGACCAGCCCGCGGTCCGCGAGCCGCAGCCGGGCGGCCGGCCGGGACGTCAGGTGCGCGACGCACTCCTCCAGCGACAGCACGCCCAACTCCCTTACGTACCGACCGAGATACCGCGGGAAGGTGCCGTACGCGCGCGGGTGCGGCTTGGCGCCCTGGAGGATGCCGTCCGAGCCGCCGGTGTGCACCCGGTGCCGCATGATCTCCCGCACGTTCTCCTCGTGGCCGACGTGCTGGAGGATCGAGGGGGCCAGCCTGTCCTTGAGCAGCAGCTCGCGGGCGAGGGCCCACGGGCTCTCGCCGCGCAGCGCGGCCGACTCCTGGACCGTGCGGCCCACGTACTCGCCCAGCGCGGGGTCGCCCACCCCGGAGATCTCGATGGTGTCCCACTCCATGGGCACGCCGTGGCAGCCGTCCGAGCCGGTGACCTCCAGGTGGTGCCGGATCCGCTCGGCCGTCGCGTCGTCCGCGAGCCGCCTGAGGGTCTCCTCCGGGCCGCCCTCGCTCGCCCAGCTCGGCAGCACCGCGGCCAGCGTGGTACTGCCCGGTGTGTACGGGTACGTGTCGAGGCTGATGTCGGCGCCGGCGGCGAGCGCGTCGTCCAGCAGGGCCAGCAGCTCGGGCGCCCTGCCCTTGTTCACGCCGAAGTTCATCGTCGCGTGCGCCAGGTGCAGCGGGCAGCCCGCCTCCCGGGTGAGCGTCACCATCTCCTCGTACGCCTGGAGCGCGCCCGCGCCGTAGGAGCGGTGGTGCGGGCAGTAGTAACCGCCGTACCGGGCCACCACCCGGCACAGTTCGGTGAGTTCGGCGTCCTTGGCGTACATGCCGGGCGTGTACGTCAGCCCCGACGACATGCCGACCGCGCCCTGTTCCATGCCCTCCGCGACCAGGTGCCGCATCCGGTCCAGCTCGGCGGGGGTGGCTTCCCGGTCCTCCCAGCCGACGACGAGGGCGCGGACCGTGCCCTGTGGGATCAGGTACGCGGCGTTGACCGCGATGCCCCGGTCGAGCCGGTCCAGGTACTCGCCCACCGACCGCCAGTCGAAGTCGATGTCGTTCCCGTCGCCGTTCCATCCGGCGATCGCGCGGCGGACCTCGCCGAGCGTGCGGTCGTCGACCGGCGCGTACGACAGGCCGTCCTGGCCCAGCACTTCGAGGGTGACGCCCTGCGCGGCCTTGGCGCTGTGGTCGGGGTCGCGCAGCAGCGCCAGATCGCTGTGGGCGTGCATGTCGATGAAGCCGGGGGAGAGGACGAGCCCCTCGGCGTCCAGTTCGCGGCGGGCCTTCGGGCGCTGACAGCCCGCTGCCGCCGCCTCCTTCACGATCGAGACGATGCGGCCGCCGTCGACGACCACGTCAGCGCGGTACGCGTGGTCGCCGGAGCCGTCCACGACGTCGGCGTCCCGGATGACGAGTTCTTCCATGCCACGCCTCCTAGAAGAACGTACGGATGTAGTCGACCACCGTGCCGTCCGCCTCCGCCAGAGGGATGAGTACCCATTTGTCGAAGGAGGTGCACGGGTGGGAGAGGCCGAGGCCCAGCCAGTCGCCGACCTCCAGGTCGGCCTCGGGGGCGGTACGCAGCCAGGCGTGCTGGTCGGAGAGGGAGGTGACCGAGATCCCGGTGGCCGGGCGCTCCGTGCCGCCTCGGCGGACCACCTGGGCGAACGGCAGGTCGAGGTCGTAGGCCGCGTCCCGCTTGCCCGCGTTGGCGAAGGCCTGCCCGGCGGACGGCCGGGACACGATCTGCGTCCACAGCCGGAACGCGGGTTCCAACGCGCCTTCCTCCGGTACCCGGTTGAACGGGGTCAGCTCGCGGTAGTGCCCGTCGTCGTGCGAGACGTACGCGCCCGAGCGCAGCACCTTCAGGACGGGGAGGGAGAGTTCCGGGACGTCGGCGAAGACGTCGGCGACCGCGTCGAACCAGGCGCTGCCGCCCGCGCTCACCATGATCTCGTCGAGGCCCGCGAACCGTCCCGCCTTGTCGAATTCCACCGCCAGGGCCACCAGGCGCCGCAGCCACGCCCGCACCCGCTCCGGGTCGGCGTCCGGCACCTCGCCCTCGTACCCGGCGACCCCGACCAGCCGCAGACCGCGCGCGCCCGCCACCGCGTCGGCGACGGCGGCGCACTCCGCCTCCGTCCGCACCCCGGTCCGTGCGCCCTCGCCCCCGGCCAGTTCGACCACGACGTCCACCGGGCGGGCGGACCCGGCGAGGGCCGCCTCCATCAGTTCGACACCGCGCACGGAGTCGACGTAGCAGACGAACCGGAAGTCGGGGTCGGCGTCCAGGTCGGCGGAGATCCACCGCAGGGCCGCCGGGTCCACCAGCTCGTTGGCGAGGAACACCCGCCGCACACCGAACGCCCGCGCCACCCGAACCTGGTGCGGCACCGCGAGCGTGATGCCCCAGGCGCCGTGCTCGATCTGGCGCCGGAAGAGCTGCGGGGCCATGGACGTCTTGCCGTGCGGGGCGAAGGCGAGGCCGTGCCGGGCCGCGTACGTCTCCATCAGCGTCAGGTTGTGCTCCAGGCGCTCGGCGGACAGCGCGAGCACCGGGGTGGTGAAACCGCCGGTGAACAGGTTCCGGCGCTGGGCGGCCAACTCGCCGACGGTCAACCCGTCGGCGTCCGGCGGGAGGCCCTTGAAACGGTGGTCGACGCGTTCCTCCGTGAGGAGTGTGTAGGCGTCGGAACCGGGGTCGAGGACCATCAGAGCCTCCCTGATCTGGTGTGTTGCATTCCTTGCAACGCCCATTGCGTATGTCGCTTACCGCTGTCTAACATCTCGGCCACACGGGGTCAATGGAAACGGGTCCCGACGGCCGACGAGGACAATGCGAGCAGACACCGACGATCCGCCCCCACCCGGCCCCGCGCCACCCGCCCCGCCCCGCGCCACCGACACCGCCCCGCGCCACCGATCCCGCCTGAGCCCGCCGTACCGAGGAGCCACCCCACCGTGACCGCCACCGGACCCCGCACCGCCCCCGACGTCGACGTCGTGGAGACCGTCGATGTCGTCGCGCTGGGCGAGTCCATGGTGACGTTCCTGCCCTCCCGGCCGGGCCCCCTCGCCGACGTGCCCTCCTTCGAGCGGGCCATCGGCGGCGCGGAGTCCAACACCGCCTGCGTCCTCGCGGCGGCCGGCCACTCGGCGCGCTGGATCAGCGCGGTCGGCCGGGACGGCTTCGGCGACCACCTCCTGCGGGCGATCGGGGCGTACGGCGTCGATGTGTCGTCCGTCCGGCGCGACCCGCACCGCCCCACCGGCGTCTACTTCCGCACCGCCGGCGACCGCGCCTCCGACGCCCACGAGGTCGCCTACTACCGGGCGGGCTCCGCGGCGTCCGCGATGACCGCCGCCGACGTCGACCTGGAAGCGGTGCGCGCCGGGCGCGTCCTGCACCTGTCCGGCATCACCGCCGCGCTCTCCCCCGGCTGCCTGGAACTGATGCGGGAGCTCACCGCCCCCCGTCCGGGCCGCCCGCTCGTCTCCTTCGACGTCAACCACCGGCCCGGACTGTGGCGCGACAGCGACGCCCGCGACCGCGGCTCCGGCCCCGAGGTGCTGCTGGAACTGGCCCGCGGCGCCGACCTCGTCCTCGTCGGCGACGACGAGGCGCGCGAGGCCTGGGGTCTGCGGGACGCCGCCGCCGTGCGCGAGGCGCTGCCCGAACCGGAGATCCTCGTCGTCAAGCACGGCAGCCGCGGCGCCACGGCCTACGGCCCGCACGGCGCGGAGACCTTCGTCCCCTCCCTCGGCGTGGACGTCGTCGCCGCCGTCGGAGCCGGGGACGCCTTCGCCGCCGGGTTCCTCTCCGCCACCCTGCGCGCCCTGCCCGTACGGGACCGGCTCCGGCACGGCCACCTCACGGCCGCCGCCGCCCTCACCGTCCCCGGCGACCTCGCCGCGCCCCCCGCCCGCGACCTGGCCGACCGGCTGGCCGCCCTGGACGAAGCGGCGTGGGGGAAACTGCGTCTCGGCCCCGGCTGGACCGAGACCGCCACCGCGGGCGCGCACACGGATGCGGGCGCGGACCGGGCCGAGGAGGAGGTACGTACCCCATGAGCCAGACCGTCGACCGCGCAATGAGCATCCTGCCGCTGCTCGCCGAAGGCCCCGCCGACCTCGGGCAGGTCGCCGAACGGCTCGGCGTGCACAAGTCCACCGCCCTGCGGCTGCTGCGCACCCTGCACGAGCACGGACTCGTCTACCGCCAGTCCGACCAGCGCTACCGGCTCGGCGCCCGCCTCTTCGCCCTCGCCCAGGAGGCGATGGAGAACCTCGACGTCCGCGAGATCGCCCACGCCCACCTCGTCCGCCTCAACGAGCAGTGCGGCCACACCGTGCACCTCGCCGTCCACGAGGAGAACGAGGTCCTCTACATCGACAAGGTGGAGAGCCGCTACCCGGTCCGCATGTACTCGCGGATCGGCAAGCCCGTCGCCATCACCGTCGCCGCCGTGGCCAAGCTGCTCCTCGCCGACCTGCCCGAACACGAGCGCCGCGACCTCGCGGAGAAGCTCGACTACCCCCTGTACACGTCCCGTTCGACGCCCAGCCCGGCCGCGTTCCTGCGCGAACTGGAGAAGGTGCGCGAACAGGGCTGGGCCACCGACCTCGGCGGCCACGAGGAGTCCATCAACTGCGTCGCCGCGCCGATCCGCGGCGCCGACGGCCGGGTGGTCGCCGCGATGTCGGTCTCCGCGCCGAACGTCGTCGTCACCGCCGACGAACTCCTCACCCTGCTCCCGCTGGTCCGCCGCACCGCGGACGCGATCAGCAGCGAGTACTCCGGCCGGACCCCGGCAGAACTCCAGTGACTCCAGTGACTCCAGCGAAGGACCGCCCCTCATGACCGAGAAGACCGAGAAGGCCGACAAAACCGAGAAGACCGAGAAGGTCGCCCTCACCCCGAGTACGCACACCACCCCGCCCGCGAAGTTCTCCCACGGCGTGCGCAAGGGCAACATCCTCCAGGTCGCCGGCCAGGTCGGGTTCCTCCCCGCCGAGGAGGGCAAGCCGCCCACGCCCGCCGGTCCCGGCCTGCGCGAGCAGACTCTCCAGACCCTCGCCAACGTCAAGGCGATCCTCGAGGAGGGCGGCGCGACCTGGGACGACGTGATGATGCTCCGCGTCTACCTCACCGACGTGGACCACTTCGCCGAGATGAACGGCATCTACAACACCTACTTCGAGGAGCAGGGCCTCACCCAGCCGCCCGCCGCGCGCACGACCGTCTACGTCGGCCTGCCCGCGGGGCTCCTCATCGAGATCGACGCACTGGCCGTACTGGGCTGACGCGCACTCACCTCTTCCCGTAACCCCCTCACACCCCGTGTGCCACGGCACGGCGTCCGCCACCTCTGTGACGCCGTGCCGCGATCCCCCCTGCCCGAAAACTTCATGCGCTCAAGCAGAGGACCCCCTGATGTCCCACCCGTCCCTTTCGCTCGCCGCCGACGCGGCGGCCGAGACACCCCCGCACACCGGAGGACTTCTCCTCCTCATCGACGGCACCGCCGGTCTGCTGACCGTCGCCGCCATCGGCATCGCGCTGCTCCTCTTCCTGATCATCAAGGTCCGGCTCCAGCCGTTCGTCGCCCTGCTCGGCGTCTCCATAGCCGTCGGCCTGCTGGCCGGTCTGTCGGTCACCGAACTCTTCGGCACGGTCCAGCGCTCGGACGCGGTGTCCACCATCGAGTCCGGCATGGGCGGCATCCTCGGCCATGTCGCGATCATCATCGGCCTCGGCACCATGCTCGGCGCGATCCTCGAAGTCAGCGGTGGCGCCGCGGTCCTGGCGTCCCGGCTGCTCGGCCTGTTCGGCGAGAAGCGGGCCCCGCTCGCCATGGGCATCACCGGCCTGATCTTCGGTGTCCCGGTCTTCTTCGACGTCGGCATCTTCGTCCTCGCGCCGATCGTGTACGCCGCCGCGAAGCGCTCCGGCAAGTCGATCCTGCTCTACTGCCTGCCCCTGCTCGCGGGCCTGTCCGTCACCCACGCCTTCCTGCCCCCGCACCCCGGCCCGGTGGCCGCCGCCGGACTGCTCGACGTCGACCTCGGCTGGGTCATCCTCATGGGTGTCGTCACCGGCCTCCCGGCCGTCGTCGCCGCCTGGGTCTACTCCGCCTGGATCGGCAAGCAGATCTTCGTCGCCGTACCGCAGGACATGGTCGAGGCCGCCGAGGAGTCCCGCCAGGCCGTCCTCGACGAGCAGCGCGCCGCAGGCGTGGCGCCGCGTGAGACGCCCGTGCCGCTCGGCACCGTCCTCGGCATCATCGGTACGCCGCTCATCCTGATCCTCGCCTCGACGTTCTCCTCGATCGCCCTGGACGAGTCCACGCTGCGCTCGGTCGTGGAGTTCTTCGGCCACCCGTTCGTCGCGCTCACCATCGCCCTGTTCATGGCGTACTACCTGCTCGGCATCCGGCGCGGCTGGTCCCGCAAGTCCCTGGAGACCGTCTCGACGTCCTCGCTGAAGCCGGTCGGCAACATCCTGCTGGTCGTCGGCGCCGGCGGTGTCTTCGGCGCGGTCCTCAAGGGGAGCGGTGTCGCCCAGGCACTGTCCGACACGTTCAACGACGTCGGCCTGCCGGTGATCGTCCTGTCCTACCTGATCTCCGTGGTGCTCCGGGTCGCGCAGGGCTCGGCGACGGTGGCGATCGTCACGACGGCGGGCATCGTCGCCCCGCTGCTGTCCGAGGGGGACCACTCCCAGGCGTTCGTGGCGCTGGTCATCATGGCCATCTCCGCGGGCTCCATCTTCGCCTCGCACGTCAACGACGGCGGGTTCTGGATGGTCGCCAAGTACTTCGGCATCAGCGAGCGGGACACGCTGAAGACCTGGACGGTGCTGGAGAGCGTCCTGTCGGTGGCGGGCTTCGTGGTCGCGGCGGTACTCAGCCTGTTCGTCTGACGCCGCGTTCGTCCGACCCCGCGCGTTCGTCCGACCCCGTGTGATCATCCTCCGATTCGTACGAACGGTGGGGCGCATGTAGGCGTCTGATAACGAAGTGAGGGGCTGGCTGTGCTCCACACAGGATCGTCGACCATACTCATCCGGTGTGGAGCAGCGCATAGGTTCGAGCAGCCAGCCCCAGCCCCTGGAAGGCGCCGGATTCGACCCGGCCTTCATCCCTGGGCTCACCGCACCCGTGTCCGGCACGTCCGACCGCAAGGCGGACGTGAAGGACGCGAAGGACGCGAAGGACGCGAAGGACGCGAAGGGCGAGGAGGAACCCGAGGACGCGAAGCCCGCCTCGGAGCCGGAGGACGTGGCGCCCGAGGCGGACGCGGACCCGGCCACGGAATCGGGGAAGGAACCGGCGACGAAGAAGGAGCCGGAGCCTGAGCCGGAGGCCGGGACGGCGTCCGCGAAGGCGACCTCGCTGGAGAAGCCCGAAGCTGCGGGGACCTCCGAGGAAGAGCCTGTCCCCGACGGCCCCGTCTTCGAGGCGTCCGACCGCCGTGCCGGGATCGTCGTCGATCACAGCGGCGTACGGCTCCGACTGGACGACCAGGCGTGCGAGTTCGGCTGGGACGAGATCGGCGCGGTGGAGACGGAGACCGCCCGCTTCGGCAAGCGGTACACGGTCACCGTCCACACCACGGAACGCCGTTGGTACCCGATCGAGATCGAGGCCGCGTCCCGCAGCCGCTTCGCCACGTGGGACACGGAACTGGACGCGGTCCTGGACGCCTACTTCGACGACGGGGCACCTGAACCCGAGGCGGCCTCGTCCGATGCGGACACGCCCGATACGGACTCCCCCGACTCGGACTCCCCCGACTCGGACACGCCCGACTCGGACACGCCCGAGGCGGACCCGTCCGACACGGACTCCTCCGACACGGACACGTCCGACGAGGGCGTCGACACCGAGACGTCCGAGCCGGACGCCGGCATGGACCCGTCCGACGACAAGGACAAGTCCGAGCCGGCCACCGACCCCGTGGCCTAGGCACCACGACGACTCCTCGCGCCGGGCGGCATCGCTAACTGCAGTACTGCGCCGCCTTGCCGATGGAGCGGTACATGCAGTCCGCGTTCTCCAGGAGTTGCAGGACGGCGTCCCGGTTCCGGGACGTCTCCCGCTCGATGACCTCGTCGGGCGGGTAGAAGCCGCCGCTCGACGAGGACCTCGGATACATCTCGTAGGTGTAGCCGAAGATCTTGTGCGTGCCCCACAGGTAGTCGTCGATCGACCCGTCCGTGATGTACAGGTCGCTGGACTGCTGGGCCGTGTAGCCGTTGCTCGCGGCCATCTTCTGGCCGACCGTGCGGAAGGCGGCCTGGTCGTCGGCCGTCATCCCGGTCGTGGTGTCGGAGTAGGTGTAGCCGAACGGCCACAGCACCAGCTCGCTGTACGTGTGGAAGTCGACACCCGCCTTGATCTGCTGCACCCCGCCCACGACCCGGCTGCGCACGAAGTCGGCGACGACCTTCACCTCGGGCGCGGACTCGGGAGCCGAACCCCGATAGGTCTCGGAGGACGTGGAGCCGGAAGAACCGCCGCAGCAGCCCCAGCGGTAGTCCCAGTTGCGGTTCAGGTCGGTGCCGACGTTCGACGAACCGGAGTTGGGCTGCCGGTTCTTGCGCCATGAACGGTAGGAGCCGGTGGCGATGTCGTACTCGCCGCCGTCCGGGTTGAGGTCCGGGACGATCCAGATCTCCCGGCCGTTGACCATGTTGGTGATCCGCGAGTCGCTGCCGTATCCCGCGCCGAGTTCGCGCAGCAGATACAGCGCCATCTCCACGGTCAGGTGCTCGCGCGCGTGCTGGTGGTGGGTGAACAGGACCTCGGGCTCGTTCTCGTCCGCCGTCACGTTGTCGCTGATCTTGATGGCGACGATGTCCCGGCCCTGGTAGGACCGGCCGATCACCCGCTTGCTCATGATGTTCGGGTACGCCGACAGCCGCTGGTCGATCTCCGCGTTCATCTCGGCGTAGTTGTGGTAGCGGGAGTCGGCCGAGGGGAAGTCGAACAGGCGGATGTCGTCGGCGGCGGAGGAGCGGTCGGGTGCCGCGCCCAACGGTGTGATCTCGTAACCCTGTTGGCGCAGCCGTCCGATCTGGTCCGCGCGGCCGGAGACGACCACCGTCTCCTCGTCGGCCTCGTCCACGGTGACCCCGGACTGCTGGATCGCCGTACGGGTCACGGCGGTCGTGTGCTGGTGGATCTCGTACTGGCGGATGTCGTCGGCGGAGGGTGCCGCCCGTTTCGCGCTGTCGGCGCCGGCTTCCGTGGCCGCCATCGACACGGGCGCGGCGAGGGCCAGGGCGAGGAGTACGGCGAGCGCGGCGGAGCGTCTGCCGCGCTTGCCGCGTGTGCGAAGTCGCATGAAGTGTCCTTGTGGGAGGTGGGGTTGCTCATGGCGACGTGCGTGGTGCGGTGCCGATATAGTCCGCGCATGACATGATCAGGTCAATATTGCGTCCGGGTTCGCCACCCGCGGCCACGCGCATCCCGTCACGTACATCCCGTGAAGATCCCGGCACGCCCTCTTGCCCGACCGGCACCCATCCGCTTTCTTGGCCCTCATGGCGGACACCACGGGAAACACCCAGGACACCGGAGCCCCACCCGGCGCCGGCTCCGGCACCCAGCCCCGCAAGTCCAGTTGGAGGTACATCGGCCCCGGCATCGTCGTCGCCGCGACCGGGGTGGGCGCCGGCGATCTGGTCGCCACCCTCATCGCCGGCAGCAACTTCGGCTACACCCTCCTCTGGGCGGCGGTCATCGGCTGCCTGGTGAAGATCTCCCTCGCCGAAGCGGCGGGCCGCTGGCATCTGGCCACCGGCCGCACCCTGTTCGACGGCTGGGCGAGCCTGGGCCGCTGGACGACGTACTTCTTCGGCGTCTACGTCGTCATCTGGGGCTTCGTCTACGGAGCGGCGGCGATGTCGTCGAGCGCGCTGCCCCTGCAGGCCCTCTTCCCGGACGTGATGGACCTCGAAGGGTGGGGCATCGCCTGTGCCCTGGTCGGCCTCGCCTTCGTCTGGTTCAACAGGTACGCGGTCTTCGAGAAGGTCATGACGGTCCTGGTGGGTGTCATGTTCGCGGTGACCGTCTACCTGGCGATCAGGGTGGCCCCCAACCTCGGGGACGCCTTCGCCGGACTGCTTCCGGTCCTTCCCGACGCGGACGACTCGGTCCTCTACACCCTGGGCCTGATCGGCGGCGTCGGCGGCACGATCACGCTGGCCGCATACGGCTACTGGGTCAACGCCAAGGGCTGGACGAACACCGGCTGGATGAAGGTGATGCGCCTCGACAACCGCGTCGCGTACGTCACCACCGGCATCTTCGTCGTCGCGATGCTCTTCGTCGGCGCCGAGCTCCTGAACTCGGCGGGACTCGCGCTGGAGAAGGGCGACAAGGGCCTGGTGCAGCTGAGCGACATCCTGGAGGAAAGGTACGGCGCCGCGACGGCGAAGTTCTTCCTGATCGGCTTCTTCGCCACGTCGTTCACGTCGCTGATCGGCGTGTGGCACGGGGTGAGCCTGATGTTCGCCGACTTCGTGACGCGCGGCCGGAAGAAGGTGAAGGTGTCGACGGGCGAGGCCATCGCGTCCGGCCGCCCGGAGAAGTCCTGGCCATTCCGCGCCTACCTGCTGTGGCTGACCTTCCCACCCATGATCCTCCTGTTCGAAGGCCAGCCCTTCCGCCTCATCATCCTCTACGGCGTCCTGGGCGCCGCCTTCATGCCCTTCCTCGCCCTGACCCTGCTCTGGCTCCTCAACTCCACCCGCACCCCCCGCGAATGGCGCAACGGGATCCTCAGCAACAGCATGCTCGTCATCGCCGGCCTCCTCTTCCTGGTCCTGTGCGTCAAGCAGGTCTGGGACCAGCCCTGGTCGGAGTTCTTCTAGGGTCTTTCGTTCGGATCAGGCCGGGTCAGGTCAGGTCGTCCCACCGGGGACTGAGGGCGATCGTCCGGAGTTCCTTCATGCTCAGCGCGGGAGCGTCACGTGTGGCGTCCTCGTGCTGGGCACCGGTGTTGAAGGCGCTGATCACCACGCGTCTGCCGTCGGCGCGCATGGTGTCGACGGTCCACATGACGACACCGGCGGCGCCCTTCTCACCCGGCCCCTGGTGAGTCGCGACCCGGGTTCCGTCGGGCAACGTCTCGGCGGACCCGTAGAGCTGTCCGGCGTCACCGCGCATACCGTGCTGGACGTTGATCTGGACGAAGCTCTTCCCCTCGCCGTCGTCGAGGACGAGATAGGCGTACCCCTCCTCCTGGCCGCCCTTCGACACCACCTCGAGACGGTCGGGGACGAGCCCGGCGAGTGTCTCCCGGACCGCCGGTCCGGCGGCGCTCGGCGGCGGTGTGCTCGGAGCCGCCGACGGCTTCCCGGCCCTCTCCGGAATGGCGTCGACAGCGGCCCGCCACTGCGGAGCCGTGGCGATCTCCTTGAGCTGTGCGGCGGACAGCGGGGGCGCGGGCCGGCTGACGGGCGCGTCCTTCTCGGCGGCCGAGTTCCACTCGCTCACGTCGACCTGCTGCCCCTGGGGGGTGACCAGTACGGAGTTCCACCACCTGGTGTCCACGCGCCGGTCCGGATACACGTACCCCTTGAACAGCATGAGCTTCGACCCGTCCGCCAGGGTGCTGGTGGCACAACTGTCGTGCGGGGTGAACACCTGGTCCGGGCACCGGGTGGCTTCGCGGGCCTGGGAACTTCCCGGCTCGATGCGGGAGAGACCGACGCCGACGGCTGCGGGCCCCTCGCCGTCGTCGTACACGACCTGGGCGAACGGCCCGCCGACCGAGGCGGTCCCGCGCCCGCCCTCCCCGCTGAACTCCCCGTCGGGGAGGAGCTCCTTCAGTGTGCGGATGAGCTCCTCACCGGAGACGGGCGCCGGAGTGCCTTTGGCGCCGGCGGCGACCTCGGCTCCCGAGGCCGCCGACGTCCGCCCGTCCTCCCCGACCCCGTTGCCGCCCGGCAGGAGGAGTGCCCCGCCCACTCCTACGAGCGCGATCCCGGCCGCGCCCCCGAGAACGGCGGCCCGCCGCCGCATCCGCATCCGCCTCCCCCGGGTCCGCCCCCCGACGCTGAGGGCACCCCGGTCGGCCTCGAAGGCGCCGCCGGTGTCGTGCAGAGCGGCGGAGAGCCGTTCCTCGAAGGGGTCGCTGTGCTGGTCGACGGACATGACGAACCACCGCTTCCGTGAGGTGAACCTGGAGGAGAGTGAGGAGAGGAGCGAGGAGGGGACGGCCCGCGACCGGTCAGGCCCGGGCGTACTCACCGAGGTCCTCGCCGAGCAGTTCCCGCAACCGGGCCAGGGCGCGCACGCTGCGCGTCCGCACCGCCGCCGAGCTGACGTTCATCGCGTCGGCGGTCTCCTGGACCGAGCGGTCCTCCCAGTACCGCAGGACGATCACCGTGCGGTCCTTGGCGGGCAGCCCGGCAAGGGCGTCGAGCAGGGTGAGTCGCAGGGACGGGTCCTCGTCGGCGTCCGGCCGCTCCGGGAACGCGGCGGTCGAGCGCTCGCTACTGCTGCGCCGCCGCTGATGAGTGAGGAACGCGCGAGTGAGAACGGTCTGCGCGTAACCGGCGGGGTTACCCACGCGGGAAACCCGCCCCCAGTGCACGTACACCCGCCCGAGAGTCTCCTGGACGAGGTCCTCGGCAAGGTGCGTGTCCCCGGCGGTGAGCAGACACGCGGACCGGTACAGATGCCCGGCCCGCGCCGCCGCGAAGTCCCCGTACCCGCCCTCGCGACCGTCCTGCCCCATGCACGCATCCCCCTGGCTCTCCCCGTTGCTCCCACCTCATTGATGCGCCGGGCCCCGGGAAATGTTTCACTCCCATGTCACAGCAGGTGGTCGGCCTTCCCCGCCTTGATGTCGAGGATCATCCGCCGCAGGGCGTCACGGCTGTCGGTGAGGTGATCGTCCTCGGCGCCGGCTATGGCGATATAGCCGTTGCCGTCCTGGTCGGTTCCGAGGCGGAAGCAGGCCGACCCCTCGGCGCAGAACGGTTCTTCCCAGGCGATGTCGGGCATGGCGGCGTCTCCCTAGAGCTGTTTGGCGATGTCCTGGATGAAGCTGTGGGAATCCGCGGGCGACAGGGAGTGCTGCTCCATCCAGTCGAGCTGAGCCCGGTATTTGGACAACTGCGCTTCGTGGTAGACGAATTCCGGACCGTGGGTACTGTCGATCTGTACGGTGTCGAGGCGCCGTACCGGCCCTTCCATGTAGACGACGGTCTGGCCTGCGCCGGGAAAGGCTCCGGCCGTGAACGGAATGACCTGCAATGACACATGAGGCAGGCTGGACATGACGAGCAGATGCTCCAACTGCCCATGTGCCACCTTCGGTCCGCCGAACTGCATGCGCAGAGCCGCTTCATGGAGTATCCCGACGTATGCGGTGGGGTCGTCACCCTCCAGCACTCGCTGGCGTTCCAAGCGGTGGGCCAGCCGCAGTGCGACCTCGTGCTCCGGCAGTGGAGGCAGTGCGGCCTTGAACACGGCTTGCGCGTGAGCAGTCGACTGGAGCAGTCCGGGCATGTGAATCAGGTGCACACTCCGTAGCCGTACCGCGTGGTGCTCCAATTCGGCGATGTCGAGCAGCCCGACCGGGAGGCTGCCCCGGTACTTGTCCCACCAGTCCTGTCCTGCGGACCGTGCCATCTCGACAAGGGCGTCAACGTAGGCATCGTCATCGCAGTCGCAGTTGCAGGCCAGCGTGCGCAGCCGCTCGGGGCTGATGGTGCGGGTCCCGGATTCGATGTTGGAGATCTTGCCTCGGTCCACGCCGAGCAGTCCGGCGGCGAACTCGCCGGTCATACCGGCGGCCGTACGCATCCTCCGGACCTCTGCACCCAGCCTCTTCTGCCGTTCGGTCGGCGACGTCCTCGCGCCCATGCTGCCCCTCCTCTGGCTCGCGCCACTCTATGGGGTGCCTTTGTTGCCAAATATAGGGGCAACATAACCCCGTCATGCTTACATTGAGTAGCGCACAAGCTACCTGGCGCAGTCGGCAGTGCATTGCGTGAGCCTGCCCGCGCGACGGAGCCACCGACTGCCGCCGACCGTCATCGACCACTGACCGCCGACTGCTGCCCATGACAGGGCGCTGCCGTACCCCACCGAAGGAGCCACCGATGTCTCCGTCCCGCTGCCCCGTCGCACCCATGCTCTCCGCCGATCCCGCGGCCCCCGTCCCCGAAAACCTGGCCTACAGCTTCACGTTGCCCGCACGGCTCACGAGCCCGGGACTGGCGCGAGCGGCGTCGCGGGAGATGCTGAGGGCGCACGGACTGACGGACCTGCTGGACCCCGCGCTGCAAGCGGTGAGCGAACTGGTGACGGTGGCCTGCCGGTTCACGGAGTCGACGGACGTGTACCTCTCCCTCCGCTACCGTGCCTCCGCCCTCCGGGTGGTCGCGTACGACAGCCACCCGCGCCACACCCACCCCCGCCTGGCCACTGCGTGTGAAGCGCGTCGTCGCGCGGCCCTGCGCTTCCTGTCCTGTGTCTGCCGAGCCTGCGACGGCACCTGGGGCTTCGGCGAGGCGCGCGAACCGGGCGGCGGTACCCGCATGTGGGCAACGCTGCCCAGTGCGGGCGCGAGGTCGTACGGCAGCCCACCCGCTGTGCCTCGCTGAAAAGCGTGAGCACTTGGCGGCCGACTGTCACGTGAGCGCTCGAATGAGCGGCATCCGGACAGTGGCGGTCGAAGTGCTCACGCTTTTCGGGAGAGGGTGCGGTGCTCCCGGTCACCACCGGCGGGTGTGGTGCGGCAGAGGGTGCCGCTCCGCCCGTGACGACGCGGCCGTGGTGCGGCACCCTCGAGGCGGGGTGATGGGAGGGGTCGGGTTACGGCAGGGCGTGGACGTGCGGGCCGACCGCGTTGGACCAGGCGTTGCCGGAGGTGGCGTCCCAGTTGGTGGACCAGGTCATCGCGCCGCGCAGGGACGGGTAGGTCTTCGACGGCTTGAAGGAACCGCAGTTGGTGCCCCTGGCCAGGCAGTTCAGGGCGTTGTTCACCACGGTCGGCGAGACGTAGCCGCTGCCCGCGCCGCGGGTGGAGGCCGGGAGGCCGAGGCCCACCTGGGACGGGTCGAGGCCGCCCTCCAGTTGGATGCAGGCCAGCGCGGTCAGGAAGTCCACCGAGCCCTGGCTGTAGACCTTGCCGTCGCAGCCCAGCATCGAACCGCTGTTGTAGTACTGCATGTTGACGACCGTGAGGATGTCCTTCACGTTCAGCGCGGTCTGGAAGTACGAGTTGGACGTGGACTGCATGTCGATGGTCTGCGGAGCCATCGTCAGGATCATGTCCGGGCCGGCCTTCGCGGACAGCGACCGCAGCGCCTGCGTCATATAGGTCGCGTTGAGGCCGTTCTCGAGGTCGATGTCGACGCCGTCGAAGCCGTACTCCTGCATGACGGCGTAGACCGAGTTCGCGAAGTTCGTCGCGGAAGCGGGGTTGTTCACCGACACGGCGCCCAGTTCACCGCCCACCGAGATGATGACCTTCTTCCCGGCCGCCTGCTTCGCCCGTACGTCCGCCTTGAACTGGGCCACGGTGTAGCCGTTCAGACCCGCCGAGTCCAGGTTGAAGGTGACCGCGCCCGGCGTGCCCGTCGCGTCCGCGAAGGCGACCGCGATGATGTCGTACTGCGCGGGCACGTCCGAGATGCGCTGCACCGCGGCGCCGTTGTTGAAGTTCTGCCAGTAGCCGGTCACCGCGTGCCGGGGCAGGTCGCCGCCGCCACCGCCGTTGCCCTCCGTCGTCCGGGCCGTCACGGCCGTCGACTTCGGGGACTCGCCCGCCGCGTTGGTCGCCGCCACCTGGAAGGAGTACGAGGTGGAAGCCGCGAGGCCGGTCACCGTCGCCGACGTGCCCGTCACCGCAGTGATCTTCGTACCGTTGCGGTAGAGGGAGTAACCCGTCGCTCCCGATACGGGGTTCCACCTCAACGACGCCGTCGACGACGTCGTACCCGAGACGCTGAGGCCTCCCGGCGTGCCGGGAACGACCGGATCCGGGTCACCGCCTCCGCCCCCGTCGGGGCCGAAGACCGACAGGTCGTCCGTGTAGTAGGGCTGCTGCCCGTACCAGCCGTGGGTGTAGACCGTCACCGATGTGGTGGCGGAGCCGGTGCGGAAGCTCGTCGTCAGCTGCTTCCAGCTGGTGGAGTCCGGGGTCCAGGTGGAGACGTCCGTCGTGCCGGTGCCGGTCACGCCCAGGTAGGCGTAGCCGCCCTGTACCCAGGTGCTCAGCGAATAGGTGGAGTTGGGTCGCACGGCGACGGTCTGCGTACAACGGGCGTTGTCCTGGCCGGCCGGGGTGGCCTTGAGCGCGGACGTGCCGCCGTGCACGGGGGACGGGACGGTCGTCCCGCTGTTCGCCGAACAGGTCCAATTGCTCAGACCCGACTCGAAACCGGCGTTCTTGACGTTGTTCACGTCCGCCGCGGACGCCTGGCCCGCGCTCACGAGGGGGAGGGTGAGAGCGAGGGCGGAGGCGAGGGCGCCCGCCCAGAGGCGGCCCCTGCGGCCGGCCGGGCTCCTGCCTGCGTCTCTGTCTCTGTTTCTGTCTCTGGGTTCGGTCGTGGCTGGTGCGCGGTCCACTGAAGCCTCCGGTGGGGGGAAGGGGCGGGATACGGGGGTACAGAGGTAGGGGGAGTGGAGTGGGAGGAGAGCCATGGGGACGGCAGTCGTCGCCACTGGACCCATAAGGTGGTCCAGACCAATAGGGTTGTCAATGGGTCCAGACCAATTGCGGGGAGTCGGGTCGACTTCGCTCGCTCGGCACTCCGGGGCGCCGGTCGCCCTCACGGCGGGATTCCGGCGTCAAGGCAGTGCACGGGATCTCCGCCCTGCGCGTCATACCGAGACCGGCGAGATGCTCAACGTGCCCCGTTTTGGCGCAACTTGTGCAACGCCAGTTGCTTACGAGCTACACAAACGCTGTTCTCCAGCCATAAAGCCGTGGTTACAGTGCTCGCATAGTCACGCAGCGAAGTCATCAGGGTGTACCGGAGTGACTTCCGGTGGGCCGAGGGACATGGGGAGAACGGGGAGCCGCGCGTGCCAACTGCCATTGCCGTGACCAGTGCCGACCTGGCGCTGCCACCGCAGGACGAACGAACCCTGCCCGCCGTGGTGCTGCGGGACATCGCCACCCTGCCGCTCGAACAAGCGCTGACCGAACTCCAGGCACTCATCGAGCAGCACGGGCACGTCATCGTGGTCTGCTCCAGGGCAACCCCCGTCGCCGTCCTGCGGCGGCTGCACACCCTGCGCTCCCTGCTGGAGAGCGACCGGATCGCCCTCTTCAGCCCCGATCTGCCCCCGCTCGGAATCGCCGTACTGGCCCGCCAGTTGAGGCAACTGGGCTCCTGCGATCTCAGCCCCGGCGTGCTCGCCTCGGCCGGCCGGCTGCTGGTCCACTACATCCACTCCGGTGCCGTGCTCGGCTCCGTCGCCCGGCTCGACCGGATCCCGGTGAACCTGAAGCAGCACGCCAAGTCCTGGATGCCCGGCAGTCAGTTCGCCGTCCTCGCCCACCCGCAGCCGCAACTCGTCCGCCTCGGCCCCGAAGCCGCACTGGACGGACCGGAGTTCGGCACCTGGATGCTCGTCGCCAAGGGGCAGCTCCAGTCCGACTGGGTCACCGGCACCCTGGCGTCCTCCTGGAAGGTGCAGGGACTGCGCGAGGCGCCGCTTCCCGCCGAGTCCCCGAGCTGGTGGGGGACCGGCAAGGTCATCGAGTTCTGCACCTACCTGCCCGACCTCTCCGTCCTCTACCAGCTGGTCACGAGCGTGCGGCGCGGCATCTGCCACTGGTGCGGCATCGACGTCATCGGCGACCGGTGCGTGTTCTGTTCGGCCACGCCACCGTCCGTACCCGCCCACGACAGCAGCCACGACAGCAGCCGCGACAACAGCCGCGGCAGTACCCGCGGCATCAACCGTGGTGCCGGCAGCAGAGCCCTCGTCCGCGGCACATGAAGGGGCGTACCTGAACCGGCGTACGGCAGCGCCGTACCCCCACCCGAACCGCGGTCTCCCACCGTCCCGCTCGGCCCACATCCCCCAATGAGGTTGCACGGTCTATGAACTCCCGTCAGCGCCGCGGCGTGATACTCCTGCTCCTGTCGATCCTGTGCGCCCTCGCCGCGTTCGCCGGCGTGCTCTCCGTCATCAACGACGTGGAGTCCAAGGTCGGCCCCGAGGTCACCGCGTACCGGCTGAAATCCAACGTGGCGCCCTATACGCCGCTCAGTACGGGCCAGTTCGAGAAGATCGAGATGCCCGAGCGCTGGCTGTCACAGAACGCGGTCACCGATCTCGGCGACATCCGGGGCAAGATCGCCGTCACCACGCTGCGCGAGGGCTCCCTCCTGCAGAGCGACATGATCGTGAACCAGCCCGCCCTGCAACCGGGGCAGCAGGAGGTCGCCATCATGATCGACGCGGCCACCGGTGTCGCCGGAAAGATCACGCCGGGTTCGTCGGTCAACGTCTACGCCACCTTCGAAGGGGAGCGTGAGGGCGCCCCCGCCCAGTCCAAGATCATCGTGACCAACGCCAAGGTCCTCGACGTCGGCCGGATCACCGCCCTCGAACCCGACGAGAACGACCGCGGCCGGCAGCCCACGGACGCCGTCCCCATCACCTTCGCGCTGTCCACCATCGACGCCCAGCGCATCACCTACGCCGAGTCCTTCGCCCAGCGGGTCAGACTCGCGCTCGTCGCCCCCGGCGGCGACCCCACGGTCCCGGAGCAGGACCGTACGTACGAACTCGCGAAGGACAAGTGAGAGGCCCGCATGCCCACGAGGATCCTCCCGGCAGTCGGTGACGCGGACGCCGTCCGGTCCATCACCACGCTGCTCAGCCAGCTCCCGGACGCCGAGCCGATGGCCCCGGTGATCGACTCCACCCAGCTCGTCGACACCCTCGCACGCCTGGCCGCCGAGTCGATCGACGAGCTGCCCGAGGTCGTGGTCGTGCACGAGCGGATCGGCCCGGTCCCCGCACTGGAACTGATCCGCGAAGTGGCCCTGCGCTTCCCCGCCGTCGGGGTCGTCCTCGTCACCTCCGACGCCAGCCCCGGCCTGTTCCAGGCCGCCATGGACTACGGAGCCCGCGGCCTGGCCGCCCTGCCGCTCAACTACGAGGAACTCGCCAACCGCGTCCACGCCGTCGCCCAGTGGTCGTCCGGCGTGCGCCGCCACCTCGGCGCCGGCGGCGACGTGTTCACCGGCGTCGGAGGCACGGTCGTCACCGTCAGCGGCGCCAAGGGCGGCGTGGGCGCCACCCTGACCGCCATCCACCTCGCCCTCGCCGCCCAGGCGTCCGGCCGCAGCGCCGCCCTGGTCGACCTGGACCTCCAGAGCGGCGATGTCGCCTCCTTCCTGGACGTCCAGTTCCGGCGGTCCGTCGTGGACCTCGCGACGATCACCGACATCTCCCCGCGCGTCCTGGCCGACGCCGTCTTCCGCCACGACACCGGCCTCACCCTGCTCCTCGCCCCCGCCGAGGGCGAACGCGGCGAGGACGTCACCGACCGGGCCGCCCGCCACATCATCGGCGCCCTGCGCTCCCGGTACGAGGTCGTGGTCGTCGACACCGGCGCCCAGCTCGTCGGGGCCGGCGCGGCCGCCGTCGAGACCGCCGACACCGCACTCCTGGTCACCACCCCGGACGTGGTCTCCGTCCGGGGCGCCAAACGGACGGTACGGATGTGGGACCGGCTCCAGATCCGCAAGGCGGAGGAGACCACGATCGTCGTCAACCGCCACACCCGGAGTACGGAGATCCAGCCACCGCTCATCCAGAAGATCACCGGCACCGCGGTCGCGGCCACCGTGATCCCCGCCAACTTCAGGGAACTCCAGCAGGTCGTGGACGCCGGCCGGGTCCACGAACTGGAGAACAAGAGTGCGGTGAAGCAGGCCCTGTGGACCCTGGCCGGAGAACTCGACCTGGTCAAGCCCACCGAGGGCGCACACAAGTCCGGCCGGCTGCGGGGAGACCGACCGCGCGGCGACCGCGGCGCGGTCAGCATCCGGAGGCGCAAGGACGGAGGGGGATGAGGTGAAGGGGCAGGAAGCGCACGCCCGCTCGGACGGGGGCCGTGACCGGGACCGTGACCGGGACCGTGACCGGGACCGTGACCGGGACCGGGGTCAGGTCACCATCGAGTTCCTCGGCATGATCCCGACGATCCTCGTGACGCTCGTGGTCCTGTGGCAACTCGTGCTGCTGGGATACACGTTCACCCTCGCGGGGAATGCTGCGGACGAGGCGGTACGGGCGGCCACCGCCGCGGACCCGGGTGCGCGCGACGGCGCCTGCCGGGCGGCGGGGCTGGACAAGCTGCCCGGTGCCTGGGAGGGAGCGGCGACGGTGACCTGCGGGACCGGGGGCGGCTATGTCACCGCCGACGTGACACTGCGCGTCCCCGTCCTCTTCCCCGGCACCGTCGACTTCCCCTTCGAGGTGAAGGGTCACGCGGGCGCGGTGGAGGAGGAGGTGGGGGACTGACATGGCGTACGACGAGAGGCGGGGCGACCGCGGGCGAGGCGAGCGCGGGCGGGGCAACCGCGGGCGGGGCGAGCCAACGCGGTCCGACCGCAGGCGGGGCGAGCCGACGCGCACCGGTGGTCGCTCGCGGGACGAGCGCACACGACACCGGGACCGCGGGCAGGTGGCGATCGAGTACCTGGGCTTCCTGCCGGTCCTGATCATCGTCGCCATGGCCGCCGTACAGCTGGGCCTGATCGCGTACACCGCCCAGCAGGCCGGCACCGCGGCCCGTGCGGGGGCCCGCAGTGCCTCGCTCGACAAGGCGGCGGGGCCGGCCTGCACCGTCGCGGTCAGCAGCTGGCTGGCCGGCCGCACCGAATGCGGGGAGTCCGGGGGCGGCGACGAGGTCACCGTCACGGCCACGATCGACATCCCCTCGATCGTGCCGGGCTGGGACTTCGGCCCGGCCCGGAAGACCGCCACCATGCCCGTCGACCACTGACCACTGACCACTGACCACCCGCCACCCGCCGGAAACCGACCACAGCAGTAGGAACCACGAACCACGAACCACGAGCCAGGAACGAGGAGCGCCGGACTCATGAGTCTGCGGGCACGTATCAACTCCCCCGAGGAGAAGGGCAACCGGGGCGAGGACGGCCATCTGGTCGCCTCCTACCGCGCCAAGCTCCTCGAGGAGATCGACCTCGCGGAGATGAGTTCGCTGGCCGCCGCCGAGCGCCGGGCGAGACTGGAGCGGGTGCTCGGGCACATCATCAGTCGCGAGGGCCCGGTCCTGTCGACCGTGGAGCGCTCACAGCTGATCCGCAGGGTCGTCGACGAGGCACTCGGCCTCGGCATCCTGGAACCGCTCCTGGAGGACCCCTCCATCACGGAGATCATGGTCAACGGCCCCGACGCGATCTTCGTGGAGCGCGGCGGACGGGTCGAGCAGCTGCCGATGCGCTTCGCCTCCCACGACCAGCTGATGCAGACCATCGAGCGCATCGTCTCGACGGTCAACCGCCGCGTGGACGAGTCGAATCCGATGGTCGACGCGCGCCTGCCGTCCGGCGAGCGTGTCAACGTCATCATCCCGCCGCTGTCCCTGACCGGCGCCACCCTCACCATCCGCCGCTTCCCGCGCTCCTTCACCCTCCACGAGCTGATCGGTCTCGGCTCGCTCGACGAGCACATGCTGTACCTGCTGGCGGGCCTGGTGCAGGCCCGCTTCAACGTGATCGTGTCGGGTGCGACCGGCACCGGGAAGACGACCCTCCTCAACTCCCTCTCCGGCCTGATCCCCGAGGGCGAGCGCATCATCACCATCGAGGACTCCGCCGAACTCCAGCTCCAGCAGCCGCACGTGATCCGCCTGGAGGCACGCCCGCCGAACGTCGAGGGCAAGGGCCGCATCACCATCCGCGACCTGGTGCGCAACTCGCTGCGCATGCGCCCCGACCGGATCGTCGTCGGTGAGGTCCGCGGCGGTGAGTCCCTGGACATGCTCCAGGCGATGTCCACGGGCCACGACGGCTCGCTCGCCACCGTCCACGCCAACAGCGCGGAGGACGCGTTGATGCGGCTCCAGACCCTCGCCTCCATGTCGGAGGTGGAGATCCCCTTCGTCGCGCTGCACGACCAGATCAACAGCGCCGTCGACGTCCTCGTCCAGCTCACCCGCTTCGCCGACGGCGCCCGCCGCATCACCGAGATCGCCCTGCTGGAGAGCCACGGGGGCGAGCCGTACCGGCTGGCCACGGTCTCCCGGTTCAACGCGCAGCCGATGGCCTCCGACGGCCGTATCTACGGCGTGTACGAGCACCACCCGCTCCCGCGCCGGGCCGCCGAGCGCCTCTACATGGCGAGTCAGCCCGTCCCGCAGGCCTTCGGCATCGCCCGCTCCCTCGACCAGCTCACGACCCGGGAAGCCAGGTAGGACCGCCGCCATGGATCTGCAGAACCTGATCATGCTGACCACCGGCATCGCACTGCTGACCTGCGTCCTCGCGGTGGCCGGCGTGCACCTGTACGCCGCGGGCAGGGCTCAGCGGCAGGCGCTGGTGGACCGGTTGGCGCACACCGGCCGGGTCACGGTCAACGGGCGCCGGCGCCACTTCCCCACCCTGGACCGCAGGCTGCGCCGTACGAGGTTCGGCAGGAAACTGGAACTGCGTCTGACGGCGACCGGCCTCGACATCACCCCTGGCGAGTTCTTCGCCGGCATGATCGCCCTGGGTCTGGGCCTCCTCCTCACCGGCCAGGCCGTCCTGGCCCCGTTCTTCGGCCCGCTGGCCGGACTGCTCGGCATCTGGGCGGCGTTCCAGTTCCTCGACTGGCAGCGCCAGAAACGCATCGAGAAGTTCATCAACCAACTCCCCGAACTCGCCCGCATCCTGGCCAACGCCACCCAGGCCGGCCTCGCCCTGCGGACGGCGATCGGCATGGCGGCGGAGGAGATGGAGGCCCCGGCCGGAGAGGAACTGGCCAAGGTGGACAACCAGCTGGCCCTCGGCGCCTCGATGGACGACGCCCTGGGGGAACTCGCGGAGCGGCTCCCCTCTCGCGAACTCGTCGTCCTCGTCACCACCCTGGTGCTGTCCAACCGGGCCGGCGGCCAGGTGGTCAGCGCCCTGCGGAACCTCACCGAGACCCTGGAGGAACGCAAGGAGACCCGGCGCGAGGTCCGTACCCAGCTCTCGCAGGTGAGCATGACGTCGTACGCCGTCCCCGTCCTGGGGGTCGGCTCGTTGTTCCTGATGAACGGGGTGAAGGACGGCGCCCTGGAACGCATGACCGACTCCCCGGTCGGACAGGGCGCCGTCATCGTCGCCTTCGGCCTGTACGCGATCGGCTTCGTCCTGATCCGCCGCCTGTCCCGCATCGACGTCTGAGCAGCCTGACCGTGGAAGGCGGAGAGAAACGTGGAAGGCAGAGGAGGGAGTGACTGACATGGGACTTCTGCTGGCGCTGGTCATGGCCGTCGCCGTATGGGGCGTCTTCGCCGGCGTGCGCATGTACCGCGCCGATGCGAAACTCCCCGCCGACCTGGTCCTCGCCCTGGAGGTCGGCGGCACCCGCACCGGCGCGGTGGACTCGCTCGTCGACCGCATGGGCATGCGCTACGCCCCGGCCGTCCTGCGCGTCATGGGCCCCCAGCGGGTCGCCAAGTACCGCCGCAGGATCGACCTCGCGGGCAACCCCGGCGGCCTCACCATCGACCGCTACGCCGCCCGCCGCGCGGTCTACGGCTTCCTCGGCGGCCTCGGCTTCCTGGTCTTCCTCATGCGCGGGCAGTTCTTCGTCGCCCTGCTGCTGCTCGCCTTCGGCGCGTTCTGGACGGAGGTCGGCATCTGGTCGGCGATCCGCATCCGCCGGGACGTGATCGAACGTACGCTCCCCGACTTCCTGGACGTCCTCGCCGTCGTCGTCAGCGCGGGCCTCGGCTTCCGGCAGGCCCTGGACCGGGTCGCCACCAAGTACGAGGGCCCGTGGGCGGACGAACTGCGCATCACACTCCGCCAGATGGACCTCGGTATGAGCCGCCGCCAGGCCTTCACGGAACTGCGCCGCCGCAACGACTCCGAACAGGTCGCCATGTTCGTCACCGCGTTGCAGCAGGGCGAGGAACTCGGCGCCCCCATCGTGGAGACACTGGTCGCCCTCGCGAAGGACATGCGCCGCACGGACGCGCAGAACGCCCGCCGCAAGGCGGCCCGCGCGGTCCCCAAGGCCACCATGATGATCACCACGTTCATGGTCCCGGCCACGATGATCCTCCTCGGCGCGGGCCTGATCCTCGGCTCCGGCACCGACTTCGGCTCGATCACGGGTGAGTAGGGGCAGGGACGGTGGACGGTGGGATGACGACGACCGGGGAGCACGGGCGGCACTTAGGACGTAGGGGCCGGCTGGAGCGCAAGGACCGGCAGAGGGGCCGAAGAGGGCTGTGGCGCCGCGCCCGGCCGCCCCGGACGGCCAGGCCCTCGGCGGGCGTCCCGGCCCTCCCGGAGTATTCGGCCCTCCCGGAGTACGGCGTCAGGGGCATGCCGGACACCCCGGTGCCACCAGGGGCGCCGGTGCCACCGGTGCCACTGGGGTCGCCGGTGCGGCCGGTGAACGGCAGCCGCCCTGCAAGGCACCGAGGAGCCCTCCACCCACCCGCACCGGATGTCGACCTCCAGATCAACGCCCTCCAGGCCCTGTGCCGGCAGGTGTTCGGCTTCCGGCTGGCGATGATCGCGCTCGCCGCCCCCGCCGCCCTCCTCAACGCGGGGCCGGGCTGGGGAGTGCGCCTGGTCGGCATCGCGGTCGTGGTCACCTTCATGGCGTCCTACGTCCTCGTACGGGACTGGGAACGCTTCGGCCCCCTCCTCCTGCGCCACCCCAGCCTGCTCGCCGTGGACACCCTCTTCGGCTCCCTCCTCCTCGTCTCCGCCGGCCCCGACAGCCTCCTCGCCTACGCCGGCGTCTGCACCCCGCTCCTCGCGGGTCTGGTCTACGGCTGGCGGGGAGCGGCGGTGTTCGCCTCCCTCCAGGGCCTGATCCTGCTCCTGGCCCACGCGACCCTGGCGGACCCGCACACGCAGCTCACGGAGACACTGTTCCTGCCGGGCCTCTGCGTCATCACGGGCGCGGTCGGCTCCAGCCTCCGCAACCTCATGCTCCGCTTCGGCACGGCCACCCGGGCCCTGACCACGGTCCAGGCCCGCCTGGCCGCCACGGAGGCGGTCAGCGAGGAACGCGCCCGCCTGGCCCGCGAGATGCACGACTCGGTGGCGAAGACCCTGTACGGCGTCGCCCTGGCCGCCGACGGCCTCGCCGGTTCGGCGAACGCCGGCCACGTGAACGTCCCGCTGGTACGGCAACAGGCGGAACTGGTCGCACGCTCGGCCCGCAGAGCCGCCGCCGAGTCCCGCGAACTCCTGGCGGACCTGCGCGGCGAACCGCCCCGGGGCGCGACGGGGGGTACGGGCACGGGAGTGGGTGAGAGCACGGGTGCGGGAACGAGAGAGAAGACGGATCCGGGAACGAACACGGGAACGAACACGGGAACGGACACGGGAACGGACACGGGAACGGACACGGGGCAGAGTGTGGACCTGTTGGCCGAACTGGCACGCTGCACAAGCGACTTCAGTGCCCGTACCGGCCTCCCGGCGGCATTCGGCCGGACCGGCGACAACACGGCCCCGTTGCACCGTCCCGCCATGGTCCCCCTCCCGGTGGCCCGCCACGTCCTCACCATTGTCGGAGAGGCCATGGAGAACGCCCATCGCCACGCCTGCCCGACCCGGGTCGCCGTCGGCGCGGGCGTCCACGGCGGCCTGCTCCGCGTCATCGTCCACGACGACGGCCGCGGCCTCCCGCCCGGCACGAACCTCGAACAACTCCGCAAGGACGGCCACTTCGGCCTGGTCGGCATGGTCGAGCGCGCGGCGGCGATCGGCGCCCGCATCCGCGTCGGCCGAGGCACCCAGCCGCGTGGCACCGAGGTCCGCCTGGAACTCCCCTTGGCGCCCGCCGGGCCACGCACAGGCACGTTCATGCCGGCGAAGGCGGCCCGATGACCCCGTACACCCACCCCCCCGTACACCCCCGAGAGGAGGCACCCCCGATGACACGGACGATGCCGAACCAGGCGCCCCCGGCCACCACGACCCTGCGGGTCCTCGTCGCCGACGACAACCCGGTGGTCCGCGCGGGCCTGACGGCCCTGCTCTCCGGCCGAGGGGGGATAAGGGTCGTGGCGGAGGCGGCGGACGGCAGGGAGGCCTGTGAGGCGGCCCGCGACCACCACCCGGACGTCATCCTCCTCGACGTCCGGATGCCGGGCATGGACGGCATCACAGCGCTCCCGTACCTGGTGCGGATCGCCCCGGTGGTGATGCTGACGTACAGCGGGGAGTCGGAGATCGTCGAGGAGGCACTGCGCAGGGGAGCGGGCGGGTACCTGGTCCACGGCGAGTTCACGGCGGACCAACTGGTCTCGGCGGTGAGGGACATCAGCCGCGGCCGCCCCCACTTCACCCCCACGGCGGCGGAAGCGCTGCTGGCCCAGCTCCGCAAGACACCCTCGGGCCCGCCCCTGCCGGAAGGCCTGGGAGGCCGCACGGATGCGACTGCATACGGACTTTCCGCGACGAAGCTGCCGCATATGAACCTCCAACAAGCAGCACCACCAGGCAGATTCGGCGCACCACGGCTCGCACCCCCACCTATTTCTTCACAAAACCTTTCGCAACTGCAACCGAATGTGGGACAGTCGTCGTCAGGGTGGACAAGTGGTCGTCCGGCTGCCGCTTTCGACAGGTCGAGGTTCCAGCTGAGCAGCAGGGAGGCGGAGATCATGAACCACATCGCATCCGGCATGAACAACCAGCAGATCGCCGCCACTTGTTTCATCAGCGAGAAGACGGTCAAGAACCACATCAACCGCATCTTCGCCAAGCTCCACAGCACCAGCCGTTCCGAAGCCGCCGCGAAGTGGCTCGGCACGGCCCCGGACTCCACACGAGAACTGGGGTGACCTGCGGTGACGTCAAGGGACGTGAGGTGGCGGACCGGCAACTGGGCCCGGGATTGGGCCCAGGGGCCCTCTGGTGCAACAGGAAAATCGCCGTACGTTGCTGATATCGAATGCGGCACCCTGAAGGAAGCCGCAACCGCGTCAGCCGGAGGGGAACACCATGAGCAACTGGATCAACACCACGGTCACCTACCTCCAATCCCGCACCGCCCGCAACGACAGGGGCCAGACGGCGGTGGAGTACCTGGGCATCATCGCGGTGGTGGTAGCGATCGTGCTGGCGATCACGGGGACGAGCATCGGTCAGACGATTTTCGACGCGATCACAACCAAAATCGGCGAGGTCACCGGAGGCTGATGCGGTCCCGCAAGCACGGCGATGCAGGGCAGGCTTTCCCTATTTACATCACGGTGGTGGGGGGCCTGCTCTTTCTCGCGTTCGCGTACTTGGCGGTCGGGCAGGCAGCGGCCAACAGAAACGGTGCTCAGACGGCCGCGGACGCGGCCGCACTTGCTGCGGCTCAGGACAGGCGTGACCAACTAACGGGCGCCTGGGTCGAGGACCTTCTCGATCCGACCGAGTGGCAGGCGATCTTCCACGGCAGTGCCGAAGGGCTCGACGATTCGTGCTGGCGCGCACAGCAACTCGCGGCGCAGAATGACGCGGCTGTCCAGGGGTGTGAACTGGACGGTCTACTGGGCTACACGGTCGAGGTCGAGACGACCGACACCGTGGGGGACTCCATTGTGCCCGGCACCGAGAGCATGAAGTCGAAGGAAACGGCCACTGCGGTGATCGATCCTCGTTGCGCCTTCGATGCCCTGGCAGAGGATGCTCCCGAGGACACACTGCCGCTGCTCACCTGCAAGGGCGAAGAGTGGGAACTGGATCCGAAGGGTCCAGTGGAACTCCTTCCCCAGCCCGAGGACCTTTTCGATGTCCACCTGGCCGACTGACCAACGAACGACGAGTGACTAAGGAAGCAGTGGGATGAGTATTCGGTTCGCAACGAAGGCCCGGAGGGGGATGGTCGCGCTCACCGTTGCGGCCGGACTGTCCCTCGGTGTGGTCGGCTGCGGAGGGGGTGAGGACGACGACAAGGGGGCGGCGGCCACGGCTTCCGCTTCCAAGGGCAACGGTTCTGCTCCAAGTGCCCAGGAGGAACAGGCGGACGATCCCATCGCCGAACTAAGGGGGTCGGACGGGCTGATTCTGCAGGTCACTTCTGCAGAACGTGATGCTGGAGGCTTCGTCACTGTGAACGCGTTTTTGAAGAACGACGGTGCCAAAAGCGTTACGGTTCCCGCTGCACTGAGTGGCAACGAAACCGAGATTGTGCGAAACGGCCGGTCGCTCGGTGGCGCCACTTTGGTCGACTCGAAAAGCAAGAAGCGTTTCTACGTACTGCGCGACACTGAAGGTCGCCCACTGACGACGACAGGCTTCTCGGCAATCAAGGCCGGTGAGAGCCTCTCCGTTTTTATGCAGTTCCCCGCGCCGCCCGCAGATGCATCCGAAGTCACCTTCCAACTGCCGACGTTCGCCAGCGGCACCATCCAGATCTCTGGGTGAGGCAGACCATGACACGTACCCACCTGAGTCCGGTACAGCCAAGGTTCTCCTTGGTCGTCGCTACTACCACCGTCCTGCTGGCCACCAGCCTCTACGGCGCCACCAGTGCTACCGCCGCCGACGATCCCAGCGTCCCCCCGGGCACCGAAGCCACCGCCTCCGCACCCGTCGAACTCGACCCCAACGACCCGGACCTGAAGCTCCCGGACGGCGCCACCCTCGCCGAACCGAAGGTCCTGGACATCAAGCAGGTCGTCGAGGAGCAGAGCGGTGACGAGCGCCGCGAGGACACCAATGCGGAGGTGACGTTCGCGCTGCAGGCCGAGGTGCTGTTCGGCAAGGACAGCGCGAAGCTCGGCGCCCAGGCGAAGGTCCGTATCGGCGCGATCGCCGAGGAGATCAAGAAGCAGAACGCGACGAGGATCCGCGTCTTCGGCTTCACGGACAACCTGGGCTCCTCGGCCCACGGCGACGCCCTGTCCCGCAAGCGCGCGAACGCCGTGCACACCATCCTGGGCCAGGAGCTCAACGACCCCAACGTCACCTACGAAGTACGTGGATACGGCGAGCAGTACCCGATCGCCGACAACTCCACGGAGGCCGGCCGCAAGAAGAACCGCAGGGTCGAGATCTCGTTCCCCCGCACAGCGAGCTGACGGCCTGGGCCCCGGCCATCGCCCGCACTGTAGGGTCTCAAAACTCGCTGCATAATCTCAGCGAGAACTGCACGAAGGCGGCACTTGTGTCGCCCCGGGTCTGTACTGGTCGGCGACGACCAGGCGGCATGTCGGGTTCGAGTCGTGGCTGGAGCGTGATTGCGCGATCTTGATGGATTTCGATCCGCAGGTCGTGGGGTTCGCCTCGCAGCCGTTCTGGCTGTTCTGGCTGTTCTGACGTGATGAGGCGTCGGGCCGGGGCGGTCGCACGTGTCGGACTTCTTCGCGCGGGCAGCGGAGGGGACCGTCGACTCGATGTTCTGAGCGAGGACCCGTTCGGTGATCCCCACCGTCCCTCCGAAGCCAGGATCGAACTGGTCGCCTCTCCCGAAGCTGTCGTTCCCACCGGCTTGTTCGCCTCACCACGCTGGCGAAACCACCCCCAACCGCCCGCCGAAGCAGCGCGGCGTCTCGCCATCACTCCCGATCACCTGCCCTTGTTGACGATCACGTAGTGCCCCCGAGGGCCGGCTGATGGGCTTTCGGGCGGAGCTTCCCTCTGGCCGCGAGCGGAAAACCGTTCGACGGGCCGGGCCGGAGTCGTCATGATCCGCACTCGTGACGACTCCGAAGCAACTCCTGGTCCGGGCCGCTGCCCACAACAACGCCGAGTGGTGCGCAGCGATGAGCCGATCACACGGCTTGGCAGGCGAGTTCGGGGCGCAGGCGTGGACCGCTCCGTCTCGCACGCCGCTCTACTACCCCGACGCGGTGACGCTGGTGCCGGGCGCCGACCGGACCGCGCTGGCAGCCCGGATCGACACCACCGCACCCGGCGCCTCCATCAAGGACAGCTTCGCCGACCTCGACCTGACGGAGGTGGGCTTCCAGATGCTGTTCGAAGCGCAGTGGATCCACCGCCCGGCGAGTAGACCCGCCCCCGCGTCGGACCTCGGCTGGGATGTGGCGGGCGACCCGGACACGCTGCGGGCCTGGGCGCTGGCCTGGGACGACGGGAACGGCAACGCGGACCTCTTCCGGCCCGAACTGCTCGACGACCCCGCCACCTGGGTGCTCGCCGGACGGTCAGCCGACGGCCGGGTGATCGCCGGCGCGGTGGCCAGCCTCAGCGACCACATGGTCGGAATCTCCAATGTCTTCGCACTGGACGGCGGTCCTGACGCGGCCTGGCCGGTCGTGCTGGACGCAGTGAACTGGCTGTTCCCCACCCTGCCGGTGGTCGGCTACGAACAGGGCGACGACCTGGCGGCAGCCGTCCGCCATGGCTTCGAGCCGGTAGGTCCGCTGCGGATCTGGCTGCACGGCCAGTAACCCGACCGCTCCAGGGCCGCACGCCGCCATCGCGACCATCATCCCCATGAAAAGGCGTGACCGTCGACACGGCTTCACCGACCCGGAAAACGCCGCTTTCGGCGAGAACTCCGGGTGGAGACATCTCGCCGTCCCTGGCACAACCCAGCTCAGAACGCATCAGCGTCGTCATGATCGACGAGGCACGTGCCGGACATCGTCACCACGTCCTCTGAAGCATCCCGACAAGCACGGCAGAAATCCCACTTCTGTCTGTCATACGTCGGGTTTGTCCTGGTCGGCGGAGATCGCTTGCCGGTGTGAGAGCGTGATGCGGCGCCGGACCGGGTCGATGTCCAAGATCTTGACCAGTAGAGCGTCGCCGACGTGGAGGGCGGGATGCGAACTGTCCGAGGGCCCGTCCGCCAGTTCGGAGGTGTGGACCAACCCCTCGAAACCGTTCTCCACCTCTTCAATGCGTACGAACGCGCCGAACGGCACGAGCTTGGTGACGCGGCCGACGATGGTCTGGCCGATCCGCCCGGCCAGCAGTGGCATCGGATCTTCGGTCAGGGCCTTGAGTGACAGTGAGACGCGTTCGCGGATGGGATCGACGTCGAGAATTTCGGCGCTGATCTCCTGACCGACGGCAACGACGTCGGAGGGGTGGCTGAAGGGACGCCATGACAGCTCGGGGATATTGATCATCGCCTCGAAGCCGCCGATGTCCACAAAAGTGACCCGGAAATCGGCGATCCGGGTCACCCGGCCGGTGACGATCTCACCTCGGTGAAGAGTCTTGAGGAAGGCCCATTTCCGGGTGCTCGGGGTGGGGTCGATCTCCCAGCGAGCCCGTACCACTCCGTTACTGTCGGGCAGGACGGCGGCGAGCAGTGGGACGCGTTCTTCGGCGTACATGGACAGGATCATTGCGGCGGAAGCGCCGGAGAGACGGGCGGTCAGCTCCGGGAACTCGTCCTCGTCGGCGCTGGCGCTGTGCATCCGCCCATCCCTGTCCTGCCAGACACACTCGACGTGGCCCTCGGCGGGGAGCGTGGCGAGGACCGCGTCGATGTCGGAGGACAGGTCCGGCCATATGGCCATCCGGGCTCGGGGAGCGAGCCCGGCGCGGACCGTGTCGATGTTGTCGGGGGTGAGGCGGTGCCATCGCTCGGAGTTGTAGGCGTACTGCTCTTCCAGGACTCTGGCGTTGCTCCCATGCATCGACCAGCGCAGATGGGCCCAGAATTCGTCGTCGGCCGGCCGCTGGGGGCCTTCGTCCTCGGCTTCGAAGGCGTACGGAGAGGCGTCGGTCCGTTCCGGGAACAACCCGAGCGCGCGGGTCCGGGCCACCGCGGTTTCGCAGGGCCGGCTGCTGCCGATGTACATGTACTGGTCCCAGCCCACGTGCACGGCGAAGGTGTCCTCCACCTCCAGCCGACACCAGGCGCCACCGTCGCGCAGCATGACCCGTACAAGATCCATCGCGGTACCGACCGACACCTCCGCACCGTCGTGGAAACCATCCGGCCCAGTCGGGAAGAGACCGTCCAGCCCGAAGCCGTCCATCGGCGGCTCCAGCCCGAAGCTCACGAATGGCACCGGGAGGTGCGGCTCGCGCACGGCCAGGTGCTCGATGCCGGTGTCTGAGGCGAACGCCTCGATCGCTTGAAGGTAGGCACCCTCGACCTGGCCGTGGTCGCTGACCGTGTCCTCGGCACCGGTGTAGTGGCCGTGTTCATCACGGTCGGCGGGGTCGTACTTGGTAACGCGATAGACGTAGGGCAGCACGCCCCCATCTTCCAGCATGGTTCGGACGCGGCCCTGCGCAATGCCATTACGCACGGAGGGGCCAAGCACTCAGGCCGCGAATTCCGAGCCGATGTTGTTCCACATGAAGTCGCTCCTCCAGTCCGTCCTGCCGGCAGCCCAGCCGAGCAAGGCGGTCAGGACCTTCTCCTGGGAGATGGTCCGTGTCTGATAGTGCTCGGCTTCTACGCCGTCCCGGAACTCGAGTTGGTACGTGGGTCTGGAAGGCCGCCCGTCAGCACATCGCCGCCCGTCCGCCATGAGCGCCAAAGCGGTCGTGAGGAAATGCCACTTGTCCTGAGACAAGAGCCCCGGCCACTGCGTGAGACAACCTGAGAAACAGCTGGTCAGCGCGACGTCCTATGACGTGTGCCGCGAGACCCTACATCTCGGCCCCGATCTCAAGCCAGGGATCGGGGTTTCTCAGGTGCCCCAGTGCCCCAGTGCCCCAGACAGGCCAGAGGGACCGTGCGGTCGGCGCACACCCGACGTGTCAGCAGGAATCCACGATCAGGTGTTGCGGCGACCGATTGAATCCACCACAACGCGTTCCACGCCGTCCGTGCGTCGTTTCCCCGCCGCTCCCCCTCTGTTGGCCATGCCTGGCTACTCTCCCCTCGCCCGGTCCGGTACAGGAGAGGTACGTCCATGAGCACCCCGGTCCACCGCACCTCACCTCGGCAGTCCGTGGCTGCCCTGGCGTCGACCCGGCAGCGCCGGGACCGGAGCCGGGCAGGGAGTCCGTCCGGAAACCCGGCGGAGCGAGCCCTCTTGGAGATCCAGTCCAGCGCCGGTAACCGAGCCGCGACCGCGGCGGTGCAGCGCGCCAGGGGCGCGGCGAAAGGGAAGGCACCGGAGAACGGCAACGCGGCCGCCGGATCGAAGAGTTATCGCGACCGGATCGCCGCGATCCTCGACAGGCTCAAGAAGAATCTCGAATTGATCGACACCTTCGTCAAGGGCGCCCACGTCCCCGCCAACGCGGGCTTCTCCCAGCAGGCCTCCGCCACAGTCAACGACGGCCTCAAACATTCCGCCGGCTCCTCGGGGACCGCCGCCGCGTCGGAGAACCTCGTCACGGAGACCGCCGGCGCCGTGCTCAGTGGCATGGAGGCGGCCAAAGCCAGGAAGGACGCCAAGAAGCACAAGAAAGGGGCCGCCTTCCACACCGCGGGCAAGAAGGCCGGCTCAAAAGGGGCTGACGCGGTCGTCGGTGCCGCCGGCGCGGGAAGCTACGTCCTCGGTATCGCCAAGGAGCTGACCAAGGTCCAGAAGGCGGCACACGCCATGACAGCGGCCGAGGCGAGCGGTATCGGATCCGGTGTCGTCGGCGCGGTGAAGGGCGGCCGTGCCGCGAGCCGCTTCGGGCTGACGGCCCGCAAATACCATGCCCTGAAAGGGCTCGGAAAGTCCGACCACATCGCCGAGGAGGCACTGGTCCGGCTGAACCAGGCGCGGAATGACGCCGAATGGGCCGCGGCCGAGGCATACGTCGCGCTGGATGCCCACTGGGACCACGAGGACGAGGGCCGGCTGGAGCGCGTTTCCGAGGCCATCGATGTGGCCTGGGCGGCGATGGGTGAGGCCCGTGACGCCGCCAGGGACGTCCGGCGTGCCGAAGACGTGAACACGATGAACACGGTGCACACGTACGCGCTCGGCAAGCAGCGCAACAAGATGGGCAAGCAGGCGTTCACCGCCGTGGGCGAGACCACCAAAGCCGCGGGCGGCATCGTGACGGCGGTCGCCGCCACAGCGGGAGGAGCCGGGCTGGCGAGCAACCCGGTCGGCTGGGGCCTCGCCGCGGGTGCGGCCGGCCTCATCTTCGGCGTCACCGCCTACAGGGCGGGCCGCGCGGGCAAGAAGCGCTACGACGGGGCCCGCCACCCTGAACGCTGGGCGGCGGAGGGAGAGACCTCGGCGGAGCCCGCCTCCCGCGAGGATGCGCTGAAGGAGGGCCTGAAGTTCTGGAAGAAGGTGGAGAACGGTGAACGCCAGGCCATGGCGCGTAAAATCTACGGACTGGCGGCGGGTGCTGACATCCAGGGGAGTGGCGACACGACGGCCGAAATGCGGGGCTCGGCCAGAGCCCTCCTCATCGCTCTCAAAGCAGGCCCCACCCACCACCGGCTGACCCCCGACGAGTGGGCAGAATCTCTCAACGACCCTGCGAAGACCGCCGCTTGGGTCAAGGAGATAGCAGAACAGCTGTCCTCGGCGTGACCGGGACGCACTACCGCGCCCGGCAGCGCGAGATCGGAACGCGGCGGCGAAGGCTGCCGGTGGGCCACGTGCGAGTACGGGCCAAGAGCCTGCCGCAACGACCCGGTGTACATCTTTGGCAGTCAGGCTCTGCGGGCTCACAGGTCGTGCCGGCGGACGGCGACCACAGCGACGACTGCTGCGGTGAGGGGCCAGGCCGCGTACACGATCCACGACCCGCTGATGGTCGCCGGGTAGGGGGCCGATCCGAAGGGGTCGCCCATCTGCACCAGTCGTTCCCACGCACTGCGGGGCAGCGCGTGAAGGATTCCGGACGACCAGCGGTAGCGGTCGCTGAGGAGGAACGGCAGCAGCAGCAGAATGCCGGTGAACGTCACGAGGGTGGCTGCCGTGTGCCGGATGAGGGCGCCGAGGCCCATGCCGACGAGCGCGCACACCGGAGCGAGCAGGGCGGACGCCGCGACGGCGCGGAGCGCGCCGGGGTAGCCGAGGGACAGGCCGATACCCCGACCGGACAGAATGGCCTGTGTCACGCCGAACGAGGTTGCCGCGACGACCGTGCCGTAGACGAGCATGACTGCCGTCACGACGGCCATCTTGGCCGCTACGACCGATCGGCGGGCCGGTACCGCCGCGAAAATCGTGCGGATCTGTCCGCTGCTGTACTCGCCGACGATCGTGAGGGCGCCGATGCTGCCGGTGGCGAGTATCAGGACCATGCAGGCGCCGATGGTGAAGGCGTCCCGCATGGCCCAGATCGGAACGAAGAGGGCCCGGATCCCTTCGTTGTAGGTCGGCCAGTTGTTGTAGTCCGCGACGGCCGCGCTGATGTTGATGGCGATGATGATCAGCGCGCTGGCCCCGAACGCCCAGGAAATGGACCGCAGCGACCAGAGCTTGATCCACTCGGCGGCGAGGAGGTCCCGGAAGCGGGCGTCGGGCTCGGCGGCGCGCACGGCGGTCGAGACGGACGTCTGCTGTGTGGTGGTCGAGGTCATCGGGATTCTCCTGCGAGGTATTCGACGCTGTCGGCGGTGAGTTCCATGAACGCCTCCTCCAGTGAGGAGGTGCGGGGGGCCAGCTCAAGGAGCACGATGCGGTGGTGGGAGGCGAGTTCCCCGATGCGGGCCGCGCTCAGGCCGGTCACGGTGAGCAACCCCTGTGCGCCCGAGCCGTCCGGCTGTACCGAAGCGCCCTCGGCTTCGAGCACAGCTGCCAGCGCGATGGGGTCGGGCGTCCGCACGGTCACGCTCTGACGGGTGCCGCGGGCCGCGAACTCCGTCACGCTCTCGTCGGCGATCAGCTCGCCCCGGCCGATGACGATCAGGTGCTCGGCGGTGTTCTGCATCTCGCTCATCAGGTGGCTGGAGACGAACACGGTGCGCCCCTCGGCGGCCAGTCGCCTGAACAGGCCGCGTACCCATCGCACGCCCTCCGGGTCCAGGCCGTTGACCGGCTCGTCGAACAACAGCACCGGAGGGTCGCCGAGCAGCGCCGTGGCAATGCCGAGCCGCTGCCTCATACCCAGGGAGAACCCGCCGATGCGGCGCCGGGCCGCAGGAGTCAGCCCCACTTCCTCAATGACCTCGTCCACCCGGCGCCGAGGGATGCCGTTGCTGCGGGCCAGGGCGGACAGATAGGCCACTGCGCTGCGACCGCCATGCACGTCATGGGCGTCGAGCAGGGCACCGGCATGACGCAGGCCGCGCGGGTGGTCCCGGAACAGGTGACCGTCGATGGTGGCGGTGCCGCTGGTGGGTTCGGTCAGGCCGAGGAGCATCCGCAGCGTGGTGCTCTTGCCGGCACCGTTGGGACCGAGGAATCCGGTGACGTGCCCGGGGCGCACGGTGAAGGTCAGTCCGTTGACGGCAGTGGTCTTGCCGTATCGCTTGGTCAGTTCGTTGACTTCGATCACCCGGCCAACGGTGCCGGGGGGAACGTCCGTCCGGCATCGGCCCGTCGGCTGCACTCGCGGGAGGGCTTGTATCCCGTGGGCGTACGCCCACGGGTCAATGTTCCGCCACTGGTCAGGCGATTACGATCGCCCCATGTCCGCCAAGCCGCGTCCCCTGCTGTCCTGGCACCTGCGGCCGGCCGCGCGGGCGGCACTGGCCTGGTGCGGGGCGATCGCCTACCCCTTCGCACTGTTCTTCGCGGCACGCGGCACACCCTTCGACTCACCCGGCTTGCCCTCCGTCTCGGCGGCCGCGGTCACGGTCCTGCCTCTCGGACTGCTGCGCCGCCGCCCACTGCCGGCCCTTGCGCTGATGCTCCTGGGTACGTACGTCACGGCGACGACAACCCCGTTCTGGCAGGTCGTGTATCTGCTGGTTCTGGCGAACGATCTCGCCGTCGGATACATCGTGGCCACCCGGCAGCGTCGCATCGCGGTCACCGCTGCCGTCATGACGCTCGGCGTACAGGTCGCCTTCGCGGCACGCCTCGGGACCGGGACGGACGGCTTCGCCCGCACGGTCGTGGTCCTCGTCCTCGCGCTCGCCGCCGCCTGGATGACCGGCCATTCGATTCGCGAACGCCGAGAGCACGCCGCGGCACTGCGCTCACAGACCGCCGCCCAGGCCGTCGCCGCCGAACGGCTCCGGATCGCCCGTGAACTGCACGACATGATCGCGCACAGCATCGGCGTCATCGCCATCCAGGCAGGCATGGGCCGCCGGGTCATCGACACACAGCCGGACGAAGCCCGCAACGCGCTGGCCACCATCGAAGACACCAGCAGGGAAACCCTCGCCGGGCTGCGACGTACCCTGGGCGCACTGCGCCGCGCCGAACCGGGCCCCGGGGCGGAGGCCGCGCCGCGCGAGCCTGCCCCGGGGCTGGCCGATCTCGACCGGCTGACCGCGTCGACGAGGGACGCGGGCGTCCATGCCGACGTGCGACGGCTCGGACAACGACGGCCCCTGCCCCCCGATATCGACCTGGCCGCCTTCCGGATCGTCCAGGAGGCCCTCACCAACGTCGTACGCCACGCGGACACCCCCGCCTGCCGCGTCACCATCGGCTATCAAGACGGCGAACTGGTCATCGAGGTCGCCGACGACGGCCGCGGCGGCCTCACCTCCGGCACCGGATACGGCATCACCGGAATGCGGGAACGCGTCACCCTGCTACGCGGCCAGTTTACCGCCGGGCCGCGACCCGAAGGCGGCTTTCGCGTGATGGCCCGGCTCCCCCTCTCCGAAGGAGTGCACATTTCATGACGGTCCGCGTCGTGCTCGCCGACGACCAGCCACTGGTCCGCAACGGTCTGCGCGTCCTGATGGCCGACGCCCCCGACATCGACGTCGTGGGAGAGGCCGGAACCGGCGCCGAAGCGGTCCAGCTGGTCCAGGACACCGAGCCCGACGTGGCAGTGATGGACATCCGCATGCCGGGCATGGACGGCATCGAGGCCACCGCGCTGATCACGGCAGCCGCTGGGGCGACGCGCGTCCTTATCCTCACCACGTTCGACGACGACGAGTACATCTATGGCGCGCTCCGAGCGGGTGCGAGCGGGTTCCTCGTCAAGGACATGGCACTGGACGACATCCTCGCGGCTATCCGCGTGGTCGCCGCCGGAGACGCCCTGATCGCCCCGAGCGTCACGCGCCGCCTGATCGCAGAGTTCGCCGCCCGCCCCGAACCCGCCCCGCATCCACGACCGGTCGGGAACATCACCGAGCGGGAACGCGAGGTACTGACCCTCGTCGGACGCGGCATGTCCAACAGCGAGATCGCCGCCCACCTCTACATCAGCGTGGCCACGGCAAAGGCACACATAGCGCGGCTACTCACCAAACTCGAAGCCCGCGACCGGGTTCAACTTGTCATCACCGCCTACGAGACAGGCCTGGTAACCCCATCTCGGTGAACATCAAGCACCTCAGTCGCCGAAGCTCGCCGGCCGAAGCGACGAGGCCCGAACTCTCATGAACGGTCCTTCGTCCGAGCAAGATCAAGGACGGGGCGCCGAACCCTTGATGATCTTGAATGAGTTCTCGGAACCCGTTCTCACTCAAAAATGAGAGCGACCCCCTCTGGTTCGCCGCTCGTCAACGGCACCCCACGGTGCAAAGTAGGCGTCGGCCCTCTGCACCCCCCGCCGGAACACCATTGTCCGTTTGCAGCAGCTTCGGGAGAACAGGCTCGATGGGGTCGCCGACTTCCTGGCGCACTACGAAGCCGATTGAGGAGGAGGCCGATCGGTCCGCCGGCCCCACCGTCCGAGCGGCCTACAGAAGGTGGTCGGCCTTGCCTGCCTTGATCTCGAGGATGAGGTCGCGGAGGGCTTCTCGGGTGTCGGTGAGGGGGGTGTCCTCCTGACCGGCGACGGCGATGTAGGCGTTGCCGTCGGTGTCGGTGCCTATGCGAAAGCAGTTGGCGCCCTCGGCGCAGAAGGGTTCTTCCCAGGTGATGTCTGCCATGTGGTGCTCCTCAGAGGTCGCTGGCGATGTTGTGGATGAAATCGCGTGAATCGGCCGACGAGAGCGACGCCTCTTCCATCCAATCCAGGTGAGCACGGTACTTGGCCAGTTGGGTCTGACCGTGAAGGAACTCTGGTCCGTGAGCCGAGTCCAGTTCCGCCGTGTCGAGTTGGGGTACTGCCGCCTCCGCATAGGTGAGACCCTGGCCGGCTCCGGGGAAGGCTCCGGCCTTGAAGCGGATCACCCGCACGTCGATGTTCGCGAGTTCTGAGAGGTCGCAGAGGTGGTCGAGCTGCGCGCGCATGGTCTTCGTGCCGCCGAACTCGACGCGCAGTGCGGCCTCGTGCACGTAGCCGACGTACGTGATCGGTGCTTCCCGGTGCAGGACCTGTTGACGCTGCATGCGATGCGCCACTCGCAGTTCGATCTCGGCCGGTGACAACGGTGGCAGGGCGGCGGCGAACAGCCTGCGTGCATAGGCGTCGGTCTGCAACAGGCCCGGCACATGCAGGGCCAGTCCGCCCCGGACTCGTCTGGCTCGCCACTCCATCTCGGCGATGTCCAGCAGTGCTGCGGGGAGTTGACCGCGATACGACTCCCACCAGCCCCGGGCCCGGTCGCCGGCCATGTCCGCGAGGGCCTCGACGTATTCCTCGTCGCGGCAGTCGTAGTTGCACGCGAGGGTCCGCAGACGTTCGGGAGTGATGGTCCGGACCCCTGCCTCGATATTGGAGATCTTCGCCCGATCGAGGCCGAGCAGCCCGGCGGCGTACTCCGTCGACACCTCTGCTGCGAGACGCATCTTCCGTAGTTCCGCGCCCAGTCGTCGCTGTCGTTGAGTGGGCGTTGCCCTCGGCGGCATCTGTCACTTCCTCCAATGGTCGCAGCGTCAGTCTGCCCCTTGTCGGTCCGGTAGGTCCACCCAGATGAGTGGCAAATTCAGCTGATGGGTGGCAATTTGCCACCATCGCCGCCTACTGTTGGCGATGCAGCAGTCGCGATCCGTGACGCTTGGAAGCGCATCACGCGAGCCCACCCGCACCCTCCTGCCCTGGGAGGGGTGTGCCCGCGTCAGGGAGACAGGCCACCGGCCGGACCGCGTCACAGACCAGTAAGCAGAAATCAGCAATCAGTCGTCAGTCCTCGGGAGTTGCCATGCCTGAACCCTCGTCCCTCTGTCCGATCGCCGCGCACGTCGACCGGCCGCCCGCCCCGCCTACCCCCGACACCCTCGCCTACAGCTTCACGCTCCCCGCCGCCCCGCGAAGCCCCGCGATCGCCCGCTCGGCGACGAGGACGATCCTGCGGGCCCACGGCCTGGACGACGTGATGGACGCGGCGGTACAGGTGGTGGGTGAACTGGTCGCGTGCTCATGCCGGTTGGCGCCCTCCGCCGAGGTGTACGTCTCCCTGCGGTACCGGGACGACGCCCTCCGCGTGGTTCTCTACGACGCCCACCCCCGCCACACGCACCCCCGGCTGCTCGCGGCCTGCGACGCCCGCCGCCGGGCGGCACTCCGTGTGCTGGCCTGTGTGGTCAAGGCCTGTGCGGGGGAGTGGGGCTTCGGGGACGCGCGGGAGCCGGGTGGCGGGACCCGGATGTGGGCGGTTCTCCCCAGGAGCGGTGCACGCGCGTACGCGGCGGGCGGTCCTCGGGGCTCCCGCTCGTGAAGTGCCGGGCGGCTGCCGCGACCAGGGCCTGATCAGGCCCGATTCAAGCGGAAAACCCTAGGCCGTGTCCGGGGATCATGAGGCCATAGGGTCTGACCGTGATTAACCTCCAGGTCCGAGGCGAGAACGGCACGATCGAGGCCCGCGCGAAGCACGGTGTGGTCTGGGGTCCTGAGCTGGCTGGTCTTGATCAGTCAGCATTTCCAATGCTGGGACACCTGTTGCCGTACGCGGACACCGTTTTCAACCACCGGCAGGTGTCCACCCTGTTGGAGGAGGTCCCGCGGCTGCCTGCAGGCGTGCTGACCGATGAGTTCGTGCGCGAGTTGATCGAACTGGGTCAAGTAGTTCTCGACGGGCAGGGCCTGTACCTGTGGTTCCTCGGGGACTGAGGCTGCAGGACTGCTCAGCCCCGGAGCCATAGCCGGACAGCCGCTAGGCGTGCGGCGTGGTGGGCGTCGCCCGCCCGGTATCGGGGTCGGGGTCGGAAGGGTTCGTCACCACGGTCACCCGCACTCCGCTCCGCAGCCCCCATCCCGCCATCGCCCCGGCCTCGGACTCGACGACATGCCGCGCCCGTACCCTCGGCAGTCCGAGCCGCCCCGGTGGCATGGTGCGTACGGCGATGACGCGGAGACGCCGGTCGAGATAGGCGACGTCGATGGGCATGCGCATACGGAAGGTGTGGATGCTGTTGGCGGGGGAGAGGAGCAGCGCGCCGTCGAGCGATGTCCGTCCTAACAGCCCCTTGGTACGGGCGCGGTAGGAGGCGGCGATCTCCAGGGGTACGCGCACGTCCGGTCGCCCCTCGTCACCCGGCACGACCAGCTCCCCGCGCCCGTCCCGCCATGCCACCGTCACCACCTCCACCCCGCCCCTTCTGTTCCTTCCCTCTATGGTCAGTTGTTGCGGAGGCGGGCCGCAAGGGCGGCCAGGGTCTGGGCGGTCTCGGTCAGGCTCGCCACGGCGGCGTCCAGGTCCGAGGCGAGGCGGGGCGCCGGGAGGCCGGCGGCGGGTGCGGAGGGGACGGGCGTACCCCGGTAGCCGATGGGGCCCTCGTTGTAGCGCTGGTAGTAGCCGGTGAACCCCTTGCCGGTGGGGGCTTCGATGAAGCGGACCCCGGTGAGCTGGGTCTCGTTGCCGCCGGAGTTGCGGGTGATGTCGAGGCGGTAGTGGCGGAAGGCGGGCATGTCGGCGTGGGGGCGCAGGAAGAACTCCCTCGTCTCGAAGCGGTCGGTGAACCGCTCGCCGATCCGTACGTCCAGGGGCGTCCAGGCATTGCCGTCGTGGGAGCCGAGGAGGGTCCAGTCGCGAGGGTCGCGCTCGGCGCAGTCGTTCGCGGACGTCAGGGTGTACGAGGTGATGGCGGCGGGACGGGCGAGGGTGAAGTCGAGCAGCGCGACGTCGTCGCCGGCCAGCCACTTGTCCCGGGACTCGTCGATGAGGTTCGCCGCGACCTCTCCCGCTTCCTCGAACTCGTCGCTCGTCTCGACGCCGGTGGTCTCGACCTCGTTCGACAGCGTGTGCAGCACGGCCACGCCGGAGTTGCCACGCTGGTCGCGCCAGGTCACCCGCTCGACGGGGGCGGGGCCGCCGTCGTCGACCAGGATTTGCAGGTCGTGGGAACGGTGCCAGCCGCCGCCCCAGCCCTCCTCGGTGCGGAAGCGGTGCAGGTGGTGCGAGCCGGAGATCGGGGCGTTCGGCATGCCCTCCGCGTACGGCCACCTGCCGGTGAGACGGCCCCGGTACTCGTACGCCGTACCGTCGGCGGCGCGGTGGACGCCGTGGAAGTCCGACATGTTGGACTGGAAGCTGATGGCCGTCTCGGTCCCGTCGTCGTCCTGCCAGCCGAGCTGCGCGGGCAGTGAGCGCTCGTCCCGGTCGATGTGGAACAGCAGCCGGGGAGCCGCCTGCCAGGGGCGGGACGAGGAGCCGTGGGCGGGGCGTCGCTCGGTCCGGTACGTGAAGACCGAGTCCTGAGCGGCCTGTGCGGTCCGCGCACGCTCGGAGCGGCCGCGCTCGCCGACGGGGTCCAGCGTGATCCGGTAGAGCCAGAACATGCTGCGGGCCTTGGCGGAGGAGCGTATCTCCAGGGTGTTGGTACCGGCCTTGAGTAGATGTCCGGGCACCGCGAAGACGTTGTCCTGCGGGAGGTCGCCGCCGCCGGGCACGGTGAGTCCCTCGGCCAGCGCCTCCCCCTGGAGCAGGACGTCGACGGGGGCGTAACCCGGCTCGGAGCCGAGCTTGGAGACGAGGGCGGTCATGGTGAGCGTCGCCTGAGGAATGTCCGCCGGATCCTCCACCTCGAACTCCAAGGTCACGGACCCACCCGCGCCGAGCGCCAGATGGGACCCGGCGAACCGGCCGTCCTCGTGCCGGACCTCGGCGTTGGCCAGCCGGGCCGGGTGGACGGAGAAGTCCGCGAAGGTGGCTTCCATACTCATGACAACAACTCCTGATGAGGCGTCAACAAAGTGAGATGCAGCGCGCGATGGCAACGAGCGCGCCACGGCCGACCTCATGAGCAGTGAACCTAGTGCCACCCTGTGACAACGCCTTCGCTCGACGGCGACGCCTGGAGCATCGGGGGTGCGGGCGGCGTCCTTCCCGACGGCACCTTCGGCGCCACGCAGGACGTCGTCGTGCAGGAGATCCAGGCCGTCAACCGCTGACTCGCGTGCTTTTCCTCGCTGCCGCGCAGATCCGCGCCCGACCTGCCGGCCCGGACGTCCCTGTTCACCCCGCTGGACAGGCCAAGCACCAGACACCTTGCCGCCTGCGCTCCATCGCCGCCCGGCCGGTGACGCCGGTCATCACCACGCCTGTCCCCGGGCCGCGGCAATTCGCTCGTTCGGCCGTACTGCCTCGCGTGCGCTGCCGGATCGCTGTGTCGTTGACACGGACGCGTGCCGAGGACCAGGCATTGGCAGGCCCTCGGGCGCTCAGCGACGAAGAGCGAGAGGGACGGAGTACGCCTATGCCTCCTATACGCGGGTTCAGAGCGGGCCGCCGACGTCATGCAGCGGTCATCGCAGCGCTGGTGACCTGCTCGACGGCACTGACCGGGCAGGACCTCGCGGCGGCCGGCGGTGAACCCCCGTCCTCCGTGCCCGCCCCGCGGTTGGACTGGAGCCCCTGCGTTCAGGGCAGCGAGTTCGACTGCGCGACCGCGAAGGTGCCGCTGGACTACGACAACCCGGGTGGGCGGGCCATCGAGCTGGCGGTCGTCAAACGGAAGGCCACCGACCCGGATCGGCGCATCGGCACCCTCTTCTTCAACCCGGGCGGCCCCGGCGGGCCCGGAACGGTGCAGATGCCACAGAACTACGAGCGCTTCCCGCGCGAGGTGCGGGAGCGGTTCGACATCATCAGCTGGGACCCCCGCGGGATCGGCAGCAGCACCGCGGTGAACTGCTTCGCGAGCCCCGAGGAAGCCGCAGACTGGAGCGCGAGCAAAGCGGCGGGCTTCCCGGTGGGAGAAAAGGAGCGGGCGGCCTTCATCGCCGCGTACAAGGATCTGGCCCGGCGTTGTGAGCAGCGCGACCCCGAACTCCTGCGCCACGTGTCGACCACCGACACCGCCCGGGACCTCGACCAGCTCCGCCGGGCGGTGGGAGAGTCACAGCTCACCTACCAAGGGATCTCCTACGGCACGATCCTCGGCGCCACCTACGCCAACCTCTTCCCCGACAAGGTCCGCGCCATGGTCCTCGACAGCAACATCGACCCCGAGGCATGGACGAACCACGCATCCGACGACGACCCCCGGCTCACGACCTTCCTGCGCATGGGCTCGGACCGCACCGCGGCAGCGACCCTGGACCAGTTCCTCACCCTGTGCGGATCCACCACCACCGCCCACTGCGCCTTCTCCGCCGGCAGCCCGGAAGCGACCCGGGACAAGTTCGACCAGCTGATGCAGAAGCTCCGCAAGCATCCTGTGGGCGCCTGGACTTATGCCGGCACGGTCGCCGACGTGGTGAACAGCCTCTACATCGTCCACCCCGGATGGACGGACCTCGCCGGCAGGCTGCAGGACCTGTGGCAGGGCCGCGTCGCGGAGCCGTCCCCGTTCCCGCCCGCACCCGCGGTCCCGCATCCGAATCCGTACCTGGGTGAGGAACAGGGCGCTGCGGTCCTGTGCGGCGACAGCCCCAATCCGCGTGACCCGAACGTGTACCACGGCCTGGAGGAGGCCGCCGCCGCCCGTGCGGGCGACACCGGACGCTTCTGGACCTGGGCCGTCGAGGGGTGTTCGACCTGGCCCGCGGTCGCCGCCGACCGCTACGTCGGCCCGTGGAACAAGCCGACGGCACACCCCGTCCTGGTGGTCGGCACCACCTACGACCCCTCCACCCCCTACACGAACGCGCAGGCCATGGCCAAGCAACTGGCCAACGCCCGCCTGCTCACCCACAACGGGTACGGGCACACCGCACTCCTCAACCCCAGCAGCTGCATCAACACGTACACCGGCCGCTACTTCGTCGACGGCACCCTCCCACCGGCCGGAACAACGTGCCGCCCGGACACGCCCCCCTTCTCCGTATCCAGGCCGACCGGCGGCATCGCCACCGGCGGCGGCGGGACGGCCGGCTGAGCTGTGCGGGCCTGCGTCACGGGTCCGTTCCCAGTGGGACGTGTGGCGATGGGTTCGGCCGGATGCACCCGGCGAGTCGTCACTGATCTCTCTGGTGTCGTTACGCATCGCTGGACAGCGGTGTCGTAAGGCAGGTGGTGGACCGCGGGCCGTGGACTGTGGACCGCGACTGCCTGCCCCGGGGAAATCCTGGAGCGGGTTCGGTCGGCTTCTGTGAGGATCGAGGGATGCCGTACGGACGTCGCTCGGGCCGTTCCTCATTCTCCCCTTCCTCCTCATCCTCCTTACCCTCCCTCTCCTCATCCTCCTTGTCCTTTGACGAGCTGCTGGCCGAAGGCGTGGCCGTTCCCACCGAGGGGTGGGACTTCTCCTGGTTCGCCGGGCGGGCCATCGAGGCTCGGCCCTCGTGGGGGTACGCGAGGGCCATGGCCGGGCGGTTGGGCGGGCAGCCGGGCCGGCGGTCGGGCCGGGCGGCCGGGGCTGTGCTCGATGTGCAGACCGGGGGAGGGGAGGTGCTGAGCTTCGCTCTCGACGAAGCCGGGCGTGCCGCCCCCGAGAGCCGTCGGCCCGCGATTGTCGTCGCCACCGAGGGGTGGGCGCCCAACGTCGTCAAGGCCGCCGGGCTCCTCCGGGAGCGGGGCGGCTTCGTCGTCGCCTCCGCGGACGGGCCGTTGCCCTTCGCCGACGGGGTCTTCGATCTCGTCGTCAGCCGGCATCCGGTGAAGGCCCACTGGCGGGAGATCGCGCGGGTGCTGCGGCCCGGCGGCGGTTACTTCGCTCAGCACGTCGGACCCCGCAGCGCCTACGAACTCGTCGAGCACTTCCTCGGGCCGCAGCCGGACGAGCAGAGCGATGCCCGGCATCCCGAACGCGAACGCCTGGACGCCGAGGCCGCCGGGCTGGAGATCGTCGACCTGCGGGCCGAACGACTGCGCATGGAGTTCTACGACATCGCCGCCGTCGTGCACTTCCTGCGCAAGGTGATCTGGATGGTTCCGGACTTCACCGTCGAGGCGTATCTGCCCCGACTGCGCGAGCTGCACGAACGGATCGAGACCGAGGGCGCGTTCGTCGCACACAGCAGCCGCCACCTCTTCGACGTACGCAAACCCTGACCACCCTCGAGCCGGTGCGGCGCCTACGCGTGCGCGCCGACGGTCACCTTGCCCACGACCAACTCCGGCTTCGCTTCCAGTACTTCCCCCACCCGCTCCGCCTGTTCCGCCAGCTCCCTCCGCTGCCGCCCCGTCAGCGGCTTCAACGGCTCCACCGTGATCGTCGTACGGCGGCCGCTGCGGCGCTGGTGCCATACGCCCGCCGCCACACCGTCGACGAGCAGCACCGGGTAGTTGCCGGCCTGCCCACCCGCCAGCGCGCGTTCGTACGCCTTTCCCGGGAAGAGGCGCTCGCGCGGCTGGACGGCGATGAGGTACGCGTCGAAGTAGGGCAGGAGGCGTACGCCCCGGGCCGGGGAGAAGGGCTGGTCCTGCTCCCGGCTCCGGCCCTGCTCCCGGCTCCGGCCCTGCGGGAAGGCCGTGTCGCCCGCCGTCACCCACCAGTCGGCACTGCCCTCGAACAGGACCTTTTCGATCGCGCCCCCGGCCGCCAGGCCCCGGAAGACCTTCGCCGCCCAACCCGCCGGCGCCGCCAGCCACTTGGCGAAGTGCTGCGGGGTCGCCGGGCCGTAGGCGTGCAGGTAGCGGCGCACGAGGGTGCTCAGTGCCGCGTCGGCGTCAGGGAGTGCCACGGTGTCGACGGCCGGCGGGCGGGTGTACGTGACCTTGCGGCCGCGGTCGGGGCCGAAGCTCAGCGTGCCCGCCCAGCCCGCCCGGTGCAGCACCTGTCGCCAGCGCGGCCACATGCCCTGGAACGCGGGCATCACCAGGTCGCCCGCCCAGGGGCCGGTGCGGGCGACGACCTCCTCGCTCAGTTCGTCCATCGTCAGGCAGGTGCCGTCCAGCGCGTCCCCGATCGCCGCCACGACCTGCCGCGCCTGCTCCTCGGTGAGTCGGGCGCCGGGTGCGGAAGCGCTCGGTCCTGTCGGTACCGCGCTCAGTGCGGCGCACCACAGTGGCAGTTCGTGGGTGGGGAGGAGGTGGACCGTCCCGCGGGGGCCGAACGTCTTCACCAGTGAGCGGTCCTCCCACAGCGCGGACCGTACGTCCGCCCGTGTTGCGCCGGACCTGCGCAGCCCCACCGATACCTCGGCCGCCGACAGCACCTGGGCGTGCGCGCCGAGCATCGTGGACACCACCTCCGCGATCGGCGTGCTCCGCGGCGCGGGAGAGGTCAGGAACTGCCGCTCGAACCGCCGCGCACTCGCCTCGGCCCATGTGAGGGTCGTCTCGGGCGCCGTCTCAGTCCCTGCGCCCTGCCCCGGCCCTGCGCCTGTTCCTGTCCCTGATCTCGGCCTCGTCATGTCTTCGACGGTAGAGGTGATTGAGGACAGGTACCGTCCGCAACCGGCGGGCCCGGCCCGTGCTCGGGGGTCACTTCCGGGCATGGCTCGCTTTTCAGTCGGCTGCCGGGCTCCGTTCAAGCCGCAGTTATTCGCCCGAGCAAAGCTGTGCGGACGGCGTCGCGCAGTGGAGGGGACCGCGCGGCGCCCGAGGTGTCGTGCCGTCACCCGGCCGTCGCGTCGTCGGCGGGTCAAGTGGGCGTTCCTCGCCGGGTCACCCGTCGGAGGGGCGGCCGGAAGGGTGGTCGTGGCGGGGTTCCGTTGAGGGCGCGTCGGATGACCCAGGGCAGGATGACCCGCTATTGGCGGTTTCTTCCAGGAGGAACTGCTGTATTTCGGCCACCGGAACGCCCGGAATGTGCACTTCCGTGGCCCTCGGGGCGTTGCCGGGCGATTCCGGAGAGTAGTTGTGGCACGCCAATGTACGCAGCATCACTCACGAAGGGTTATGGTGGGACTCCCCCCCTCGGGCCGGTCCGTATCCCCCCCCACGGACCGGCCCGTTTTTTCTTTGCCTGCGTCCGGAGGTCCGGCCGCGGCTCCCCGTTCCGGCCCCAGACGGGTCCATCGGGCGGGGCGGGCCCCTGCTCGGCCGTCCGATCGCCCCCTGTGTCCGCCCCTCCGGCGCGACATCCCTGCACCCATCCGGGCGGACTCACAAGCAGATCCACGGGCAGGCCCTCGCCCGGGTGCCCGCTCCGGCGGCCCGCCCGGGCGCCCGGACGGGCCGCCGGACCATCCCCACCCCGACGTTCAGGCCCTCCGCCCCCGCAGGGGTAGGCTTCGCCTCCGGGGACTGCCACAGGGAGACAGGGTCCGCACGCGGCCGAGGAGTACCGGGCCGCATGGCGTGGACCGCGGCGGGTGCCGCTCCTGTCCGATCCGTACGTGAGGGGCTGACGATCACGTGAACCTGCGCGACAAGCTGCGCGGCCTGCTGGTCAGGCTGTACACGCGCCGGGTGGGAGGCCGCCTGGACCACGCTCAGGTGCCGAAGCACATCGGCGTCATCATGGATGGCAACCGCCGTTGGGCGAAGGCCTCGGGTTCCAGTACCGTCCACGGCCACCGGGTCGGCGCGGACAAGATCGGTGAGTTCCTCGGGTGGTGCTCCGACACGGATGTCGAGGTGGTCACCCTGTGGCTGCTGTCGACGGACAACTTCGACCGGCCGAAGGACGAACTCGTCCCGCTGCTCGGCATCATCGAGGACGTCGTGCGCAGCCTCGCGGCCGACGGCCGCTGGCGGGTGCACCACGTCGGCACCCCCGATCTGTTGCCCGCCGGGATGCAGACCACCCTCAAGGAGGCCGAGGCGGCCACCTCGCAGGTCGACGGCATAGTGGTCAACGTCGCCATCGGGTACGGCGGTCGCCAGGAGATCGCCGACGCGGTGCGCTCCATGATTCTCGACGCCCACGAGAAGGGCACCTCGATGGAGGAGCTCGCCGAGGCCGTCGACGTCGACATGATCGGACGTCATCTCTACACCCGCGCCCAGCCCGACCCGGACCTTGTCATCCGAACGAGTGGCGAGCAGCGGTTGTCCGGATTCATGCTGTGGCAGACCGCGCACTCGGAGTACTACTTCTGCGAGGTCTTCTGGCCGGCCTTCCGCAAGGTCGACTTCCTGCGAGCCCTGCGCGACTACGCGGCCCGCCACCGGCGTTACGGCGGCTGAGGCCACGGCCGCGGCACCGTTCGGCGGCCGAGCGCTGCCGGGACGGGGCGGGTGAGCCGTTCGGAGGAACGGACGTCACGAGGAGTTCATCCGGGCGCCGCCGGGTGCTCGGGCATGGGCGCGATGGTTCGAGGGCATAACTCAGACAGGTCGACACCCGAACCACGGGTGTCGGATCTCAGCGGGCGGCCCGGGGCCGTCCGCCCGGGAGGCCCTTTGCACCAGCCCGACCGTGCGGTCACGGCACGGACGAAGCAGCGGGGGGCCGGTTCTCGGCCCGTGCATCGGCGCCGTCAACCGGTCCAGCTCCGCTCCGTCGCTCCCCGACCTCTTCCGAGGGGGTACGTCCTTCCGTGGTGACCAGCACAAAGCGCCATAAGCCCGACCGGCGCACCTATGTCATCGACACCAGCGTCCTGCTGGCCGATCCCAACGCCCTGAGCCGCTTCGACGAGCACGAGGTCGTGCTTCCCGTCGTCGTGGTGACGGAATTGGAGGCCAAGCGGCACCATCCCGAACTCGGCTACTTCGCCCGGCAGGCGCTGCGCCTGCTCGACGACTTCCGGGTGCGGTACGGCCGCCTCGATGCTCCCCTCCCGATCGGGGACCTCGGCGGAACCCTGCGTGTCGAGCTCAACCACTCGGACCCCGGCCTGCTGCCCAGCGGCTATCGCCTGGGGGACAACGACTCCCGCATCCTCGCGGTCGCCCGCAATCTGCAGGCCGAGGGATTCGACGTCACCGTCGTGTCGAAGGATCTCCCGCTCAGGATCAAGGCGTCCTCCGTAGGACTCCTCGCCGAGGAGTACCGCGCCGAGCTCGCCCTCACGGACGCCTCCGGCTGGACCGGAATGTCCGAGCTGACCCTGCCCGGCGAGCAGGTGGACATCCTCTTCGAGGAGGGCCACGTCTACGTGCCCGAAGCGGCCGATCTGCCCGTGCACACGGGGCTGACCATCCAGTCGGAGCGCGGCAGGGCGCTCGGCCGGGTCACCCCCGAGGGCAACGTCCGTCTGGTGCGCGGTGACCGGGAGGCATTCGGCATCAAGGGCCGGAGCGCCGAGCAGCGGATCGCGCTCGACCTGCTGCTCGACCCCGATGTGGGAATCCTGTCCCTCGGCGGCCGGGCCGGCACCGGCAAGTCGGCGCTGGCGCTGTGCGCGGGCCTGGAGGCGGTGCTCGAGCGCCGTCAGCACCGGAAGGTGATGGTCTTCCGGCCGTTGTACGCGGTGGGCGGGCAGGAGCTCGGCTATCTTCCCGGCAGCGAGGCCGAGAAGATGAGCCCCTGGGCGCAGGCCGTCTTCGACACGCTGTCGGCGGTCACCAGCCGCGAGGTCATCGAGGAAGTCACCGCGCGCGGCATGCTGGAGGTCCTGCCGCTCACGCACATCCGGGGCCGCTCGCTGCACGACGCGTTCGTGATCGTGGACGAGGCCCAGTCGCTGGAACGGAACGTCCTGCTGACCGTCCTGTCCCGGATCGGCGCCAATTCGCGGGTCGTCCTGACCCACGATGTCGCCCAGCGGGACAACCTCAGGGTGGGCCGGTACGACGGAGTGGTCGCCGTCGTCGAGAAACTGAAGGGCCATCCGCTCTTCGCCCACGTGACCCTGAACCGGTCCGAGAGGTCCCGGATCGCCGCTCTTGTGACCGAAATGCTGGAGGAAGGGCAGATCTGAACAATCCGGGACGTCCGGGCGATTCGGGGCGTCTGGTTGACCCCGGGCGTCCGGGCGGTCCGAAACGGCCGGACGCCCGGGCGATCCGGGACGTCTGCCCCGTCCGGTAGTTGGCGCCGTCCGGAAAGGCGAAGAGCCTAGCCGGGCGGCGTCGGCGTGCGTGCCGCTTTCCGGTAATCGCCTGGACCAAACGGGATGTGAGCTTTCACACCCGCGAGGGAATTGCCTCCCGGCTCCGTATTACGGCAGAGTCTCACTCCTGTCAGGCCCCGCATACGACACAGCCTTACCCCCAGCGGTAGGGCGCCACATGAGTACCAGCATCAACTGCATAGCGTTGTCGTATGCCGCCCGAGTACCACGCGGCGCTCCCGTCAGGGAGTTGCCCATCGGGCCCGTACCTCCCGTGACCCGAGTTGGGGAGGCCAGTGCCAGGGGACACGATTGCGTCCGCGAGGGTCACCGAAGCGGTCGATGCTGGAAGGAAACCGTGTGAGCCGGATTTCGGTCCGGGGATTCGCAGTGGCTTCGGCCACGGCGGTCACCGCTGTAGGAAGCGTCGTCGGCGTTGCGTCGGGCAGTACCGCGCAGACCAACAATGACTTTGAGGCGACCGCAGCCGGCACCACGCTGCTCGCTGACATCCCCGCGGGCCAGCAGGTCGAGGTGCAGACCGCTTCCCTGACGCAGCAGGCCGAAACGATGGCCATCGCCGCGGACACGAGTGCCAAGAAGGACGCGGAGGAATCGGCCCGCAAGGCCGCCGCCGAAACCGCGATCGCCAAGAAGAAGGAAGCCGCCGAGCAGGCGGCCAAGGAAGCCAAGGCGGAGAAGGAAGCCAAGGAGCGCGAGGAGGCCGACAAGGCCGCCAGCCGTTCCAAGACGGCCTCCGCGTCCGCCTCCGACTTCGCGGTCCAGAGCTCGTACAGCGTCGCCGAGGTCCAGGCGATGGCCCGGCAGATGATTCCGGCCGACCAGTTCCAGTGCTTCAGCAACATCGTGGACCACGAGTCCACATGGAACTACCAGGCAGTGAACCCCTCCTCCGGCGCCTACGGTCTCGTCCAGGCACTGCCGGCAGGCAAGATGGCGTCGGCCGGTGCCGACTGGCAGACCAACCCGGCCACCCAGATCAAGTGGGGCCTCAACTACATGAACGACCGCTACGACAGCCCCTGCGGCGCCTGGTCGTTCTGGCAGGCCAACCACTGGTACTAGAGCCCTGCTCGGTACCAGCCCCGCTCAACCCCGGCAGAGCCCCGCACCGTCCTACGGTGGGGGGCTTTCGCCATGTACGGTCTGATCGACGCCCCCGGGGGAAGCAGGGGAGTGATGAGGAGAACCGGGGAAAAAGGACGCACCATGTCGCACGTGCCAGGATGGCTCGACCGGATCGGAGCCGGACTGACCGAGGTGAGCAGGCGGTTGGAGGAACGCCGCGCCGCGATGGAACGGGAGAGCCGGGACGGCCCCGAGTCCGGCATGACGACCGCATCGGCCGACGCATCCGACGCACCCGATGCCTCCGACTTCGCCGCTTCCACTTCCTCCGCCGAGCCCGCCGACCGGGTGCCCGTGCCGCCGGGCGGCCACGCCCCCGCAGCCGCGCACGCCCCCGCGACGGTCACCGCGGTCCCCTCCCGCCCCGACCCCGCGCAGGCCGTGCCCTGGGGAGTACGGGTCGCCGCGGAGGCCGGCTGGCGCCTGCTGGTGCTCGCGGGCACGGTCTGGGTGCTCATGCGGGTCATCGGCGCCGTGCAGCTGGTGGTGCTGGCCTTCGCCTCCGCGCTGCTGATCACGGCGCTGCTCCAGCCGACGGTGGCCCGGCTGCGGAAGATCGGACTGCCGCGCGGACCGGCCACGGCACTGACCGCGCTGTTCGGGTTCGTCGTCATCGGCCTCATAGGCTGGTTCGTGACCTGGCAGGTCATGGAGAACATCGACACCCTCTCCGACCAGATCCAGGACGGCATCGACGAGCTGCGCATCTGGCTGCTCAACAGCCCCTTCCACGTCACCGACCACCAGATCAACGACATCGCCAAGAACCTGCGCGAGGCGGTCGGCGCCAACACCGAGCAGATCACCTCGGCGGGACTCGAGGGAGTGACGGTCGTCGTCGAGGCGCTCACCGGCATCCTGCTCGCGGTCTTCTCGACGCTGTTCCTGCTCTACGACGGCAAGCGCATCTGGGAGTGGACGCTGAAGCTGGTGCCCGCCGCCGCCCGTCCGGGGGTCGCCGGCGCCGGACCGGCCGCGTGGCGGACGCTGACGGCGTATGTGCGCGGCACGGTGATAGTGGCACTGATCGACGCGGTCTTCATCGGCCTCGGCATCTACTTCCTGGATGTGCCGATGGCGGTGCCGCTCGCCGTCTTCATCTTCCTGTTCTCCTTCATCCCGCTCGTCGGCGCGGTGGCGTCGGGGGCGCTGGCCGTGGTCGTCGCGCTGGTCACCCAGGGCGTGTTCACGGCGGTCATGACGCTGGCGGTGGTCCTGGCGGTGCAGCAGATCGAGGGCCACATCCTCCAGCCGTTCATCCTCGGCCGCGCGGTCCGCGTCCACCCGCTCGCGGTGGTGCTGGCAGTCGCCACCGGCGGCATGGTGGCGGGCATCGGCGGTGCGGTGGTCGCCGTACCGCTGGTCGCGGTGACCAACACCGTCGTGGTGTATCTCCGCGCGTACGCCCAGGAGCCGGCCGCGCGTTTCGCCCCGAAGCCGCGGGGTGCCACGGCGGTGACGGCGGCCACGGCCCACCCCGGGACGCCGGCTCCGCCCGGTGCGGCGGTTCCCCACGTCCCGCCGGCCCCGGCGGTTCCGGTGGTCCCGGCGGTTCCGCCGGCGGAGTGAAGAACGAAGGGCGAGCGGTGATCGCCGGTGGAACGGCGCGCGCGGAGTCGCCCGTGAGCTGTTCGTGAGCTGCTCGGCTGCTCGGGAGTCACTCCGCGAGGGCCGCCTCCGCGAGGACCGCCTCCGCGTCCAGGGTGGCGGCGACGGCCTCGATCACCGCGGCGATCTTGTACGCCTCCTGGACGACCTCGCGCTCGACGCCCGCCCTGCGCAGGACCGATTCGTGCGCGTCGAGGCACAGTCCGCAGCCGTTGACGGCGGAGACCGCGAACGCCCAGAACTCGAAGTCGACCCGGTCGACGCCCGGGTCGCCGAGGACGTTCATCCGCAGGCCCGCGCGCAGGTTGCCGTACTCCTTGTCCGACAGCAGGTGGCGGGTCCGGAAGAAGACGTTGTTCAGCGCCATCACCGAGGCGGTGGTCTTCGCCGCCCGGTACGCCTCGGGCGACAGGACCGCCCTCGCCTCCGGCGCCAGCTCGCGCAGCACAACGGCCGAGCGCGAGGCGATCGCCGTCGACAGCACCGTGCCCCACAGCCGCTGGACCGGCAGGTCCGAGCTGCCGATGGCCGCGTCCAGATTGAGCGTCAGATCCCGTGCGTACTCGGGGAGGCGGGACTTGAGAGATTCGAACGACATGGGGGAGACGCTCCTCTTGGCGGGGAAGGTTCCCGGACCACCAGGGCTTCCGGATCACAAGGGCTTTCCGTGCGTCCCGTGCGTTCCGTGCCTCCCGCGGGCCGGACGCGGTCCATGCTGCCAGGGGCGGGGGGGGGGGCCCCCCGCCCCCCCCCCCCCCCCCCCCCCCCCCCCCCCCCCGCCCCCCCCCAAGGTTCTGCAGATCGTCGAGGGAACGAACCAGATCCAGCGCATGGTCATCGCCC
>NZ_JBIAIV010000024.1:0-8142 GCF_042871645.1 Streptomyces sp. NPDC005774 | reverse complement strand
CGCACCCCCGGGGGTTGCGGGCGGCCCCGGGGGGCCCCCCCCCCGCGGGCGCGGGGGGGGGGCCCGGCCCCGGGGGGGGGGGGGGGCGCGGGGCCCCCCCCCCCCCCCGGGCCCGGCCCCCCGCGCCGGTCACTCCGTGCGGAGGCCGTCCGGGCGCATCATGCGCAGGAGGGGCGGCAGGCTCAGCAGCGTCACCACCACGACGACGCCCGCACCGAAACCGGTCATCTGCAACAGGCTCGTCCAGTCCACCCGCACCGGTGTCGACGTCATCCGCAGCAGGACCGTGCCCAGCGTGACCCCCACCACCGAGGCCAGCAGCAGCCCCAGCCCGATCGGGACGGCCGTCTGCCACAGCACCGACAGGCTCAGGGTGCGCCGCCGGGTGCCGAAGGCGACCAGGGCCGACAGCAGCTTGCGCCGTTCGCGCAACTGCTCCAGCTGGGAGACCAGCAGACTCGCCCCGATCAGCGCCAGGACACAGGCCGCGCCGACGAACAGACCGGTACGGATCGAGTCATAGGTCTCGGAACGCTCGGTGGCGTTCCACTCGGCTATGTGCGTCAGCGGATCGATCGCGGCGGCCGTGTTCCGCACGTGCTCCATGGCGTACGGCACCGAGTCGTCGACCTCGAGGTAGATCTGGCTGGAGAGCGTGTCGGTCATCCCCGCCGTCACCGCGCCCGGGGTCAGCAGGAAGCCGCCGCGCTCGTGGCCCACCGGGTCCGGGATCGACCGGGCCTCCTTGAAGCCCGTGGGGACCGTCCAGGTGACGCCCTCGGCGTAGCGGGAGGGGTCCGAGGGGTCGGGCGCCTCGAGGTGGAGGTCCAGGCCCGGCCTGCTCAGCGCCGGGGTGCTCGTGTCGTACTCGGCGCCGGACACCGTGAACACGTCGCCGTCCCGGCACGAGGGGAGTTTCGCCACCGTGCGCAGGGTCGCGCAGTCGGCGACGGTCAGTGCGGCGGTGTTCTCCGGCTCCTGCCCCCAGGGTTTGTCGGCGAGGTAGCCGTGGGAGAGCGCGTAGACCCTGTTCACCCCCTTGATGTCCGCCAGCTTCTCGGCGGCGGGGGCGAGTGCGTGGCCGTCCGGCAACCCCACCTCCGCCTGGGCCAGCGACACGTCGAGCCCGGTGTCCTCGGTGTAGTCGCCCTCGACGCCGGCGAACAGCATCTGGAGCGCGATCGCGCCGGCCACGGCCACCGCGATCCCGTTGACCATCCGGGCCGCCGAGCCGCTGCTGAGCTGAAGCCGGCGCACCGCCAGCTGCCACGACAGACCGCCCTTGCCGAGCCGGGAGACGACCGTCTCCACGAACCACGGCAGCAGTGCGGTGATGCCGATGAGCAGCAGCAGGACACCGCCGACGACCAGGTACTCGTTGAAGTCCCCGTTCTCGCGGCCCTGCCCGACCATCGGATAGAGCATCACGATGCCGGCCAGCGGCGGCAGCAGCCGCCACCACAGCCGCCGCCGGGGCGGACGCACCGTACGGACCACGCCCAGCGGCTCGATGACGACCCCGCGCAGCGCGAGCAGCGTCACCAGCACCGCGGCCGCCGGGACCGCGACCGCGACCAGGAGGGCCAGCAGCGGTGACGGGTTCAGGTAGCTCGGGAACACGCTGACGCCGAACAGCTCGACGGAGGCGGCGAGCTGGCGGCCGATCAGGAAGAAGCCGGTGCCGAGGACCAGCCCGAGCAGCGAGCCGGCCAGTGCCTCGCCCCCCGCGATGCGCCGGGTGGCCGCCGCGTCGGAGCCGACCAGCCGCAGCGCCGCGAGCCGGCGGTCGCGCCGCTCGCCGCCGAACCGTACGGCGGTGGCGATGAACACGGCGACCGGTGTCAGCAGCACCACGAAGACGACCAGGACCAGCAGCATGATCACCGGGTCGTTCTCTTCCTCGGACGTGTACTCGGGAGGTGCGCCGAACCTGTCGAGGCGCACCGCCGTCGAGCCGTCGATCTCCTCGGCGAGCCCCTCGGCGCCCGCGTAGTAGGCGAGTTCCTGCGAGCCGACGAGGCCCGGCTCGCCGATCGTCCCCGTGACGTCGTACGGCAGCCGCTCGCGCAGCAGTCCCGTGTCGTCCGACGCGAGCAGCTCTTTCAGGGCGGGGGAGACGACCATCTCGCCGGCCGCCGGGAACTCGCTCAGACCCGGCGGCAGGGGGGCGTCCGGGCCCTCCGGCTCCATCAGGCGGCCACGGACGTTCTTGTCCCGGAACCAGGTGTTGGTACGCGCGACGACCAGGGTGTCGTCGGCTTTCGGCACGGCCTCCGAGCTGAAGGGCCAGTCGAGCCGTGCCTCCTCCCGCCGGTCCCGCTCCGACAGCACGCCGGGCAGGGCGGCGCAGAGCAGCAGCAGCGCCACGCCGAGGCCGACGCCGACCCCGGTGAGCGCGGCCCTGATCCAGCCCTCGCGCCCGCCGGCCAGGGCGAACCGGACACCCATGCCCAGGTCCCGGACCACCGCCCGGACCTTCGGCTCCGTGCGGGTGCCGGGGGCTTCCGGGGCGGAGGAAGCGGTGCGGTCCCGCTCCTTGGTCCCGCTCATACGGCGTGCTCCATGTCCCGGGACTTCCCGTCGCGCACGACGATCTCGCGGTCGGAGTACGCGGCCACCCGCGCCTCGTGCGTGACGAGGACGACGGCGGCGTTGGTGGACCGGGCGGCCTCGGTGAGCAGTTCCATCACGCGCTCGCCGTTGAGCGAGTCCAGCGCGCCGGTCGGCTCGTCGGCGAACAGCACCCGCGGGCCGGTCACCAGCGACCGGGCCACGGCGACCCGCTGCCCCTGGCCGCCGGAGACCTCGCCGGGCCGCTTCGCCCGGACGTCGTCGACCTCCAGGCGCTCGAGCCAGGCCAGGGCGGTGCGCTCGGCCTCCTTGCGGGGCGTGCCGTTCAGCCGCATGGGCAGGGCGACGTTCTCCACGCAGGTCAGCTCCGGCACGAGCTGCCCGAACTGGAAGACGAAGCCGAACTCCGAGCGCCTGAGCCTGCTGCGCTCGGAGTCGTTCATCGCGGTCAGTTCGCGCCCGTTGTACGTGATCGAGCCGGAGTCGGGGGTGACGATCCCGGCGAGGCAGTGCAGCAGGGTCGACTTGCCCGACCCGGAGGGGCCCATCACGGCGACGACCTCACCGGGGTGGATGGAGAACGCGGCGCCGTCGAGCGCCGGGGTGGGCCCGTACGCCTTGCGCAGGTCCTGGGCGGTGAGCAGGGATCCGGCGGGGATCGTCATCGGGAGACCGCCTCACGGAGTCTGTCGAGGCGCGCGGCGGTGAGCTCCAGCCAGCGCAGATCGGCCTCGAGGTGGAACAGGGCGTGGTCGCAGATGAGCTGGTCGGCCAGGTCGCCCTGGCGCTTGCGCTCGGTGAGGGCGCGCATGCCGCGCAGATGCTCGGAGCGCTGGGTGTCGAGGATGTCGGCGGCGTCGCGGCTGGTGAGCAGCGCGAGGACGACCTTGGTGTAGAGCGTCGACTGGAGGTACGGCTCCGGCTTCTCCGGTGTGGCGAGCCAGCGGGCGACGTCGGTGACGCCCGCCTCGGTGATCGCGTACCGCTTGCGCTCGGGGCCGTCGCCGGCCTCGATGCCGTCGACTTCGACGAGGCCGTTCTTCAGCAGGCGGGACATCGTCGAGTAGACCTGGCCGTAGTGCAGTGGCCGGTCGTGACCGAACTTCGCGTCGAAGGCCCGCTTCAGGTCGTAACCATGGCGCGGGCCGGACTCCAGGAGCCCTAGAAGGGTGTGACCGATGGACATGGCGAGCACTCTACACAGCGTGTATACGCGCCGTGTATACATCGAGTGTGCAGGTCGCGGAGAGAAGCAAGAGGGCCCAGGTGAGGGCCGGTTGTCACGGTTCTGTCACCGGGGCGGGGAGGGGGCGGACGCTCGGATTCAGGGGGCCGGGCCTCTTGTCCGGATCAGGCCGGATCAGGCCGGATCGGGCCGGACCGGAGAGCGGGGCCCGGCTTGATCCGGCCGAAAGACCTCAGGGCCGAGGAGGCAGGGCCCGGGGAAGCAGGGCCCGGGGAAGCGGGGGGCAAGGAGGCAGGGGCCGGAGGATGTCACCGGAGCGCGGGGTGGGCCACCGGGCCGGGGGCGGTCGTCCGGCCCGGGAGGGCCCCGGCCCCGAGAAGATCACCGGGGCTCGGGAGGATGCTCCTCAGGTGGCTGTGGCTGTGGCGGCCGCCCGGCCTGTGGAGGCTGGGTGGGTGGCTGCTGTACGGGCGGGCGCCCCCGGCGGGGAAGGGGGCCTGCCTTGCCGGGCAGCCGGCCCGCTTCCGCGAGTGCCCGCCGCAGCAGGAACTCGATCTGCGCGTTCGCCGAGCGCAGCTCGTCGTTCGCCCACCGCGCCAGTGCCTCGTGCACCAGCGGGTCCAGCCGCAGCAGCACCTGCTTGCGCTGCTGCTGCGGCCTGCGCCGAGGAGTCTGGCCCTCGGGGCCGGACGGGGCGGTCACTGGTAGAGGGTCCCGGTGTTGAGGACCGGCTGCGCGGCGCGGTCACCGCACAGGACGACCATCAGGTTGGACACCATCGCGGCCTTGCGCTCGGAGTCCAGCTCCACGATGCCCTGCTCGGCGATCCGGGCCAGTGCGGTCTCGACCATGCCCACGGCGCCCTCCACGATCAGCTGCCGGGCCGCCACGACCGCGCCCGCCTGCTGCCGCTGGAGCATCGCGGAGGCGATCTCGGGGGCGTAGGCGAGGTGGGTGAAGCGGGACTCGATGATGTCGACGCCGGCCGCGTCCACCCGTGCGCGCAGCTCGACCGCGAGCTTCTCGGTGATCTCCTCGGCGTTGCCGCGCAGCGAGAGGCCGTCCTCCTCGTGGGCGTCGTACGGGTACTCGATGGCGATGTGCCGGACGGCGGCCTCGGTCTGGGTGGAGACGAACTCGATGTAGTCGTCCACCTCGAAGGTGGCCTGTGCGGTGTCCGCCACCCGCCACACCACGACCGAGGCCAGCTCGATCGGGTTGCCGTAGGCGTCGTTCACCTTGAGGACCGCGGTCTCGTGGTTGCGGACCCGGGTCGAGATCTTGAGACGCGAGGTGAAGGGGTTCACCCAGCGCAGGCCGTCCTGCCGGATGGTGCCCCGGTAGCGCCCGAAGAGCTGGACCACCCGGGCCTCGCCCGGCGCCACCATGTTCAGCCCGCACATGGCGAGGAACGCGGCTATGGCGATCAGGATGCCGAAGACGATCAGCAGGGCCTTTCCGGCGGCTGCGGTGACCGAGGTGGCGCTGATGGTCATCCCGATGCCGAGCAGTAGTCCGACCAGGCCGAGTGTCAGGGCGAGGCCGCCGCCGATGCTGTGCGCCGCCGTCTCCCGTACGCGCGGGGCCGGCATCTCGGGGACGTCGGCCGTGGCCTGTGCGGTCTGTGCGTCGTGTGTGGACATGGGTGATCCCCCGTCTTTCGGGGCGCCGTCGCGTGTGATGCGTTCCGCTAGCGCCTGCCTATCCAAGTGATATCACTTTAGTGGTTTGTGGCAACCATGACCAGCTCTCGCACGTCGGTTCTGGTGAGGCGGGTGGTGGTTCCGGTGGGACGGGTGCTGATTGTCACGTCCGTAAAGGCCGGATCGGCAGCCGTTTGTCATGGCTTCCGGTGTTAGCTTGCGGAGTTGACCTGACCGGCGAACCCGCGTGTTTCGTCGGCACACACGAGCGAAGCGGAGCAGAGCGGACCCATGGGACGAGCGGAAGAACGACGCGCACGACAGCGCGGTGGGCACCGTGCGGCATCCGGGGGCCGTTCGTCGGGCGGGGACGGTCAGGGCCGGATACGCCGCCTCTTCACCTGGAAGAAGATCCTCGGCACGGTCTTCGGCCTCTGCCTGCTCGGCATGGGCACCTTCATCGTGCTGTACATGGTGATCGACATCCCCGAGGGGAACGCCGACGCCCAGCAGCAGAGCAACGTCTACAAGTACAGCGACGGCTCGATCATGGCCCGCGACGGCGAGGTCAACCGTGAGGTCGTCGACCTGGCGAAGGTTCCCAAGCCGGTGCAGCGGGCGTTCGTCGCCGCCGAGAACAAGACGTTCTACAAGGACGCCGGTGTCGATCTCAAGGGCACGGCGCGCGGTCTGCTCAACACCGCGTCCGGCAAGGGCGCCCAGGGCGGTTCGACGATCACCCAGCAGTACGTGAAGAACTACTACCTGACCCAGGAACAGACGGTCTCGCGCAAGCTCAAGGAGCTCGTCATCTCCCTGAAGCTGGACCGGGAGAAGTCCAAGGACTACATCCTCGCCGGCTACATGAACACCAGCTACTACGGCCGTGGCGCCTACGGTGTCCAGGCCGCCGCCCAGGCCTACTACCGCGTCGACGCCGGGGACCTGACCGCCGAACAGGGCGCCTACCTCGCCGCGCTCCTCCAGGCGCCGAGCCAGTACGACTGGGCGGTGGCCTCGGACACCAGCAAGAAGCTCGTCAAGAACCGCTGGAACTACGTCCTCGACAACATGGTCGAGCAGAAGTGGCTGGACGCCGGCGAGCGGTCCGGCATGGAGTTCCCGGTGCCGAAGGAGCCCAAGGGCAATCCGGGCCAGGCCGGTCAGCTCGGTTACCTGGTGACCGAGGCGAACGCCGCGCTGAAGCGGCAGCTGGTCGCCGAAGGCACCGCCGCGGACGCCAAGGAGGCCGACGCCCTGGTCGACCTCGGCGGCTGGACCATCACCCTCAACATCGACAAGAAGAAGCAGAAGGCGCTGGAGGAGGCGGTCAAGACCCAGCTCACCGGCAAGCTGGACGCCAAGGAGCGCAAGGTCGACGCCGACGTCCAGGCCGGTGCCGTCTCCGTGGACTCGAAGACGGGCTCGGTCGTGGCGCTGTACGGCGGCGTGGACTACCTCAAGCACTTCACGAACAACGCCACCCGCGACGACTACCAGCCCGCCTCCACCTTCAAGCCGGTGATCCTGGCGGCCGCCGTCGAGGAACAGGCCGAGACCCAGGACGGCCGGCCGATCGTGGCCGGCACGGTCTACGACGGCACCAGCAAGCGCCCGGTCGAGGACAACGGCAGGAAGGTCGGCTTCGCCCCGGAGAACGAGGACGACGCGGACTACGGCGACATCACCGTCCAGACGGCCATGAACAAGTCCGTCAACTCCGTCTTCGCGCAGATGGGCGTCGACGTCGGCATGGAGAAGGTGATGGAGACCGCGGGCAAGCTCGGCATGGACGTCGAGGAGCTGGAGGCGGTGCCCGCCCAGACCCTGGGCTCCATGGGCGCCAGCCCGATGGACATGGCCGCCGCCTACGCCACCCTCGACAACCACGGCAAGAAGACCACCCCGACGATCCTCAAGTCGGCCGAGCACCTCAACCGCACCGTCACCATCCCGGACGCCGTCGGCGAGCAGGTCATCAGCCGCGAGGCCGCCGACACGGTGACCTCGATCCTGACCGGCGTGGTCGACGACGGCACCGCCCGCACCGCGGTCCGGGACAACCCGCTGCGCGACGGCCAGCAGGTCGCCGGCAAGACGGGCACCTCCGACAACAACAAGTCGGCCTGGTTCGCCGGATACACCCCCGACCTGGTCACCACGGTCGGCCTGTTCGGCGAGGACGACAAGCCCCCGCACCCGCAGGTCGAGATGTACGGCGCGGGCGGCCAGCCCCGGGTCAACGGCGGTGGCTTCCCGGCGCAGATCTGGTCCGCGTACACCTTCGGCGTGATGGAGAAGACCAGCAGGTTCGACCTGGAGACCGACCAGGGCGCGGCCGTCACCCCGCCCCCGTCCTCGTCGGCCCCCGCGTCGCCGTCCCAGTCGCCCAGCGAGGAGCCGACGACCGAGGAACCGACCTCGGAGGCTCCGACCACCGAGGAACCGACCGAGGAACCGACGACGACCGAGCCCACCACCGAGGAGCCGACGACCACCCCGCCGACGGGCCCGAGCTTCACCCCACCCACCGTCGAGATCCCGCCCGACCCGGACGAGACGGGGGACGAGGAGCAGCAGAGGCAGTAGAGGGGAAGCGAACGACGTGTGGGGGGGGCCCGGGCCCGGCCCGGGGGCCCCCCCCCCCCCCCCGCCCCGCCCGCGCCCCCCCCCGGGGGGGGGGGGGGGTTGTTTTGGGGTTAACAGACGCGGTTAGAGAAGACACAACAAACCAAAAAACCG
>NZ_JBIAIV010000023.1:0-118726 GCF_042871645.1 Streptomyces sp. NPDC005774 | reverse complement strand
TCGGAGCTGTCAACGTTCTACGGGCCGGGCTGGTCCGTCGCGACGCCAACCCGGCATAGCGAGAAGCCCCCTCGTTTACGAGGGGGAGGAGTCACACTGCCGAACCCGATGAACACCGGGGGCGGACCGGCCTGGAGGAAGTCGACCAGTTCGGCCGCGGGCTGCCAGCCGTCCGGCCGCGCGGGCCACCAGTAGCCCGTCACTTCGACCCGGGCCGGCCAGTCCTCGGGGCGCTGCACCACCAGCGGGCTGAAGCCGTGGAAGACCGGCCGGATGTCCACCGGTGCCGAGGGCGCGCCGGCGGGCAGCTCGAGGCGGGCACGCAGCCGGGTCACGGCGCCCGCGAAGACCCCTTCCGCGCGCCTCAGCACATCCCGGCCCGCGGCGAGGTTTCCCTCCGGCCCCGGGCTGCCGGTGCTCCGTGCGTTGGGCAGCGGGAACCGACCGGTGGCGAACGCCGGTACGAGGTAGGTGCCGATGACGGGGACGCCGAGCGCTTCGCCGGCCGTCCGGCTGAGCGGTGCCGGGCCGAAGGCCGTGAGCAGCAGGTCGGCTCCGCCCGCCACGGCCTCCGCCACCCCATCGGCGGTCTCGTCCGCGTACGCCCTCGTCAGCGCCCGGACCTCATCCCGCGATGTTGCCCGGGCCCAGTCCCGGATCAGCCCCTGCGGGTCTCCCGGCACAGGCCGGTGGTCGAGACCGCACCCGCCGACGAGTGCGGCGAAGGACGGGTGAGCGGCCACGGCGACCTGATGGCCCGCGTCCAGCAGCCGCCGTCCCAGGCCCGTGTAGGGCGCGACGTCTCCCCGTGAACCTGCGGTGATGATCAGAACGCGCATGGAGCGATTCTCTCGGTGAAATGCCGTCCGGTCACCGTTGCAGGACTCGGGCGATCAGCGGGAGGCCGGGAACGTGCCGGGATGCCCAGCTGGTGACCGCGGTCGCGGCCTCGCCGGCGGGACTTCCTCATCCGCTCTCCCCGCCACGTCGTTCGGGTGGGTCCGCCGAGGCCGGTCCACCCCCGTGGGTCCGGCCTGCGGCGACGCCAACCGAGCCTGGACCGCGGGATCTTGTCCGGCAACGGTCTGTGTTGTCCGGGACAGGGGCCGGGCTGTCCGGACCGGCCGGAAGGCTGTCCGGAACGGCGGAGGCAGGACGTCCGACGTGGCCGGGACGGGGATTGCCGGGTGTGATGCGCGTGACGACAATGACGAAATGGCGATCTTAGGTGGCTTGGAGCCCGGCGGGGCGCGGACTTCGGCCGAGTACGTCGGACTGCTGCGGCGGCTCAAGGAGCACAGCGGGCTGACCTACCGGCAGTTGGAGGAGCGGGCCGCCGAACGCGGCGACGTGCTCGCGCGCAGCACCCTGGCGGACGTCCTGCGCCGGGACGCACTGCCGCGGGCCGAGGTCGTCGCGGCGCTGGTACGGGCCTGCGGCCCCGAGGAGGACGTGGCCGAGTGGCTCGCCGCCCGGGAACGGCTCGCGGAGTACGAGCGCCTCGCGGACGCGGAGAGGCCGGAGGCATCCGGGACCGGCGATGCGCCGGAGTCCGATCGCGCCCTGGACGCCGACCGCGTCCCGGGGACGGGCCGTGCCCCGGAGGGCGAGGCTGCCGAGGGTGAGGCCGCCGGTGGCGGTCGTACGCGTACCGTCCCGCTCGTCCCGCTCGTCGCGCTGGCCTCGCTCGGGACGGTCGTCCTGCTCGTCATCGCCGCGGTGGTTCTGCTGCCGGACGGCGAACGGACGGGGGATTCCAAGGGCGATGGCGTGGCCGGGCCGACTCCCGGGTGGTCGCGGGTACGGCCGGTCGGGGCACCGACGTTGTGCCTGACCGACGGGGAGGCCCGGGTGGACGGCGACACCAAGACGGTCGCGGTGCAGCGGCCCTGCGCGGAGGCGGTGCCACCGCGCACGTATCTCCAACGGGAGTCCGACGGCATGTACATCATCAAGTGGGACCACCCGGACCACGGCCCCGGCTGCCTCACCGTCCTCGACGGGGGACCGTTCCACGGGATGCTCGAACCCTGGCCCTGGAAGGCCTGCCAGGGCGGCAGCACCGCCCAACGGTTCCGCATCGAGCGCGCCCCCGGCGGCGGCACGGACCACTGGCGGTTCAGGCCGGACCAGGACGCGGAACCCCTGTGCGTCGGCATCCGCGAGAGCGCCGAGGACCCCGACGGCTCCCAGGGCTCCGACAAGGCGGGCGCGGTGGCCGTGGCCCAGCGGTGCACCGTGCAGGACGCCAACGGCCAGGTGTTCATCATCGAGCCGGAGTGACACCCCGTCACCGGACGTGCGCCCACCACCGAACCCGGCCCCACCCCTCGTCGTCCGGAAATCCGACCCGCCCATGAGGTGCCACCCGTACATCACCGGCTTCCCGGGGCCCTCCCGCCGGCGTACGAGCGTGAGACGTGCAGTCGAAAGGGGCGCCGGAAGCCACCTTCTGTGCCTTCGGGCGCCCCTCCTGCAAACACTCCCCCATCAAGGGGACCCACGCCAGGCCTGCACCTCGGGTGTGCGGGCGAGGCCGTCACCGGAGTGACGACAAGCCGACGTGCCGCTTGCCTGCGCGTCCGGCCCACTCCGGAGTCGGGGGGCTCCGGGAGTCATGAAGCCCTGACGGGTCCTCCCGTGCCCGGAACGACCCGCCAGTTGCTCCCGTAGGAAGTGCAGTAGGCGTACGACCAGCGGTTGTCGTTCGTCTGGACCCCCCTGGCGATCTTCGTGCTCTTGCCGTCCGTGCAGGTGACCTTCGCGTAGTAGGCGAAGGTCACGTCACAGCGAACCCCGTACGTCCTGCCGTCCTCATCCCACGGCTTACCGTTGGTGCACCACGAAGGAAGGGCCAGCGCGCCTTGCGGTGCCGCCTCGACGGCCTGTGCGGGAACGGCTACGGCACCGAGAGCGAGGACAGCTCCCCCGAGTCCGACACCAAGAGCGGAACGAATACGCACGATGTACTCCTTCTCAGCTGCTTACGGATTCAGCTGGGGCGTCCCCAGCTGACGGCCTCAAGAATGGCAAGGACGAAGAAGGAGGAAAGCGGAGAAAGCTGTCCCGGACAGGGCATGGACTGTCCGGCCTGGCCAGGGCCCTGTCCGAGAAGTGTCCGGGACAGGTCTGCCGCAGTGAATGCCGGATCCACTGCGGCGGAGCCCCTGCGGTGATCACCGCGACCCGCGGCGGGCCGCCCCGGCCGCCGGGGCGAGGTGTACGCATGTACTGCGGCGGCATCGGAAGGGTGGGGCGGGCATGACGATCGGAGCAGTGACCGAACTCGGGGCCGAGTGCGCGCTTCGGCCGCCACACGCCCGGGCCGTGGTGCCGCTGTCCGCCCCGCTGCCGCCGCACCCACACGTTGAGGGTGAGAACGTCCTCGTCCTCCTCGCGCCACCTCGGCGAACCGGGCAACTCCGCCGACTGCGGCGCGATGGGCCCGAAAACCGTGCAGTCCCGCGGTCCGCTCCAGCCGCGAACGGGCTGAGGCTCAAGGAAACGGCGGGGGCCGAAGGGCGCGGCGGCGTACGGCACACCGAGGACGGCCACCACCCCGTCGACCGGCCGCCGGCCACGCACAGAGCCGCTCGCCGTCCGGAACTCCGACCCCGCCCACGATGCGTCACTCATGCGCCACCAGCCTTCCACGGCACCCTGCGGCTTCGCGAGCGGCTTGTCGGTCCCGAACCGTGGCCGGTTTCCGATGCCGGACGCGAAGAGAACCACTTGGCCGCCTCAGACGACCCCCACTACCGAACCCGAAGCGGTCCACAGCCGTGAGCAACGCAGAGACGACACCGCGCCGATCCCCACCACCACCCTCCCCCGAAGGCACGGCCCCATGGGAATCGCGGCTCTACCTGGGGACATCGCGGGTCAGAGACCGCACGAACGCGCCCCACGCACCAGCCCGCACATGAACCACCGGGCCTTCCGCCCGCTTCGAGTCACGTATGAGCGTGCCGTCGGCGGAGTACGCGCATTCCACGCACTCGGTGCCGCTGCCGCCGCTGTACGAGGTCTTGAACCAGTCGGGCTCGGACGGTGCCGTCATCAGGACTCCTTGCTGATCCGGTCGATGAGATCGGCGGAGGACTCGAAGTCGAGTGCCTGTGCGCTCAGGTATTCGAACGCCAACCTATAACGCTCTAGTTCCTGCGGCTTCTCCATGAACAGCCCACCGCCGAGGAGATCCACGTACACCACGTCCAGTTCGGGAGTCTGACCGCGTAGGACGGCGAAACTGCCGACGGCCGCCGCGTGAGCGCCACGGGCGAAGGGCAGGACCTGCACGGTGATGTGCGGACGCTGCGTCATCGCGAGGAGGTGTTCCAGTTGCCTCCGCATTACCTCGTGGCCACCGACCTGCCGTCGGAGCGCTGCCTCATCGATCACGCACCAAATGTGCGGCGGTTCCTGGCGGTCCAGCAGTTCCTGGCGCTTCATACGGATGTCGACCATGTGTTGCACCTCGCGTTCCCCGCACTGCACCTCCGACGCCTGGTGCACGGCCTCGGCGTACGCGCGGGTCTGAAGGAGGCCGGGGACGTACATGCAGGCGTAGTGGTCCTCGCGTACGACTTCGTCTTCGAGGGTGAGCATGAGGTTCATGGACTCGGGGATGGGATCGGCCAGGGAGCGCCACCAACCCTGAATCTTGGCGCCCTTCGCCAGCTCGACCAGGGCTGCGCGCTCCTCTTCCGTCGCGCCGTACTCGCGACAAAGGGCATCTACGGACGGCCACTTGACCGTGCCTTCCTTCGTTTCGTAGCGGCTCAATGTCGCCTTCGAGATGCCGACTCGGGCGCCCGCCTCTTCAAGGGTCAGTCCCTTGAGTTCCCTGAGGCGGCGCAGGTCGGCGCCCAGTTGGCGCCTGCGGGTGGTGGGTCCGACTGCCATGTCTGTGGCCCTTCATGTCGATCCGGTAGATCGTCGTGGTCTCTTGCTCTGGACGGCAAGGCGGTATGCGCTGGGGGCGCGCGAGAGGGAACCGCGCTCCCACTCCTCCAAAGAGAGAGTTCCATTTTGAGAGTTTCACTGCAACTCTGAGTTGTGACGATGTCACTGTGCGCCAACAGGGGTGCGAGTCAGAGAGTGGGGTACGACGTGGACGGCTCTCGATGGATTTCAACGAGGCTGTGGAGCCTGCCGTTTCTGGCCGAAGCCGAGCAGGTGTCCTCCTTGCGGAGGGCCCTGCGAACGCACCTGGAGTGCTGGGGGTTGCAAGAACTGAGGGACGGCGCTGAACTCTGCGTCAGCGAACTCGTCGCCAATGTCATCAAACACGTCGGGCCTGGGACGCCGTCCACGCTCGTGGTCTCGCTGAACAGCACCCACCTGCGCATTGCGGTACACGACCCCGATCCCCGTGCGCTCCCCACTCTTGTCCGTGCGGGCGTCGAGGCGGAGGCAGGGCGGGGGATGGCGCTCATCGAGGCCGTCAGCGACCGCTGGGGAGTCGACCTCAGCGGCGACCGGAAGGCCACCTGGTGTGAGCTGCGGGTGAGTGCTGGCAGGGTAGGCCGGCACGCAGCGCTTCCCCGCCTGGCCCGAGCCGCGGATCTGTTGAGCTTGTACGGCGGAGTGGTGTCACCGCCGCTGGGGCCTGGTCAGAGTCGGTTGGAAACGGCGGTTGCCCGAGACGCGGCGATCGGCATCATCACCGATCTCCTCTACTGGTGCCGTGTGTACGGACGAGACGCCGACGACGTACTGGACCAGGCCCAAGCCCACTTCGAGGCTGAGACCGAGGCTCGATTCTTCTGAGGAAGGCGGCTCCTGGACCGGCGTGACCGGATCAACTTGCCTTGACGGCGGCCGAGTACATCCACACGTCGGCGGGGAGGTCGTGGTGGAGACGCCAGGTGATCGCCATCGGCTTACTGCCGGTGTGTCTCTTATAGGTCGCCGGGCCGAGGAGCATCCATGGCTGGGACTTACCTGTGTCCGTGTTCTTGTAGCGGCGCATGAACAGCAGGACGTGACTGCCGCGCTGTGCATGCTGCCGGTAGCGCAAGCCCGTGGGGGAGTCGGCTGCAATGGAGTTCTGGGACTCCCAGTGGAAGAGGGACGCGTTCAGCGCGTAGTCCTTGTAGCGGACGGTGGGGGAGAAGTCCTTCTCGTTCTTCTCCAGAGTGATGAGGAACGCGTCCGTCTGGAGCTCATCGGCCCACTGCACGCCCTGCGCGAAGGTCCTGGGCATCTGTCCGCCGAAGCGCGCGACACCGAGAGCGGCCAGGATCTCCGACCGGTTGTACGCACTGTGGACCTTCAGCGGAACCTGGCTGAGGTGGCCCGACAAGGAGATCGGGAAGTGATCGGCTTCCTGGATGACGTACGACACCACCTGCCGGAGTTCGTCCCGGAGCGCTTGCTGTGGGCGCAGGGACGCCAAGCCTTCCTCGAAGCTCGTGAACCCGCCGGCGTCGTCCCACAGGTTGAAGAACAACATGCGGGCATACGCCTGGTCGGACGGGTCCAGCGCTTCGTATGGCGGAGCGTCGTCTTCCAGGAGGCGCAGGTACGCCTGAGCGCGCTCAGGGTCATCTACGTGCAGGAAGGCATGAACACGCTTGAGCAAGGCGGCCTCACCCGACGGGCCCGCATCGTTGAGCAGACCGGCTCGACGAAGGACGGCCGTCCATGAGTTGCTGCTTTTGTACAACTCTTTGATTTCTCGACGGCTCTCCCGCAGGTAGTCAGCGAGACGCGGGGTGCTGTACTCCTTGACCTCCTTCACCAACGTCTTGATCGTGGCGCCCAGCTGGGTCCGGATGTTGTCGAGGACGAGATCCTTCGACTTGCCCTCCAGGATGATCTGGGAGCCGGACGGCAGTTGTGGAAAGTCCCGCTCGATGTGCTCGACGAGCCGGTTCCGCGAGAGGTTGGTCAGGGCTCGGAACTGCTGCTCGAAGCGGAACTCCGCCCGGTGCTGTCCGATGAAGTCGAGCACTGTGAGTACGGGCTTCGTCTCGGTGCGCCTCAGCCCTCGCCCAAGCTGCTGGAGGAAGACAGTGGCGCTGTTGGTGGGCCGCAGGAGGAGCAAGGTGTCGACGTCCGGGATGTCGAGCCCCTCGTTGAACAGGTCCACCGAGAAGATCACCTGGAGCTTGCCGTCCCGCAGATCGGACAGTGCCTGGGAGCGCACGTCCGCAGGCGAATCACTGTCCAGAGCTACGGCCTGAAAGTTGGCCCTGCGGAAGAACTCCGCCATGAAGTGGGCGTGCGCCTTGGTGACGCAGAAGCCAAGCGCCCGCATGGCGCCGGGGTTGGAGACCTTGTCCTGGATCTGCTTGACCACGATGCGGGCTCGGGCCTCGTTGCCCGTGAAGAGATTGCCGAGCTCCAGATCGGAGTAGGCACCCTTCTGCCAGTTGAGGTTCGTCAGGTCTGTGCCGTCCGGGATGCCGAAGTAGTGGAAGGGGCACAGCAGGTCGTTCTCCAGCGCCTCCCAGAGCCTCATTTCGGCAGCGATGCGGCCTTCGAAGAACTCGTCCTGAACGTTGAGCCCGTCCATCCGCTCCGGGGTGGCGGTCAGGCCCAGCAGCTCCTTCGGCGTGAAGTGTTCGATGATGCGTCGGTATGTGGTGGCGGTGGCGTGGTGGAACTCATCGATGACGATGACGTCGAAGTGGTCGGGAGCCAACTGCTCCAACCTTTGGATATTGAGCGACTGCACACTGGCGAAGACATGGTTCCATTCGCGCGGGTCCGCGCCGCCGTGCAGCAGTTCCCCGAAGGAGGCGTCGTCCAGCACCTCTCGGTAGGTGCGCAGGGACTGCTTGAGGATCTCCTTGCGATGGGCGACGAACAGCAGCCGTGGCCGATCGCCGGTCGCCGTCCGGCAGATGCTGCGGTAGTCGAGGGCGGCCATCACGGTCTTTCCCGTGCCGGTGGCCGCGACGAGCAGGTTCCGGTGGCGTCCGCGGAGCTCACGCTCGACGCTCAGCCGCTCCAGCATGTCCCGCTGATGGGGGTAAGGGCGTACTTCGAGGCCGGAAAGACTGATCTTCAGGTCGGTCGTCGAGGTGGTCCCACTCGCCTGTGCCAGAGCTCCGTCGAGGCGCTCACCGTGGAGATCGGGGTCGTACGTCTCGAAGGCGGTGTCGTTCCAGTACGCGTCGAAGGTCGCCTCGAACTTGTCCAACACCGCGGGCGTGGCGACGGACGACAGGCGTACGTTCCACTCGAGCCCGTCCAGCAGCGCGGCCCGTGACAGGTTCGAGCTGCCGACGTAGGCGGTGTCGTACCCCGTCTTACGGCGAAAGAGCCACGCCTTGGCATGCAGCCGTGTCGAGCGGATCTCGTAGTTGACCTTCACGGTCGCACCGAAGTCCCGTACGAGACGGTCGAGTGCGCGGCGGTCCGTCGCACCCATGTAGGTGGTGGTGATGACCCTGATCGGAACGTCCCGCTCTTTTGCGGCACGCAGGGAGTCTTCCAGTACGCGGATGCCGTACCACTTCACGAAGGCACAGAGCAGATCGATCCGGTCCGCGGTGGCCAATTCGGCCCTCAGCTCTGAACCCAGGCTGAGATCCTCCGGTGAGTTGGTGAGCAGTGACGTTTCGGACAGGGGCGTGAGCGGACGGATCACGTAGGCCCCCGGAGCCTCCTGCTTGGCGAGGGCCAGCAACTGGCGAGGCCCGTCCACGATGGTGCCACCGGGTGCGGTGTCGCTCTGATCACCAGTGTTGACGTCTAGGGACGCCAGGATCTGGTTGGCGAAGGGAACCTGCTGGTGGGGCGGTAGCTGCTGGAGGCGGCGAGCCACGCTTTCACCTATATGCCGAGCCAGCACATGAGGTGAGGACTCTGCGCTGACCTCGGTCTCGATGGCTTTCCACCCCACGGCCTCGAGTTGCCTCAGTTCGTCACGCACACCGTCAGTGATCAACTTCTCGTAGACTCCCGCGGCCGGTTGTGTCCCTTCTTCTATGTCTCCCACCAGAATCCTCTCGATCACCACGGCGATATGTGCCTCAGTTTTAACAGGGGGCACTGACAAATCAGAGGCGTGATCACAGTGCGAGATCAGGAGAGGTGTCCTACCGCTTACCCAGTCCGCCCCGTAGTGACGACAGCACGAGCCGTCCGTAGCGCGTGGTCAGGACTGCTGCTGTGGCGGCGATCGACAGGGTCAGGGCGATGAGGAGGTGGGGGAGCGAGTCGTCGCCCAGGACCTGGAGGATGCTCAGAGCCGTACCCAGGGGGAAGCCGAGGATCTCGCTGAAGCGGGCCGGTAGTCGGTGCTGGTTCTGGAAGGCGAGTAGGAGTTTGTTGGCGGGGCCGTGGGCGGTGAGGTGCTGTCGCCAGTAGCCGCTACGGGATCCAGTCACCCTGCAGCGGCCAGGCGGCGTCGAAGCTCCTCCTGCGAGACGTCTTCCAGGTGGGTCAGGAAGACCCACATGTGACCGGAAGGGTCCTTGAGGATGACGGTGCGGTCACCGTGGAACATGTCCTTCGGCGGCTGGAGGATCTCGGCGCCGGCGGCTTCTGCGCGCTCCGCCAGGCTGTCGACGTCCGGCACGAAGACATGCAGCGTGACGGACGTACCTCCGCCGAGCGAGGTCGGCGCGGCGAAGGAGGCGGCCTCCGCCTCGTCCACGCCGGCGTCGCCCAGCATCAGGGTTGATCGTCCGATGGTGATCTCGGCGTGCAGAATTCCGCCGCCCGGAGCGTCGATCCTGAAGTCCTCACGGGCACCGAACGCCCGCTGGTAGAAATCGATCGCCGCGGTGGCGTCGTCGACCATGATGTGCGGGATCACGGCATAGCGGTAGCGGTCGGGAATCTCGATGGGGGCCGTGTGCTCGGTCACGGCGAACCTCCTTGAAAAGGCACCGCTGGTCGGTTCCTGCGGCTCTGGAAGGAACCTGAAAACTCAAGTCTGGTTGAGGTCAAGCATCGATGGGGCCCTGCGAGTGCCTGCCTGCAGACCACCTGCAGCCCCTGTCCTGCCACTCGACAGGCACAGCTCACCGACTCGAGTACTCGTCCGCCGACAGCGGCGTTGACATCGCGTCAGGCATGAAGATCACGATCTATGGGCGGAGTATCAAGGCCCCACAGGCCTTTGAGAGCGCTCTGCACCGTCCCGCGAACTCCTCCTTCCAAGGGCCGCGGAAATCCATGGACGGACCCGCGGAAGAGCACGTACTGTGCGGTTCCACGCCCTGAGATGGATGGAAGGAGGCGAGTGCCGTGCGGTTCACACCTTTCCAGCGCTCCCTTTTCCGCTGTCCCGGCGTGGTTCGTCACTTCTGACCGGGAGCGCTCCGAGCAGCCTGTATCCCGGAGGAATCCATGACCGATCCGGTCATCCGCGCGCTCTCCGCGAGCGACGCCCGTCTCTTCGACGAACTCCCCGACCCACTGGGCGCCCGTGAAGGCCATCGGCGTACCCGGTTCCGCCCCGACTGGATGCGCGTCGCCCTGCGCGACGGCGAGGTCGTCGCACGCGGCGCGTGGTGGGGCGGCCCCGACGACTCGGAGCCCGTCAACATCAACTGGTTCGACGTGTCCGAGGGCGCGGAGGAGGCGGGGGCCGAACTCCTGCGCTCCGCCCCCTGGCAGGTCGAACTCGAGATCAATCTGCCTGCCGGCTGGCGGGACGAGCCCGACCTGCGCGCCGCCGCCGAGACACGTTTCGCCGCCGCACGAGCCGCCGGGTACGAACTCCTGGTGGAACGCTTCCTGTACCGCTGGACCCCGGAACGAGGTCTGCCCGAGCGGCCCGGACGCCTGCGCTTCGGCGCCGAACCCGACGACACGGTGTTCTTCGACGCGTTGCGCCGCATCCACTCCGTCACTCTGGACGCCCACGCGCTCAGGGCCATCGAGGAGGGCGGCCTCGACCAGGCCGCCCAGGAGGAACTCGACTTCTTCCACTGGTGCCCCTCCCCACGGGAGTGGTGGCAGATCGCGTACACGCCGGAGGGCGACCTGGCAGGCGTCCACATCCCGGTCCACAACCCTTCCGGCCCGACCATCGGCTTCATCGGAGTCGTTTCGGAACAGCGTGGTCACGGCTACGCCTACGACCTCCTCGCGGAGTGCACCCACTTCCTCGTCGAGAAGGGTGCGGAGTTCATCAGCGGAGGGACCGACCAGGGCAACTTCCCCATGGCCGCGAACTTCGCCAAGGCCGGCTTCCCCGTCGTCAGAGAACGCATCAACTTCCACCCGGCGCGCCGAGCGGCCTAGCGAGGAGCAGTACGCGGTGAGGGGTCCGGTCCGAGGACGGGTCCGGATCCCTTCTCCGTGACGTGCGGGCTCTCTGCTGTGGCCGGCAGCCACCGTCGCGTCGTCAGTCCACACGACCAAGGACCCGCACGGTCTCGACGAGGGTGACCACGATCAGCGCCGGGCCTGGCACATGTCTGATCTCGGTGGCCCGGACCGGCGCAGCTTCTAGGATCTGCGCATGGCAACGAGACTCGTGCAGATCAACATGAAGGCCCAGGACGACTCCGTGCTCGGCCGGTTCTGGGCGGAGGCACTCGGTTGGGGTGTCGACAGTGAGGCGCCCGGTGTGACCAACCTCGAACCCGTGGGCTTCGCCTGTCCCGACCCCGTGGCAGTCTGCGTCGACGTCGTCGTCCGCCCGGAACCCAAAACGGTGAAGAACCGGGTGCACCTCGATCTGGCCACCACCTCGACAGCCCATCAGGCGGAGCTGGTCGAGCGGCTGAAGGACCTCGGCGCGACGCCCGTCGGTGGGTCAGGGCGACGTCCCCTGGACGGTTCTGGCCGACCCGGAGGGCAACGAGTTCTGCCTCCTCACCCCTCGCTGACCCTGAGCAACGGCTTCGGCGCCTAGGCACTGTCCGGCGGATCATGTGACTTTCCGACCGGTCGCTCGTTGGATGGGTCATGGGCCGGGGGGATCTGACGAATCGCGAGCGGTCGCTGCTAGAGCCGCATCTGTCGCCTTCGGGTGGCCGAGGCGGCCGGTGGAACGACCACCGCACCGTGCTCAACGGGATCCTGTTCCGGATCCGCACCGGTGTCCCGTGGCGTGACCTGCCCGAACGCTACGGCTCCTGGAAGACCGTCTACGAGAGGCATCGCCGCTGGTCGGCGGACGGCACCTGGGACCGGCTCCTGCAGGCGGTCCAGGCCGACGCCGACCTTTCCGGGCGGATCGACTGGTCGATGGTCGGCGTCGACTCGACGTCCTGCCGGGCCCACCAGCACGCGGCCGGCGCCCGCAAGGCCAGGCCGCGGATCCCGAAAAGGACGACGCCCCGGCACCACCGCCCCGACGAGGGACTCGGACGGTCCCGGGGCGGCCTGACCTGCAAGATCCACCTCGCCGGCGAGGGCGGCTGCCGCCCCATGGCCCTGCTGGTCACTCCAGGTCAGTGGGGTGACGCCCCGCAGATGATCGAGATCCTGGACCGGACCCGGGTTCCCCGCCCGCTGGGCGGACGGCCCCGGACCCGGCCCGAGCACATCAGCGGAGACAAGGCTTACAGCTCCCGCCGCAATCGCCGCTAACTGCGAAGACGCCGCATCAAGCACACGATTCCCGAGCCGAAGGACCAGCGGGCCAACCGCCGGCGCAGAGGCAGCACGGGCGGCAGCCCCGCCGGCTTCGACCGCGACCGCTATCGGCGACGGAACGAGGTCGAGCAAACCATCAACCGGCTCAAGAACTCCCGCGCGGTCGCCACCCGTTATGACAAAAGGGCCTACGTCTTCCACGGTACGGTCACCGCAGCAGCGATCCGCTTATGGCTCCACCCATGATCCGCCGGACAGTGCCACTAATCCTCGTCCATGTTGAAGCTCAGCAGATTGGCGGTCTGCTTCTTTCTCTTCTTGGCCGGCCTCTTCACGACCGGCTCGGAGGACTCCGGCTCGGGCGGGGTATGTTCCGCAGCCCGCCGCTTGTGGCGTTCGGCGACGGACATGGACGACGGTACGTACTCGTCCTCTTCCGGCTGCTCGGTGAGGTGCCCGAAGTACTGCTGGAGGTGTTCGGGGACGGTGCGCTTGAGCACGCGGTCCCAGTCCTGCTGCTCCGCCCCCTCGTGCCGCGGCCGGGGGCCGTATGCAAAATCCTTTTCGATGAGTTCCTTGCGTGCCGTGAGGTCCATCTCCTTGATGGCGTCCTCGACGCCGAACACCTTCGTGACGGCGCCCGCCGGGATCGTCCCCTTGATGAGCACCTCACCGTCGCCCTGGGCCATGGAGCCGATCTCCAGCCGTTCCGACAGGTTCGTCTGACCGAAGACGGCGGGGTTGGCGAGGTTCACCAGCCGGACGCCGGAACCGAGTTTGTTCACGTCGATCTCGATCACCGGCGCCCAGTTCTTCACTAGACGTGGCTTCGGGGTGTGGTAGTCCAGGTTCTCGGCTGGGCCCGTCTTGAAGTTGTATCTGGCGTAGCTGACGGACCGGTCCTGGTGGGGGCTGAAGGAGATGTACTGCGTGCCGTAGTTGTCCCCGCCCACATGGTGGCCCACGGTGAACGTCGCGTTCGCATCGACGGGTTCGATGTCCTTCGCCTCGGGCCAGTTCTTGAGGGTCTGATAGAGCCTCGTCACCTCCGCGGCGGGCGAGAGCCCCGCACCCAGGTCGCCGTCGGCCTTGGCCATGATCTCGGAGTTTTTCTCGCGGCGCTTGATCTGCGTGGCGATCCGGATCGCCCGGTACAGCTTGGCCGGGCCGCCGCTCTTCGTGTACTCGTCCACGGTCTGCTCGTACGCCTCGTGCGACTGCGTCGCGCGGTGCTGGCCGTCCTCGGTCGGCGTCCGCTGGATCATCCGCGTGGCCACCGTGTTCCCCGCCGTACGCTGGATCGCGGTCACCATGCCCGGGCTCAGCGCCCCCCTGGAGCGTGGGTCGAGCGCCGCCGGGACAGGGCCGGGCGATGTCGTGGCGTGATCCGCTCTGACGGGTGTGCGAGCGGCCCGACGCTCTTTGGTGCTTGCGTCGTCGTGGATGTGCATGCAAACCCTTCCTGGGAGGGAACGCGGTACGGTGACTCCTGGATACCTCGGGCGGTCGGCTACCGCCAGGTACGGAAGGTCAGGGAAGTCGGTCCGAACGGGCAGACCCCGCTGTACGGACCGCCGTGGCCCGCCCCTCGACGGCCCGGAAGGCACCGAACTGTCCACGGAAGACGTCTGATCTCGCGCCCGCGGATATCTCTGACGTCGAAACGTGAGCCTGTGGACTTCTCCGGAGCCGGCCTCCGCGACATCACCGCCAGCGGCTTCCGCGGCCACCAGGGTCTGTCCGGCGGATCAGGTCGGAGGCAACCGGCGGTATCCATGGAGCTGGGGTGAGTGGGGTCCTGGGGGCCCCTCCCTGTTCGAGCGGAGCCGAGCGGGGGGAGTCGGCAACCGACGACAACGCCGCTTGGGGACACCCCCTGCTCGAAGAGCTCGGGGGGAGGACGTGCCAGACCCACGTCTCCGGCATGATCCGCCGGACGGGCCCTAAGGGGGGTTGACCGCACCAGCAGGCGGCTGACTGCTGGTGCGGTCAGGGCTTTCAGGCGAGGCCGGTCCAGCGGGTGAGCATGGCGGTGGCCTCGGCGAGGTCCGGGGTGGGGAGGGCGGCGATGGTGGTGTGGTGGTTGGCGCCGGGGACCCACAGGACGCGGGAGTCGTGGCGGCCGGGCGGGAAGGACTCGGCGGTCGACGGGTCCTGTGTCCCGTTGACGAACAGCAGGCGGGTGCTGCTGCGGCGGACCCAGCGGTCGATGTCCGGCATCGCGTCCGGGTCGAAGCGCAGGGGGATGTCGCGGGGGACGAAGGAGCGCGGCTCGATGGCGCCCGGGTGGCGCAGCAGACCGTCCAGGTGGGCGGTGGGGACGTCGAGATAGCCCATTTCGGTGGCGAGCTGGTACCAGTACGGGATGTACACGCGGGCGGTCGTGTCGGCGTAGAGGGCCAGGCCCGCGGTGTCGTCCAGCCAGGTGTACAGCTGGTAGGTGGTGGCGTCCGGGCCGGGAACGGCGGCGAGGTCCTCCGCGCTGCCGCCGTTCTGCCAGAACATGAAGGGGACGCGCAGCACTGCGATCTCGAACGCCTTGTCGGCGCTGCCGATGATGCGGAAGGTGTCCCCGGCGGCGGTCGTCGCGGCTTCGTAGCGGGCGACCAGTTCCGCGCGGTGGGTCAGGAGCCGGCGCTGGGCGGTCCTGATCGCCTCGCGGTCGGTGGCCGTGCCCACGGTCTCCAGGAACCGGAGGTAGGCGGAGTCGTCGCGGTCGTCGACGTTGTTCGGGGCCGCGTAGGCCACGGTGCCGTCCACGTCGTGGGGGTGGAAACGGCGGTGGTACACGCTCGCCATGCCGCCCTTGCTGCCGCCGGTGGAGATCCACGCGCCGGGGTAGAGCCGGCGGAAGGTGCGGACGACGCGGTGGTGGTCGTCGGCGGCCTGGCGGACGGTCAGGTGGGAGTAGCCGTGGGCGCTGGGGCGTGAGGTGCCGAAGTAGCGGTGCTCGACCTGGAGCTGGTTGCCGCCCAGGAGGACGGTCGGTTCGGTGCGCCGGGGCGTGAGCGAGGCCGCGTAGCCGGTCGTGAACAGGATGGTGGGGCGCTCGGCGGATGTGTGGAGCAGGGTGAGGCGCTGCTCGAACGTGCCGGCCGAGGGGTCGGTGTGGTCGACCGGCTGGCGCAGTCCGAGCACGAAGAGGCGGTATCCCGGTTCGGCGTCCGGCCGTTCCTCCACGATCCGCACACCCGGCAGGGAGCCCAGACGCCGCACGAGGTCGTCGTCGGCGGGCGCGGGAGACGCCTCGGTCAGGGCGTGGGCCGGTGCGGACGCCGCCGCGGCGAGACCGGCCGCCGAGGCCGCCGAGGCGGTCGAGAGCAGTAAGCGTCGTCTCGTCCAGAGGTGCATCGGGTGTCCTTCCCTTGACGTCGGATGCCTCCAGTACAGCCGCCGGATGCCGCGGGGAGATCCCGTGCGCGGGGGAACCGCCTCCCCCGCAGGGGGGAGACGGCGGAGGGGAGGGCCGGGGTACGGCTGAGCGGGCGGTGGCGCCGGGAAGCCGATGACCCCGCCCCCAGGGGAAAGGGCGGGGTCATCGGTGCTCATGGCGGTGGGGGCTCCCCCACCGGGCCTGTCCCGCGGTCGGCGGGGCTGTGGCCGGATTCGGAACCAGGGGTCACTCGGGCCGCAGCGGACCGCGGCCGAACATCGAGAGCACCTCGTAGCTCTTGTCCGCGGGGCCGGGCTCGCTCATCTCCATCGCGAACCCGCCGGTGAACAGGTCCCGGTCCACGGGGCGTTCGTGGATCCAGTCCCGGATGACCTCACGGAAGGTGATCTTCCAGACGCCGTCCCGCTCCTCGTACCGGTTGAACGTGCGGCTGGCGGCGATCAGTTCGCGTGACGGGTCCCCGAACCGGTGGTACGAGAGGCGATGGGTCTCCCCCTCGGCGGTCTTGCCGTCCACCTTGTACCACTCGTTCAGCAGGTAGTGGGTGGTGTTCTCGAACCGGGGCTTGAACTCGTCGATGATCCAGTTCACCCATTCGTCCACCCCGCCTTCCTTCATGTCGCCCAGACGGACGAAGGCGTCCTCGAAGTAGATCGATTTCAGCAGCTCGGCGTCACGCCGGTCGATCCCGCGGCAGTAGGCGACCTCGAGGTCGTGCAGCCGGTCCTTGACCTTCAGTTCCCTCAGGAAGCGAAGGTCCTCCTCGGTCACCACGCTGTCGGCGGTCACCACGCTGTCGGCGCGAACTGCATCGTCAGTCATTGTTTTTCTTCCTTGGGTGAGGATTCAGGCAGGTAGAGGAACGGAGGGGCGCGTACGGCAGGGCGCGGTCCCTGTCACGCCTCGAGTTGCCGGCCGGTACGGTCCGGGAGCAGGCGGATCGCCACGGCGGATATCAGGATCGTGAGCAGGCCGTAGGCGGTGATCAGCAGGGTTCCGTTCCCCGAGATCTGCATCAGCCACGTCGCGAGCAGGGGCGCCGGTGCGGCGAAGATCATGTTTCCGCAGGTGAGCCCGAGAGCCGATCCGGTGTACCGGACGGGGGTCGGCAGTGCCTCGGCGTAGAAGGCTCCCTGGCATCCGGTCATGAACTGCACACCGCACAGCGCACCCGTGATGGTGAGCGCGGCCATCCACCAGTTGCCCGTGTCGAGGATCAGGAAGAACGGGACGAGGAAGGCCAGCAGCACCGCGAGACCCGTGAAGAGGACGCGCTTTCGCCCGATCCGGTCGCTGGACCAGCCGCCGAGCAGGCTTGCCCCGATGGAGATCGAGTTCGCGACGACCATCAGCCCGAAGGTGGAGCTCTTGTCGAATCCGATTTGGCCCGTGAGGTAGCTGATGGCGAAGGTGACGGTGATGTAGTACAGCGCTCCCGGCGCGGCCCACGCGAGCACCAGCAGCATCACGGTCTTCCGGTGCTGCCTCAGCAGCCCGCGCGTCGGCTGCTCGCTCTTGCCCTCGTTGGCGAGGAAGACCGGAGTCTCCTCGACGCGGTGCCGGATGTAGTACCCGACGGCGATGATCGCCACGCTCATCAAGAAGGGAATCCGCCAGCCCCAGCTGGTGAACTGGTCCTCGGTGAGCCACGCGGCGAGTCCGGTCAGTGTGAGTGTGGCGAGTACCTGACTGATCGGCGATCCCACCGACATCAGAGCACCCGCGATACCGCGGCGCCGGCTCGGCGAGTGTTCCATCACCATGAGCTGCGACCCGGTGTGCTCGCCCCCCAGGGCGAAGCCCTGCAGGAAACGCAGGACCACCAGCGCGGTCGGAGCCACCATTCCCGCCGTGGCGTAGGTCGGAAGCAGGCCGATCAGCACTGATGCCACGCCCATGAGCAGCAGCGTGAACATGAGGACGTTCCGGCGGCCGAGCCGGTCACCCAGCATGCCGAACACGAGGCCGCCCAAGGGGCGTGCCACCAGCCCGACTCCGAAGGTCGCGAACGACGCCAGCAGCGCGGTGCCCGGCGCGAGGTCGGGGAAGAACAGATGCGGGAACACCGTGGCCGACAACGCGCCGTACACGGAGAAGTCGAACCACTCCAGTGCGGAACCCAGCGAGCCACTGACGACCGCGCGTCGGGCGGTGGGTTTCCCGCTCCCGCCCTCCGGGCCCCCGGAACCCTCCGGTGCCGTGTCCGGCTGAGTCGCTTCGGCCTGCCCATCGAGTCCACTGACTCTCATTGCTTCACTCTCCTTGGTGTCCTCACTGCGCGGCACGTCACATGAGCTGACGGGCGGTTCACGCCTCAGCGGCCACTTACGCCACGGGCAGGCAAGGGGGTGATCTCGCGCCCAGGAGTCCGTGTCACGCAAAGACACTCGTTCGAGTGTGCGTTCACCTGCGGACATCGAGAGAATCCACTATCAGGGAGTGGCTAGTCAATCATTCCCTGTATGTGGGAACATCGGGATGTGAACACTCTTCAAACTGTGGACAGGGCACTTCGACTGCTTGCACTGGCCCAGCAGGAGCCGGTCGTCACCCTCGCCCGCGCCGCCGACGAACTGGGCGTGGGAACCTCCGTCGCCCACCGGCTGCTGGCCACCCTCGAGGCCCACGGCTTCGTGCGCCGCTCACTCGACGGCCCCGGCTACCGCCTCGGCCCGGCCATGACCGGCGCCCGCCCCGCCCACGCCGACACGGACTTCACCCACCTCGTCCAGGACGACCTGCTCGAGCTGCAGGCGGCAACTGGCGAGACCGTGGAGTTCGCGGTCCTCGAAGGGCAGGCGGTGCGCTACATCTACGGCATCGCCTCACAGCACCACATGCGCATCGAAGCCCGGGCGGGAACGATCCTTCCCGCGCACACCGCAGCCTGCGGACGAGCCCTCCTCGCCACCCTCACGACCGACCAGCTCCGCCGGATCTACCCGAACGAACCCCTCCCGCACGGGGCGAACACCGTCACCCCGACCCGCACGGCCCTCGAAACGGAGCTGGAGAACGTCCGGCAGCGCGGCTACGCGCGCAACATCGAGGAGACCCAACCCGGCATCGCGGCACTCGCGCAGACTCTGCCCACCCCGCAGGGGTACCCGCCCATCGCCATCACCATCTCAGGACCGCAAGCACGTCTGTGCTTCACACGCGACGATCCCGGCACCCCGTCCGAGACGGCACTCACCCAAGCCCTGCGTCAGGCGACACAGAAGATGCAGGCGAAACTCACCTCGAAGCTCCAGCACTGAGGGCTGCCCCGCCACCCGACAGCTCCCAGCCCCCGGCGGGCGCGCGGCGCCCGGTCACGGCACCTCGCCGCGCGGCCGGAGCGTCCGCGTACACCCGGTACGCGGACGCTTCCGCGCCTTGCGATGCACCGCATCCGACGCCGCGCGCCGGTCCACCGCGGCTGACGGGGCAGCCCCGGGCTCGGCCCCTCATGACGGCCGTCGGGTTCTTCGCCGGTCGGGGCGGAGCTGTCGCCCCGACCGCCCGCCGCTCACACGCCGTGGCACTCCCCGTACGTGCGGCCCGAGCCGCACCAGCAGGCGGCCGACCGCTGCGGCGGCCAGGGAAGGGCGCGGCCCCGGGCCGCCAGGGTGGTGGCGTACTGGGGGAGGAGGTCGGCGTCGTCGGGGGTGGTGCCCTCGGAGGCGGCGAAGGCCTCGTACGAGGGGACGGTGCCGGGGACGATGCCCAGGTTGGGAATGCCGGAGGCGGCCAGTTCGCGCAGGGCCGTCTCTATCGTGGCCAGGTGCTCCTCGTGCGACGGGTACTCGACGGCGAGGGAGGGGTAGGCCTCCAGGAGTTCGGTCAGTTCGTCCGCCGGCCAGTGCAGGACCGCCACCGGGAAGGGGCGGGACAGGGCCGTCCGGTACGCGCCCACCTCCGCTCGCAGACGGGAGATCTCCGCCTCCAGCTCCTCCGGGTTCTCCGAGCCCAGCGACCAGACGCGCTTCGGGTCGTGGAGTTCGTCCAGGGTGATCGGCAGGGTGTGGACGGTGTCCGCCAGGGCGTCCCACTCGTCGTGCGCCGCGCCCAGCATCCTGCGCACGCGGTGGCGGCCGAAGAGGAGCGGGAGGGCGGAGAGCGGGGGCTCCGGTACGTCGGTGAGTAGCAGGCGTACCGCCTCCGTGAACATCTCGTGCGCCTGCTCCAGCTCGTCGTGGGCCTCCAGGGACTCCGCGACGATCACCCAGGGGGCCGGATCGCGCGGGGCCGCGGCGCGGATGCCGTCGATGATGGCGCGGGCCTCCGCCTCGTGGCCGTACTCCCAGAGGTTCGAGGCCTTCAGGGCGCGGACCAGGTGCGGGCTCTCCAGCTCGGCGTCGGAGGCCAGCAGCCGGTCGTAGAGGGCGGCCGCGGCGGTGCGGTCACCGGAGAGTTCGAGATGGGCGGCGGCCCGTAGCAGCAGGGCTTCGGCGTCTTCGGGATGGAGGCCGGCGGTCCGCTCCAGGCGTGCCGCTTCGGCGGTGTGGTCGACGTTTTCGGCGGGCGTGTCGGGGCGCATGGGTGACACCGTACTGCCGACCGGTGACAGCGAAGAGACCGTGCCGATGTGCCGGAGCCGGTACCCGGGCTCGTCGAGGGGGTCGGCGGGGAGGGAGCGTCCGGGCCCCCATTTCCGTCGCCGGTGCCACTATTCTTGATCATTTTGAAAGGGTTCAATTTCCCGAACCTGGCCGAAATGGGCCGCCTTCATCGCTTCCATCGTTTACCTGGCGGGCTTTACGAAAGGCCACGCACGCTTATTGACGGTGTCTCGCGTTCCCTTTACGTTCGCATGAATCGATTCACTCTCGAGTGCCACCCTCGATCACCACCCTCTACGACCCACCCACTACGACTCGCCCTCTCTTCGATGGAGCCGCTGTGATCAGTAGAAGGAACATTCTCGCGGGCGCCGTGGCCACGGTGGGCGCCGTGACCATGGGAGCGGCGCCGGCGGGGGCCGCACCCTCCGCCGCGCCCTCCGCCGCGCGCAAGGGAGGGAGCGCCTTACGGGTGGCCTCTCCGACCGTCGAGTACGTGCGCCGCCCCCTGGGTCTGGACGTGGCCCGACCGCGTCTGAGCTGGCCGTTGACCGCGACCGCGACCGCGCCGGGGCAACGGCAGAGCGCCTACCAGGTGCGCATCGCGTCGAGCGTCGCCCGCCTGCCCCGCCCGGACGTGTGGGACAGCGGCAAGGTCGCCTCGGCCGAGTCCGTTCTCGTCTCCTACGACGGGCCCCGGCTCGAGCCGCGTACGCGCTACCACTGGTCGGTGCGTGTCTGGGACGCCGACGGAGCCGTCTCGCCGTGGAGCGAACCGTCCTGGTGGGAGACCGGCCTGATGGACGAGGCCGAATGGTCCGCGCGGTGGATATCCGCTCCCGCCTCCCTCACCGAACCCCCTTCCCTGGAAGGCAGTTCGTGGATCTGGTTCCCCGAGGGCGAACCGACGCAGAGCGTGCCGGCGGACACCCGGTGGTTCCGTCTCTCCGTCGACCTCCCGGACGCCGTCACCGCGGCCACGCTGGTGCTCAGCGCGGACGACGCCTACGTCGCCTCCGTCAACGGCACCGAAGTGGCGAGCACCGCACTGGACTCGGACGAGCGGAGATGGCGTCGCCCGGACGTCATCGACGTTCTCGAGCACGTACGCTCCGGCACGAACGTCCTGGCCGTCTCCGCGACCAACCGCACGGTCGGCCCCGCCGGCCTCATCGGCGTACTCGCCCTGACCACGGCCTCCGGCGAGCGCAGGATCGTCACCGACAGCGCGTGGAGGTCCACCGACCGGGAGCCGGCCGACGACTGGCGCGAGCGGGACTTCGACGACACCGGGTGGCGGGCCGCCAAGGTGGCCGCCGCCTGGGGCGCCGGGCCGTGGGGCGAGGTCGAGCCGGTGCTGTTCGCCGCCCACCAGCTCCGCCACGAGTTCAGGCTGCCGCGCAAGAAGGTCGCACGCGCCCGCCTGTACGCCACGGCCCTCGGCGTGTACGAACCCCACCTCAACGGCAAGCGGGTGGGCAACGATCAACTGGCACCCGGCTGGACCGACTACAACAAGCGCGTGCAGTACCAGACCTACGACGTGACCGACGCGCTCCGCCCGGGAGCCAATGCCCTCGGCGTCCACCTCGCCCACGGCTGGTACGCGGGCAACATCTGCTGGTTCGGACCGCACCAGTACGGGAAACACCCGGCGCTTCTCGCGCAGTTGGAGGTCGAGTACGCCGACGGGACGAGCGAGCGCATCACCACCGGGCCCGACTGGCGCGCCGCCCAGGGCCCGATCGTCTCCGCCGACCTGCTGGCGGGCGAGACCTACGACGCGCGCAAGGAGACGGCCGGGTGGACCTCGCCCGGATTCGACGCCGGAGCCTGGCGTCCGGTACGGGACGCCGACGCCGCCGCCCCGCCGCGGATCGTCGCGCAGGTGGACGGCCCCGTACGCATCGAGAAGGAACTCCGCACCCAGCAGGTCACCGAACCCAAGCCCGGCGTCTTCGTCTTCGACCTGGGCCAGAACATGGTCGGCTCGGTACGGCTGCGCGTGTCCGGCAAGGCGGGGACCGCGGTGCGGCTGCGGCACGGCGAGGTCCTCAACCCCGACGGCACCCTCTACACCGCCAACCTGCGGTCGGCCGCCGCGACGGACACCTACATCCTGAAGGGGACAGGCAAGGAGGTCTACGAACCGCGCTTCACCTTCCACGGCTTCCGCTACGTCGAGGTGACCGGATTCCCCGGCACGCCGCCGGCGTCGGCCGTGACCGGGCGGGTCATGCACACCTCCGCACCCTTCACGCTCACCTTCGAGACCGACGTGCCGATGCTCAACCAGCTGCACAGCAACATCACCTGGGGGCAGCGCGGCAACTTCCTCTCCGTCCCGACGGACACACCGGCCCGTGACGAACGACTGGGGTGGACCGGCGACATCAACGTCTTCGCACCCACGGCCACCTACACGATGGAGTCCGCCCGCTTCCTCGCCAAGTGGCTCGTCGATCTCCGCGACGCACAGACGTCCGACGGCGCGTTCACGGACGTGGCCCCGCAGGTCGGCGACATCGGCAAGGGCGTCGCGGGCTGGGGAGACGCGGGGGTCACGGTCCCGTGGGCCCTGTACCAGACGTATGGCGACCGGCAGGTCCTCGAGGATGCCTGGCCGTCCGTCCAGGCCTGGCTGCGTCACCTGGAGCAGAACAGCACCGGTCTGCTGCGCCCGGCCGCGGGATACGGCGACTGGCTGAACGTGTCCGACGAGACGCCCAAGGACGTCATCGCCACCGCCTACTTCGCGCACAGCGCCGACCTCGCGGCACGGATCGCGACGGAACTGGGGGAGGACCCCGCACCCTACGCCGACCTCCACACACGCGTACGCACGGCGTTCCAGGCGGCGTACGTGACGGCCGACGGCAGGGTGAAGGGAGACACCCAGACCGCCTACGTCCTCGCCCTGTCCATGAACCTGGTCCCGGACGCCCTGCGCAAGGCCGCGGCCGACCGCCTCGTCGCCCTGATCGAAGCACGGGACTGGCACCTGTCGACCGGATTCCTCGGCACCCCGCGCCTGCTGCCCGTCCTCACCGACACCGGCCACACCGAGGTCGCCTACCGCCTGCTGCACCAGCGCACCTTCCCGAGCTGGGGTTTCCAGATGGACAAGGGCGCGACCACCATGTGGGAGCGCTGGGACTCCCTCCAGCCGGACGGCGAGTTCCAGTCCCCGGGCATGAACTCCTTCAACCACTACGCCTACGGCTCGGTGGGGGAGTGGATGTACGCCAACATCGCCGGCATCGCGCCGGGCCGGGCGGGCTACCGGCAGGTCGTCATCCGCCCGCGTCCGGGCGGCGAGGTCACCTCCGCCCGGGCGACCTTCACCTCCCTCTACGGCCCGGTGTCCACCGCATGGGAGCAGCGGTCCGGCCGCTTCCGGCTGTCGTGCGGCGTGCCGGCGAACACCACCGCCGAGGTGTGGATCCCGACGGACAACCCCAAGCGCGTCAAGCACACCCACGGAACCCTCGTGCGCGCGGAGGACGGCTTCGCCGTCTTCGAGGTGGGATCGGGAAACCACCGGTTCACCGTGTGACAGCGGCCGGTCCGCCCTCCCGCCTCCCGGTCCGCCTTCCCGGTCCGCACGGTCGGGACCGGGAGGGCGGACGGCGGACACAGCTCCTGCGGAACTTCGCGGAACTTCGCGGAACTTCGCGGAACTTCGCGGAACTTCGCGGAACTTCGCGGAACTTCGCGGAACCGCATGGAACCGCGCGGAACTGTTGTGCCGGTCCCGGACGTTGGAATGGTGGACAGGGCTGGATCGTGCATCGTGCCGGGCCCGACCGGGTCCGACCGGGCGTGAGGCGAAGGGACAGGGGGTGTCGGTGATCCGTACCGCGATACGCGTCGCGATGCCCGGCCGCGGCGACGTGCGCGCCGCCTTCGCCGCGGTCGCGGTGCTGCTCCCGCTGCTCCAGGTCGCCCTGCTCATGCTGCCGGCCACCGGCGGCCTCTCCGGACTCTCCGGCACCGTCGCGCTCGCCGCGACCACCGCGGCCGCCGCCACGCTCACCGTGTGCGCCGTCGTCCTCGCGCGCAGCGTGCCCGTCGTGCCGCCCACCCGGGTGCGTACGGCCCTCCGCGACCGCGACCGGCGTACCGCCTTCCTGCCGCAGCGCGACCCCGACGCCAGGGGCCGCACCCGGCCCAGAGCTCCCGGACACGCCCTCCCGACGACCGTCGCGTAGGGCACCCGTTCTCGGATTCGTCCACCACGCCCCGCGTGGGTCGTCATGCCGTCATTCCCCTCTCCCGTCCCGGTACGCCCGGGGCCTTCGGCACGACGAGACCCTCGGAGGGCTCACCCATGTCCGTCTTCGCCGGCCTGGTCGAACGACTGGCCGACCTGCTCCAGCCGTTGTTCGGCCTTTCCGCGGCAGCCGCCGCGATCGTCCTGTTCACCGCGTTCGTACGTCTCCTCGTCCACCCCCTGTCCCGGGCCGCCGCGCGCGGGCAGAAGGCCAAGGCCCGACTCCAGCCGAAGATCGCCGAGTTGCGGCGCCGGTACGGCCGCAACCCCGAGAAGCTCCAGCGGGCCCTCCTCGACCTGCACACCCGGGAGAAGGTGTCGCCACTGGCCGGAATCCTGCCCAGCCTCTTCCAACTGCCCGCCTTCTTCCTGCTGTTCTACCTGTTCTCGAACACCACGATCGGCGGGCGGCCCAACGAACTGCTCGGCCATGACCTGTTCACCGCGCCGCTGGGCGGGCGTTGGGCCGACGCGCTGGGGGACGGGGGACCGCTCGGCGGGGCGGGGCTCGTGTACGCCGGGCTGTTCGCGGTCGTCGTGGCGGTCGCCACCTTCAGCTACCGGCTGACCAAGCGGTCGATGGCGGCGAACCCGGCATTGACCGGTACCGGTAGCGGTGCCGGTAGCGGCAGCGGTGGCGGAAGGGGCGGGGGCAAGGGCGGGGGCGTCACGGAACCCGCCGCGGTGCCCGGGACGGGGGCGGTGGCCAAGGTGCTGCCGTTCCTGTCGTTCTTCACGCTTGTCACCGTGGCCGTGGTGCCGCTGGCCACCGCGTTGTACGTGGTCACCAGCATGGCGTGGGGCGTGGTGGAACGAGCCGCGCTCCACCGGTGACGCGTTCGTGAAGGCGTGGGCCCGCGGAGGCGGGCCCACGGTGAGCGGCGGTCGACCGCGGAGCGCTGATCCAGTACGTGAACGGGTCGCCCGAAGCGGTGGACAGGACTGGAGGAGCCCCCTTCCCCGCCCGGGAGAGGGCGGGGAAGGGGGCTCCGGGGGAAGCGGGCAGCGGGTCAGCCCATGCGCTTGACCGTGGCCCAGGAGCCCGATCGGAGGGTGGACGCGCTGCCGAGGGCGGTGGGGGTGCCGGTGTGGAGCTGGAGGTCGCCGGCGGCGTTGGTGGCGAAGACGTCGGGGATGCCGTCGCCGGTGACGTCGGGGCTGCCGTAGACCAGGGGGTGCGCGGCGTAGGTCCAGGTGCCGGAGACGTAGACGCGGTCGCCGTCCAGGCTCGCGGCGGACGTGCCCAGGCTGGCGAGGACCGTGCCCTTGCCGTCGCTGTCCGGGATGCCCTTGCGGAGCTGGATGTTGCCCGCCGCGGTGCGGTACGTCAGGTCGGCCGCCCCGTCGCCGTTGTAGTCGGCGATCGCCACGAAGTCCCGCTCCTTGTCGCCCCAGGCGGAGGAGGTCATCTTGGCCGCCTTGCCGAACGTGCCGCCGCTGTAGCCGCTGAGGATCCACAGCTCGTTGCCGGCCGCTCCGCCGGCCACGAACAGCTCCGGCCGGCCGTCCCCGGTGATGTCGCCCGCCGACTTGATCTCCGAGAAGGTGGAGGGCGCGGGAGCGTTCGCCGGGAGGCGTACCTCGACGCGCTTGGTGACGTCGATCGCGCCATAGCCGTCGCCCGGGTAGATGAACAGACGTCCCTCGGACGTGCGGATCACCCAGTCGGTGATGCCGTCGCCGTTGAAGAAGTCGCCGTTGTGCGTGATGAGGGAGTAGGTGCCGGTGCCGTCCCAGACGTGCGGGGCGGTGCGGCGGCCGCTGAGCAGGGTGCCCTTGTCGTGGGTGCCGTAGGCGTTGGACAGCCAGGTGCCCTGCTGCGACATCGAGTTGATCCAGAGGTTTCCGGCCTCGGTCACGTTGCCGAAGTCGGCTCCGCCGTCACCGTTGAGGTCGCCGGGGCCGTCGGCGACCGTGCGCGGTGTGACGTAGAAGAAGTACTTGCGCGGATTGGGGGATATGTTGCCCGCCGCGTCGACGGACTTGACGTACAGGGTGTTGGGGCCGGCGGCCGGGGGCTTGATGCCGGTGACGGTGGCCTTCTTGACGGCCGTCGTGCAGGACTTGGTGAGACCGCCCGAGGTGCCCTGTGAGCCGCCGGCGCAGGCGTAGCCGGCGTAGTTGGTGGAGTTGATGGACCAGACGAACTTCACGATGTCGTTCTCGGAGGACGAGCCGACCTCGAAGGTGAAGCTGCCGGAGTTGCCGAAGGGCTTGGCGGACCAGACGCCGGGTACGCCGTCGCCGTCGTTGTCACCGGGGAAGTCGGGGGAGACGACCTCCGCGGGGGAGTCGGGCAGCGTGGTGTCGTAGGTGAAGCGGCACACGCCGTCCCCGCCGGTGGGCGCCCAGCCGCTGCTGGCCTTGGCGTCCCAGGCCCGTACGCGCCACGAGTAGGTGGTCCCGTTGGTCAGGTGCGACTTGATCGAGACCCCGCCGACCTCACCGTCGTCCACCGTCTTGGTGAAGGTCTTCTTCGTCTCGGACTTGCCGGTCTGCCAGAGCTCGAACTCCAGCTTGGCCAGGTCGCTGTCGGGGTCGGTCGCCTTGCCGCTGATGGTGATGGTGTCCCCCTTGCCGATCTTGATGTACGGCGAGGCGGAGGTGTCGCAGGAGCCAGGGCTCATGGTGACGGAGGTCGGCCGGTTCGGCTTCCGGTTGTAGGTGACGGCCAGCGTGGGGGAGCCGTTCTCCTCGGCCTTGAACTTCTTCCAGGAGTAGGTGTCCGTCTCCAGGCTGCTGGCGGAACCGGTCGGGGCGGAGGACGAGGTGGAGGCCACCAGGCCCAGGTTGAAGCTGGTCACGCCGTCGTCGGCGGCGTCCTGGAGCAGTGAGGTGACGGTGAAGTTGACGTAGGCGTCCGGGCAGGCGCTGTTGGACTTCCAGCCGTAGGCGAAGGACTTCGAGGTGATCTTCCGACACCGCCACCGGCTGGATCGCCCGCACGGTCAACATCCCCGACCCCCCGGTCCGCCTGGCCACCCGCGACCGCACCGACGGCCCGGACGTGACCTCCGAGCGGGTCACGCTCGGCAGGACGTCGACCATCTCCAAGGCCTCGGTCAAGGGCCCGGACGGCTCGTACCTGCGCACGGTGACCTCCGAGACCGAGCACGACGCCACGTACGGCCTGCCCACGAAGGTCAAGGACCACGGCGACACGGCCGTCTCCGGCGACGAGTCGTGCACCGCCACCTCGTACGAGCACAACACATCCGGCACGAACCACCTGGTCGGCCTGGTCGCCCGGACCGTCACCACCACCGGGACCAGCACCTGCTCCACCGACCTGTCCAGCGCCACGGGCTCGAAGCTGGTCAGCGCCTCACGCATGTACTACGACGGCGCGACCTCCTCCACCGCCACGCCCACCAAGGGCCTGGTGACGAAGACGGAGACACCGAACGGCGCCGGCACCGGCTGGGAGACCGCCCACCCCGAGTCGCGCACCGAGTACGACTCCACCGGCCGCGTCACCAAGGTCACCGACCCGACCGGCGTGTACAACACCACGACGTACACGCCGGCCGGCGGTCAGGTCTACAAGATCGAGACGATCACCGGCAACAAGGTCGTCGACGGCGCCGAGGTCCCGGGCTTCAAGGACACCACGCTCGTGGAGCCCGGCCGCGGGGTCACCCTCAAGTCGACCGACGCCAACAACCGCGTCGAGTCCTACGAGTACGACCCGCTCGGCCGCGCCGTGGCCGCCTGGGACCCCACCCAGCCCGCCACCGACGACCCGACGGTCACCTACACGTACAACATCGACCTGAAGCAGCCGGTGTCGGTGGTGGTGCGGTCGCTCTCCGACAACCCCAGCACCGCCGCCGGCGACGGGACGTACGAGTCCTCCACCACGATCTACGACGGCCTCGGCCGTGAACGGCAGACCCAGACCCCGGCGGTCGGCAGCGGCCGGCTGATCACCGACACGCTCCACAACAGCGCCGGCCAGGTGCGCTACACGCGCAACGCGTACTACATGGAGAAGGACCCGGGCACCGAACTGGTCGTCCCCGCCTCCGAGTCGCTGGTCCCCAACGCGACCTCGTACACGTACGACGGTCTGGGCCGGGTGCTCACGGTCACTCCGGTGCACCGTTCCTACCCGCAGACGGGTCAGTCGTTCGACAACGGCGGCAAGAAGGTGACCACCACCGACCGCCGCACCCGCTACGAGTACGGACTCGACCACACGGTGATCCGCCAGCCCAAGGGCACGCCCGCCTCACGGGTGTGGACCGACACGCTGGGCCGCACGACCCGCCAGGACACCTTCAGCGACACCGCCCTGTCCGAGGCCGGCGCGATCAGCACGACGTACGAGTACGACCTCCGCGGCGACATGGTGACCAGCATCGACGACGTCGGCAACACGCGGACCTGGACGTACGACGCGCTGGGCCGGGTCACCGAAACGACCGACCTGGACACCGGGGCGACCCGCACCGACTACGACGCCTACGGCCGCGTGGCCAAGGCGATCGACGCCCGCGGCCAGGCCGCCTCCTACACCTACGACCGCCTGAACCGCGTCGAGCAGGTCAAGGCCACCCCGAAGGGATCCACGGCCTCCACCCTCGCGCAGGCCTACGCCTACGACGGCGCGACCGGCGGCAAGGGGCTGCTCTCCTCGGCGACCCGCTACACCGACGGCAAGGCGTACACCACCACGATCGGCGGCTACACGGCCGACTACCAGCCCACGGACATGACCACGGCGCTGCCGCCCGGTTCCACCGCGGGCCTGACGGCAGAGGGCTTCGCCACCCAGTACAAGTACACGTACAAGTACAACTCCGACGGCCAGCTGGAGACCTACACGGCCCCCGCGGCCGGCGGCCTCGACGCCGAGGACGTGATCACCCGCTACAACAAGGCCGGCCTGCCGGTCTCGGTCTCCGGCAAGGACTGGTACGCCTCCGAGGCCGCGTACTCCCCCTACGGCCAGGTGCTCCGCTCCACCACCGGCGAGCAGGGCCACCGGCTGTGGCAGGAGAACACCTTCAACGAGTCCACCGGTGAGCTGCTGACCAGCAGGCTCGTCCGGGAGAACGCCACCGACCAGGCCGTCGTCCCCGGCAGCGAGGTCAGCAAGCGCTCCTACGCCTACGACCCGTCGGGCAACGTCCTGTCCGTCGCGGACAGGATGGGCCCGGTCACCGACCAGCAGTGCTTCACGTACGACGTGCTCGGCCAGCTGAAGGAGGCGTGGACGACGCCGGGCGGCGGCGCCTGCACGGCCTCCGGCAAGACCACCGCCGAGCCGGTGTACTCCGACGGCAAGGTCAACGTCTCGTCCGCCAACAGCGGGTACTGGCAGTCGTACGACTACGACGCGCTCGGCAACCGCACCAGGAAGACGGCGCACAAGGCCGACCCGACCTTCACCTCCGGGGTGCGGGACACCAAGGGCGACGTCGTCACCGACTACCTCTACGGCACCAGCCCCACCGCGAAGAACGACCAGCCGCACACGCTGACCTCGTACACCACGTCGTCGACGACGGCGGCGGGCGCGGCGATCACCACCCGCTCGACGCAGACCTACGACGCCGCGGGCCAGATGGAGTCGCGCTCCACCGGCGGCGACACGGCCCAGACCATGACCTGGACCTGGGACGGCAAGGTCGAGTCCGTCACCGGCTTCGGTACCGACGGCTCCGGCGCCTGGACCGGGGTCGGCGGCCTCTGCATGGACCTGTCGGGCGGGTCCACGACGGCCGGCACCGCCATCCAGATCTACGTCTGCAACGGCAACAAGTCGCAGCAGTTCCGCCTCAAGGCCACCGACACCGACGACAACGGCACGGTCGAGGACGCGACGATCGGCCAGCTCGTCGTGGGCGGGCAGTGCCTCCAGCCGAGCGGCGCCACCGCGGGTTCGGCCGTCCTGATCCAGGCGTGCGACAAGGCCGCGGCGGCACAGCGCTGGCAGACCCTGAGCACCGGTCAGGTCAAGTACGTCACGGGCACCTCGACGAACCTGTGCCTGTCGGCCCCGGCGTCGGCGGTCGGCACCGACCTCACCCTGACGGCCTGCAACTCCACCGTCGCCGGCCAGCTGTGGAAGCCCGCGTCGAAGACGACGTACGTCTACGACGCGATGGGCAACCGCCTGCTGGAACGCACGGGCGCCGGCGCGGTCCTGAACCTTCCCGACGCCAAGGTCTCGCTGACCACGACGGGCAAGGTCCGCTACGTCGAGCGCACGTACGCCGGCATCGGCGGCCCGTCGGTGACCCGGTTCCGCGAGGGCGCCGACAACACGGCCGGCGTCAGCGAGCAGCTGTTCGCCCAGGCGACCGACCTCAACGGCACCCCGCTGGCGGAGGTCCGCCTGGACGGCGGGATGCAGGTCCGGGTGCAGAAGAGGGACCCGTGGGGCGAGGACCGCGCGGTGAGCATGACCATGCGCACGCACACCGGCTTCCACACGGGTGACGACGACGTGGAGACGGGCCTGACCCACCTGGGCGCCCGCGAGTACGACCCGGGGACGGGCCGCTTCATCTCGGCGGACCCGGTCCTGGACGACAGCGATCCGCTCCAGGCCAACGGCTACTCGTACGCGAACAACAACCCGGTCACGCACGCGGACCCGTCGGGTCTGACGTCCTCCGCCTCCAGCTTCGACGCCTCGATCGCGGCGCTGGACGCGAAGATCGCCGAGTACCAGAAGACCCTGAACCGCTCCATCGGCGACGTGATCCTCGCGACCGGCTGGGCCGTGTTCAAGGAGTTCGTCGGCTGGAACGACGTGGTCGGCTGCTTCAGCCAGGGCGACCTGTGGGCCTGCGGAAGCCTCCTGATGGACGCCATCCCGTGGACCAGCGTCTTCTCCAAGGGCAAGAAGATGTGGCGCGCTTTCCAGGGCACCATGAGCGCGGTCAAGGCGTTCCGTGCGGCCAAGCGCGCGGCCGAGATCGGCATGAAGTCGGCGAAGGCGGCCAGGGCGGCGCTGGTCAAGGCGAAGAAGGCGGCGGAGGCGGCCGCGGCGGAGGCCAAACGAAAGGCCAGGGCAGCCGCGAAACGCGCCGCCGAGGCGGCCAAGAAGAAGTCCCACACCGGTTCCAAGGGCGCCCGAGGCAACCCGGTCCAGGTCAAGGCCCGGACCCAGGCCCAGTCCAAGGGGTCTGCGGGCGGCGGCAAGGCCGAGAACAAGTCCGGCGGGTCCCGGAACGGGTCGGGCAAGGAGGACTCGGGCGGGAAGGACTCGGGCGGGGACGGTGGATCCGGTTCGGAGTCGGCTCCGTCCTGCACGACCAACAGTTTCACGCCCGAGACCCGGGTCCTGATGGCCGACGGCACCACCAAGGCGATCAAGGACGTCAAGGCCGGCGACAAGGTCCTGGCGACCGACCCGGAGACCGGCGAGACAACGGCGCAGACGGTCACCGCCGAGATCCTCGGCAAGGGCGTCAAGCACCTGGTCAAGGTCACCATCGACACCGACGGCAAGAAGGGCTCGAAGACCGCCGAGGTCACCGCGACCGACAAACACCCCTTCTGGGTCCCCGAACTCGACGACTGGATCGACGCCACCGACCTGAAGCCCGGCGAATGGCTGCGCACCAGCGCCGGCACCCTGGTCCAGATCACGGCGGTCGAGCGCCGGACGGCACTGGACGCCACGGTCCACAACCTCACCGTCGGCAACACCCACACGTACTATGTGGTCGCAGGCGGGACCTCAGCACTCGTTCACAACTGCTCCACTGCGGATGAACGGGCGCATGCCAGAGCATCGGAGAATGCTGCATATTCCAGCAGGCCGGACGTTGCTACCGGCGGGTACCTCTGGGTTCAGGGGCACGGAGAGTTTGACCTGGCTTCCGATCGGCTCCATCCGTTGATCAGAGCCAACATGGGCGAGATTCCTGCTGCGGCGAGCCCCGGCGGCGGTAAGTTCTTTGGCTCGCATGTCGAGGTTCAGGCGGCCACTATCATGAGGATTCTGGCCAAACAGTCGGGATCCGGGGGTTTGACTGGCCGACTGATGGTTTCAAAGCCTGGCGGGCCATGCGGTTTCTGCACGCCAAACGTGGCAGGAATGTTGCCGGGGGGCTCATCGCTAGCGGTTCGATCTCAGCGCGGGCAAGTTTTCAGTGAGGTACCCTTCTGAAGCATTCGCCAGGGCGCGGCCCAGTTGCCGCGCCTTGGCTGCTTTCCTGCAGGCCACTATGCTGGCCTTATAGACATGAACGGCGATAAGTTGAATCCATGCGCGATCATCGATATCACCGACTGGGCTGAGCTCGAGAATGCCGACGGATCGGCCTTCCCGGTTACTCCGACCAAGCTGCGCGACTTGGCGTCGGGTGACTTTTCCGCGGTAACGAGTTCACTCAACCACCTGTATGACGCTCTCCTCAACGACGGAGTCGTCTACTCTGCGACCGCGCCGGCTTTCAGGTATGTCGCCGCACTTTTGGGCGACCGCGAAAGTCGAGCCGCACTCACTCCCTCATGGGATGGGGAAAAATTCCCACTTCGAGGCAAGCTCCTTTCATGGCTGGCCGACGTGGCCTTCGATGTCAGCATTGAACAGGAGCAGCGCATTCGAGAGTGGGGGGAATATTCGCCGACCGAGCCATTTCCCGATTTCCTGAACATCAGGAGTATTTACCCGGAAGCTTTTCCGGGCGTCGCCTCCTACTTTGATGACTCTGATCCGAGAGTGGTTGAGGCGGCTCTTGTTGCGGCCGTTCGATTTCTGGAGTCCCCGGCATTGGCGATGCGCCGCAGGAGGTTGACTCCTTTGATGGAGAACGTTCTAGCGCAAAGCTCCAGCGAACAGCATAGAAGTTTGGCCTCCGAGGCGTTGGCGTCTTGGGAGCAAGGGCGCATGTTGATGGAACCCCCTACCGATCCACTCCCCTCCGACGGGCGCGGGAAGGATCACAATTCGCACGACAAACGGGGATCAGTTGACGAGCCGCCGTTTTAGTGGGCGTGCCAGGACTCGGTCGGCTCAGCCCACGAAGTCCCGTACCCCTTGGGACACCGCGTCGTCGCCCAAGTCGTTGTGTTCCAGGCACCCCGCCAGGACGTTCGTCGCGTCCGCGAGCGGGACGCTGTCGTCCGGGTTGATGATCTCGTCGCAGTTGGACCAGAACGTCGCGTAGGAGACCGCGCCCGGGGTCTCGTCGCCCTCGGCCAGGCCGTCCTGGACGTAGGAGCCGGGGGTCATGTCGCGGCAGGCCTGGTCCCACAGTGCGCAGGCCCAGGCCGTCGACAAAGTCGTCGCGACCGACGAGCAGACGGGCGAGACCCGGGTCGGGACGGTCACGGCCGAGATCAAGGGCGAGGGCCTCAAGCACCTGGTCAAGCTCACGGTCGACACGGACGGACCTGCGGGCTCGGCCACATCCGAGATCACGGCCACGGAAGGCCACCCCTTCTGGGTTCCGTTCATTCGCAAGTGGGTCGACGCGTCCGACCTGAAGCCGGGCCAGTGGCTGCGCACCAGCGCCGGCACCCTGGTCCAGATCACCGCGGTCGAACGCCGGACGGCACCGGACACCACGGTCCACAACCTCACCGTCAGCATGCTGCACACGTACTACGTGCTGGCGGGCGCCACGGCGGTCCTGGTCCACAACTGTGGCAAGAAGCTCACCGATGTTGCCCTCGGAACGTCGGACCACGGGCTGGAGGACTGGGCGAATGAAAACGGTTACACCCATTTCATGGGGGAGACACGTGATGGTTCCATCTCGAGCGCCGCAGATGCGATGAATTACCACCCTGAGGCCACCATCCACGTACGTCTTGACGGATTCACGCTGGAGAACAAAAGGTCGGGCAATCCGGCGGAGGTATTCGACTACGCAGTGCAGCAGGGGCACGGCGACAACTGGCTTACGACGCAACGGGAGATGGCGTTCCTGGAGCGAGCCTTCCGGGTGGGGAACCTTGACAGCAGTCGACTCAGGTTCTACCTGGGGGGTAGTAACGTCACTTCGGAGGTCCTCAAGGATTCCAATTACCTAGGAGGTTCGTAGTGACCTTGATCGCGGCCTGGGAGAGGCCGTTCCGAATGTGGCATTTCTCGGTGAGCTTCAACTCGCTGCTGCTTCGCAGCCTCCGCGATGACGCCTCTCCGGCTCGAGTGGATGTTCTTTTCTCGAACGTCTTCTTTCTCCAGATGCCCACGACGTGTTCGCGACTTGAGATTCGTACGGGAGAAGGCCTTAATCCGCCGAAGGTGGAGATTCCGGCCGGTACTCGTGGGCAGTGGTACACCATCAATTCAGGGAGGGGGTACCTCTATGCCACCCATTGCGAATGGCACGAGGACGAAGGCACCGCGATGTCCCCGTCCCGCTTCGGTCCTTTGAGGAGGACGGACTGAACTGAGTCTCCCGAAGTCGCCTCGATCAAGAGGTGAGCAGGGAGGTCTGTGAAACGGGCCGCATCATGTCAGCGATGACATGATGCGGCCCGTCGGGCTTTGGCCTGCTGGTTCCGGGGTGGTCGGAACCGACGGCGAGAAGGGCTCGAAGACCGCCGAGGTCACCGCGACCGACAAACACCCCTTCTGGGTCCCCGAACTCGACGACTGGATCGACGCCACCGACCTGAAGTCCGGCGAATGGCTGCGCACCAGCGCCGGCACCCTGGTCCAGATCACCGCGGTCGAACGCCGGACGGCACCGGACACCACGGTCCACAACCTCACCGTCAGCACACTGCACACGTACTACGTGCTGGCAGGGGCCGCGCCGGTTCTCGTGCACAATTGCGGCACCGAGACGCTAGGCGACAACACTTACTCGTGGGAGCACGAGGGAACAGGAAGCCTGTTCGAGGCAGAGGTCGACCAGAATGGAACAATGACGATGCTTGCTGGGGTAACGAGGGATAGTCCCGTGAGAGGCATCGAGTTGTTCAACAGGGCCCTTGACCACTTCGGCGATCGAGTCACGTCCATCAACGGCAACCTCATTGAAGAAAATAGAGCCACCTTTAATGCGCTCACGGGGGGAGGCATGTCACCGGAAGAGGCGATCCTTCAAACGTGGACAGGGAAGCTGGCTACGAGAAGCGGCTTTGGCGCGCTTCAATCCCTTACGCTTATCGGTGAGCCTGGGAACTACTCCAAGGTTGAGCCAATCTTTACGAGATCCCGAGGGGCGCGATGATGTCTCTGGAAGACTGGGTCGCGGAAGCGCGCCGAATGCAGAGAGAAGGGGCGTCGATTGTCGAAATTGCCGACTTCCTTCGTGTGTTCGGTGAGGGTGGTGGCAGGAAAATCAATGCGGCATCTGCTCTCGGTAAAGAATACGGCTGGTCGGTGAAGCAGAAGCTCGAATTGTTGAGTTGGGCCGAAGGTGGTGTCACGGACGAAGAGCTGATCGCATTCGTTCCGTGGCCTATCTAGAGCCCAGATTCCTATCGATCCTGGAAGCGCGAATTCGAAGGTCGCACCGGAATTGGCGCTTTCTAGGGTTTTTCGCGACATGTGGTCGTGCTGATCAGGCCACGAGCGGTTTATGCAGGCGCTCGGCTTGGGTTTCCCAGTCGAGCGTTTTGCATGGGCGCCGTTGAGCTGGACGGCGACGGCGTCGAGGTCTGTGTGGATGTTGAATTTTCTGAGCCTGGGTCCATGCTGGATGTGCTGTTCCCTGCTGGGAAAGCGGAGTAGCCTCCGCTCCGCTGCACGGTAGGCGGCGCCGATGACAGGGAATGCAGGAGAAGGGGTGCTGATCCTGAGCGTTTGCTTCGACGGCCGGTGGTGTTACGCCGAGACGCCGGAGGAAAAGAGCCGGCTTGTTGCCGAGGTGCTGGACAACCTGCCGTATGAGGGTGGGAGGCCGTTCCTGAACGCCAGGCCAGGACGCCTGGTTCAGCCTCGCTGAGCTGCGGCACAGTGACGACCCGTTCGCTGGTAAGTACCCGTTGAGTCCTGGTGACGCGGTGACGATGCAGGGCCAGCTTCCGCCCTGCTCAAGGTGTAAGGGGGCGACGAACCGCATGGCCAGGGAATTGGGAGTGTCGGTTACGTATGTGTGGGACGGGGTCAAGGGCGCCGGCACATGGTCAGCGAAGGGATAGAGGTGAGACTGACCGCCACAGAGGTCGGGTTCTTTGAGGACTACGAGGACGAGGAGGCCCTTGAGGTAGGCGTCCGTGGGATCGACGACGCTGGCGTTCGGAGGTCATTCTCGATCCAGCGATCCACCTATGAGCCAGACGAGCAGGAAGTGCAGTCTGGAATGGACTCCTATAACGTCTCGAACGAGCAGGGGTTCACGGTTTACGGCTGTCTGCGGCGCGTGTGGCTTAACGGCACGCTATTGGCCCTGGAGTTTGCAGCTGAAGACGCGGAGATTCTTGAAATCCCGGCTCGCGTGGAAGTAGACCTGTGTGATTCGGGAGTCGATATTACGAACCTCTCCACGAAACTCAGTGAGATCTTGGACTGGGGGTCCCCCGAGAAGCGACCAGAACTGATCGGACTGAATGTTTCCGAGTAGCCATCTGGTGAGCGAGCTTCTCGTCGTACGCTGACGTTGGCCGTTCAGATCAATGCATATGGGCCCCCGTCCGGAAGGGCTTCCGGACGGGGGCCCATATGGCGTTTGACGGCAACGCTGACGGCAACGTCAGCGGACGACGGGTGCGGAGGGCGGGTCGTCGGGGTCGTCGTCGGTGGGGCCGAGGGCGTGGCCCAAAGCATCGATGGCTTGGCGTTGGAGGCGGAGTCGGACGTGGGCGTAGACGGTGGCGGTGACGCCGATGTGGGCGTGGCCGAGGAGTTCCTTGATCACGACGAGCTTCGACGCCTTGCTCCAGGAGCAGGGTCGCGGTCGAGCGGTGGAGGCCGTGGAAGCGGATGCGCTGCTGACCGGACTGGTGCGGGGCGCCGGATCGAGATGGCGGGTGGGGGAGACCTTCCAAACCGAGAAGGGGCTGGCCGGACTCGACGAGCACCAGGTCCGCCGCTACCCCTCGTGGGCCCGCTGGACCACCCTGTTGCTGCCCAGCCGGACGGCTCCGTAGCCAGGTTCCTCCGGCTCGGCCGCCGTCTCGGCGAGTTCGCCTCACCGCACCGGACCGGTCCTTCGAGCGGAGTCCGATACTCCGGATGCCGTACCGGTCGGCGGCCTCCTGTAAAAGGCCTGCGGTGTCGCCCGTCGGTCTCGGCTCCTCCGGACGGGGTGGGTGCTGTCCCTGATCGTCACGGGTGCGGCACGTCCCGACCGGAGGGCGTCCCGGGACAGGACCCGGCTTTCCCCGGGAGCCCTAAAGCCGTGCCAGGAACCGTTCCAGCGCCTCCACCACCATCCGGTGGTCCTCGAGCTGGGGGAGACCGGAGACCGTCACGGCGCCGATCACGCCCGCGCCCTCGACGGTGATGGGGAACGAACCGCCGTGGGCCGCGTAGGTGTCGGGGTCGAGGCGGGAGGACTCCTCGAACGTCGTGCCCTTGGCGCGGTGCCGGGCACCCACCAGGTACGACGCGGCACCGTACCGTTCGACGACCCGGCGCTTGCGGGCGATCCACGCGTCGTTGTCGGGGGCCGAGCCGGGCAGCGCCGCGTGGAAGAGCTGCTGGCCGGCGCGGTGGATGTCGACGGCGACGGGGGCCTGCCGCTCCCGGGCCATCTCCACCAGCAGGGAACCCAGCGCCCAGGCGTCCTCGTGGGTGAACCGGCGGAACACCAGACGGCGTTCCTGCGCCTCCAGCTCCTCGACGGTGGGGACGGGGGCGGGGGTGGGTGCGGGCTGCGTCACAGTGTCACCGTCACCTTCTCGTCGGCGGAACGGCGGGCCGCCTCCAGTACGTCGAGTGCGGCGGCGGCCTCCTGTGCGGTCACCGGGTTGGGGCCGCCCTCCAGGAGGGCCTTCGCCACGGCCGTGTAGTACGCGGGGTAGTCGCCGGGCAGGGTCGGCTCGGCACGTCCGCCGCCGGTCATCGGGGACTCCCCGGCACCGACGCGGCCCCACAGCTTCTCGGGCTCGGTGCCCCAGTCGGCGCCCGAGCCGGTGCCGGGACGCAGGCCGTCGCGCAGAGCGGCCTCCTGGGGGTCGAGGCCGTGCTTGACGTACCCCGCCTCGGAGCCCAGGACGCGGAAACGCGGGCCGAGCAGGGCCGTGGTCGCGGAGACGTGGAGGTGGGAGCGGACGCCGTTCGCGTGCGTGAGCGCGATGAAGGTGTCGTCGTCCGTCCGCGCACCCTCGCGGCGGACGACCGCCTCGGCGTACACGGAGGTCACCGGGCCGAAGAGGACGAGCGCCTGGTCGACGACATGGCTGCCGAGGTCGTAGAGCAGACCTCCGATCTCCGCGGGGTCGCCGGACTCCCGCCAGCCGCCCTTGAGCTCCGGCCGCCAGCGCTCGAAGCGGGACTCGAACCGGTACACGTCACCGAGCGTGCCCTCGGACACCAGCTTGCGCAGGGTGAGGAAGTCGTTGTCCCAGCGGCGGTTCTGGAAGACGGAGAGGAGCAGGCCGCGCTCCTCGGCGAGCGCCGCCAGCTCACGGGCCTCGGCCGCCGTGCCGGCGAGGGGCTTGTCGACGACGACCGGCAGGCCGGCCTTCAGGGCGGCGGTGGCGAGCGGGACGTGCGTCCTGTTCGGCGACGCGATCACGATCAGGTCCAGCTCGCCGGCGCGCTCGAAGAGCTCGTCGGGAGTGGCCGCGACGCGGACGTCCGGGAACTCGGTGCGGGCCTGCTGCTGCCGCTCGGGGTTCGAGGTGACCACCGTGTCGAGGGCGAGGCCCTCGGTCGCGGTGATCAGCGGGGCGTGGAACACGGAGCCCGCGAGGCCGTAGCCGACGAGGCCGACGCGAAGGGGGGTACCAGTCATGGTCCTACTTTCGCAACGCTGTTGCCAAAGTGCAAGCACGGGAGAGAATGGGCGGGTGAACAGGACGAACGGCGGACCGGACGGCAGGGGCGCGACGGTCGGTACGGGCCCGGGGGGCAGGGCCGGTGCCGCGACGGCCGGGGTCAACCTGCTCGGCCTGCGCAGCCACAACACCGCGCTCGTGCTCGACCTGCTGCGGACCGCGGGAGCGGAGGGCATCAGCCGGCTCGAGCTCGCCGAGCGGACCGGGCTCACCCCCCAGGCGGTCAGCAAGATCACCGCCCGGCTGCGAGCGGACGGCCTCGCGGCGGACGCGGGACGCCGGGCGTCCACCGGAGGCAAGCCCCGGACGGTCCTGCGCCTGGTGCCGGAAGCCGGGCACGCGGTGGGCGTGCACCTGGACCGGGACGAACTGCGGGCCGTCCTGGTCGACCTCGACGGGACGGTCGTGGGAGAGCGGAACACCCCTCTGGACCTGGGCGCGGGCGCGGAGGCGGTACTGACCCGGGTGGCAGGAGTCGTCGAGGAGCTGTGGGGCGGACGGGACGAGGAACCGCGGGAGGCACCGACGGCGCCGGTGGAACCGACGGCGCCGGTGGAACCGACGGCGCCGGGGGAACCGGGGGAACCGGGGAAGCCGGGGGAGCCGAAAGCGCCGGGGGGCGGAGGAGTCGTACGCGGACACGGACGCCACCGCCTCTCCCTGCTCGGCACCGGGGTCGCGCTGCCCGGACCGCTGGACCACGCCCGGGGCGTGCTGCACCGGGTGACCGGGTTTCCCGAGTGGGACGGATTTCCGCTGAGGGACGCGCTGTCGCAGCGGCTGGGGGTGCCGGTCGTCGTCGACAAGGACACCAACGCGGCGGCGTTGGGCCTCGCCGTGGGCGGCGAGGGCGGCTCCTTCGCCTATCTGCACCTCGGCACGGGACTCGGGGCGGGGCTGGTGATCGGCGGCAGCGTGCACCGGGGGCCGCGGACCGGGGCGGGGGAGTTCGGCCACCAGGTTCTCCAACTGGACGGGCCGCGCTGCGGCTGCGGCGACCGGGGCTGCATCGAGGCACTGTGCCTGGGCGCGGTGGCCAGGGGCGACACGGACGAGGCGGCCCGGGTCCTGGGCACCGGCGCGGCGAACCTGGTCGGCCTGCTGGACATCGACCGCGTCCTGCTCGGCGGCCGGATCGTCGAGGCGGCCCCGGAGACGTTCGTACGAGGTGTGCGCGAGGTCCTGGAGGCCCGCGCCCGGCGCACCGGGGACACCCCCGTCCCGGTACGGATCGCCTCGGGCAGCGGGCAGGGCGGCGGGCGGGGCGGCGGGGAGGGGGGACGCCAGGAGAGTGGGCAGCGGGTCGCCGAGGGAGCGGCCCAGTCGGTCCTGGCCCCGGTGTTCGGACGGGGCGACGGATAAGGGACAAGAGGGGCAAGGAAGGGACAAGAGGGAGGGGACGGGGAGACGGACGGAGCGGCCGGGCGGGACGGCGGGTTCCGCCGAGCGGGGGGAATCGTGCCGCCGAGCGGGGGCGATCTGAGGCGCCCCCGTGGTGTCCGCTCGCCGAAGGGCAAGGCCATATGGCATGCGACTCTGCACGCCCGCGTCCCTGTTCCTGACAGCGGTGGCCGCGATTCTTCCCCCCGCGGCCCCGGCCCCGGACCCGGCCCACGCACAAGCGCCGCCGCCCGCCTGCGCCGCCGCGGACGAGTCCGACTTCCCGCTGACCACCCGTATCCACGGCGGCCCCGACTCCTACCGGGCCGGGGGCGGCTTCGGCACCTGGCACCTCGAACTCACCAACACCACCGACCGTTCCTACGGCGGCATCCACCCGGTCGTCGTGCTCTACGACGACAAGCGGGCGCTACGGGCCTCGCAGACGGTGCTGGAGTTCTACACGACGGACCGGGAACCGCCGCACACCGTCCGCTTCGAGACCACCGACGAGGACGAACTCGTCGGTGCCCTCGCCGACGACGACGCGGGCTTCGAGGGGTTCACCGTCGAGGCCGGCCGGACCCTCACCGTGAAGGTACGGCTCGCCCTCACGTCCGACGCCGTGGCCGGCGAGGCCGTCGCCACGGCCGCGATCGTCCAGCGGCACGAGGACGACGGCGACTGGGTCGGACAGTCGGACGAGTACCGGTTCCGCATCACCACGGGCGCCGGGACGGGCTCCGGGACAGGTCCCGCAACGGATCCCGACGCGGAAGCCGAAGCCGCCGACCCCCACGCCACCGCACCCACCGCCCCCACCCCCCGTGACAGCCCCTCCCCGCCGCTCCTCCCCCTCCTCGAGGAACTCGCCCGCACCGGCAGCCGTACCGGCGCCGGCGGCAGGATCCTCGCCGCGGCCCTTGCCGCAGCCGCGGTGGCCCTGCTCGCCGGAGGCCTGGCGCTGCTGCGGGCCGCCCGCAGGCGCCGCTGACGCCGGCCGTGCCCGGCCGAGTCGCACCGGCCGTTCCCCTCAAGATCCGGGCATGTCTAGGCTGGAGCGCACGCAGGACCGCGCAAGGCAGGAGATCCCGCAGATGGCAGACCGCAAGCCGATCGAATCGTGGCTCACCGACATGGACGGGGTGCTCATCCACGAGGGTGTGCCGATCCCGGGCGCCGACGCCTTCATCAAGAAGCTGCGCGAGTCCGGAAAGCCGTTCCTGGTCCTCACCAACAACTCGATCTACACCCCGCGCGATCTGCACGCCCGGCTGCGCCGCATGGGCCTGGACGTGCCGATCGAGAACATCTGGACGTCCGCCCTCGCCACCGCCCAGTTCCTGGACGACCAGCGTCCGAACGGTTCGGCGTACGTCCTCGGCGAGGCCGGCCTGACCACCGCGCTGCACGACATCGGCTACATCCTCACCGACCACGAGCCGGACTACGTCGTCCTCGGGGAGACCCGCACCTACTCCTTCGAGGCGATGACGAAGGCGGTACGGCTCATCAACGACGGCGCCCGTTTCATCTGCACGAACCCCGACGAGACCGGCCCCTCGGCCGAGGGCCCGCTCCCGGCGACCGGCGCGGTGGCGGCGCTGATCACCAAGGCGACGGGTAAGCAGCCGTACTTCGCGGGCAAGCCGAACCCGCTCATGATGCGCACCGGACTGAACGCCCTCGGCGCCCACTCCGAGAGCAGCGCGATGATCGGCGACCGGATGGACACCGACGTACTGGCGGGCATCGAAGCCGGGATGAAGACGTTCCTGGTGCTCACCGGCCTGACCCGGCCGGACCAGATCGAGAACTTCCCGTACCGGCCGTCCGAGGTCCTGGACTCCATCGCGGACCTCGTCGACCTCGTCTGACACCCTCCACCCGGGCGTCGCCCGGGACACCACCCGGGTGTCCCGGCCCATCCCCCTCCGATGTCACCCGTACGGAGCAACCACCGCGCCCTGAGGATGCGGTGCCCCACCCGACGGGGCACGCTCCCGGTGTCTGGAGGTACACGATGGGTTCATTGCGACTCGCTCTCTGCACCGGAATCCTGGCCGCCGCCGCGTTCACCCCGGCGGCGTACGCGGCGGACACGGCGGACGACACGGGCATCTCGGTGACACCGGTGGTCCCCGCCCCCGGCACCGACGTCACCCTCAAGGTGGCGGAGTGTGCCGAGCGGACGGCGCTCGCCGTGTCCTCGGCGTTCGTCTCCGAGGTCCGGCTCGCCGTCGCCGACGGCGTACTCGTCGGCGAGAGCCGGGTCCGTTCCACGCTCACCGCGGGCACGTACCCCGTGCTGGTCAACTGCGGCGAGCGGGCCCGCCAGGGCACGATCAAGGTCGCCCCCGCCCGCCACCTGCCCGCCGGGACGGCCGAACCGTCGAAGCCGGAGGCCGCCGGACCGTCGAAGTCGGAGACCGCCGAGCCGACCGCCCACGCCTCGCCCGTCGCCCCCGTCGACGCGGGCGGTGGCGGCGGTGCCCCGCTGGCCGTCGGCACCGGCACCGGCGCAGACGAGGGCGGGCCGGGCGCCGCGCAGACGGTGACCGGACTCTTCCTCGCGGCTGCCGCCGCGGGAGCCGTCGTACGCAACCGCGTCCGGCGGAGCCGCGGAACGACCGGCTGAGGCGGCCGACAGTGTCCGATCACGACGAGATACGACCGGGCCGGCTGCTCACCGGTGTGGCCTGGGTGGTGCTGCTGCTCGTGCTCTGGCTGTGGGGCGGGGAGACGACCGGCCTGCGCCCCGGCGAGCCGGACCCCTCCACCGGTGACATGGCGGCCGCCGGCCGGCCGCCCCGGGCGGACCTTCCGCCCGCCCACCGCCCGCTGGGCGAGGCGCTGCCGCAGCGCCTCGACATACCCGGCCTGGACGTCCGGGCCCCGGTGGTCTCCCGAGGCCTGGACGAACGCGGTGCGCTCGATCCGCCGCCGTTCGACCAGCCGGACGTGGTCGGCTGGTACGCGGACGGGGTGGCGCCCGGAGCGTCCGGCACCGCACTGGTGGTGGGGCACGTCGACACCGAGACCCGGCCCGCCGTGTTCTACAAGGTGAGCACGCTGAAACCCGGTCAGAAGATCCGGGTGGTCCGCGAGGGCGACCAGGTCGCCGAGTTCACGATCGAGGACGTCCAGGTCCTGGCCCGCGACGGGTTCGACGCCCGGCAGGCCTACGGGCCCCGCCGCCCGGGCCGGGCCGAACTGCGCGTCATCACCTGCGGCGGCACCTTCGACACGGCACGCGACCGCTACACGGCGAACGTGGTCGTCTCCGCGTACCTGACGGGCACCACCGCCTGAGCGCCACTGTGCCCTCACCCTGAGCGCGACCGCGTCCCCGCCCCGAGCGCGACCGCCTCCCACCCCGTCCACCCGGCCCGGACGCGGCTCCGGGGCGGCCGACGTCACGTCCCTCTCCGGTCGCGTTCCGTGATCGCCCCAGGTGACCTACCACAGTACGACGGCCGTAACAGCTCGCGGACAAGAATGGTTCGACCTCGTGGCTGCCGCAGCGCGTATGTCAGGATTGGGACTCGGCACGCACGGAACAATTGCACCCAAGGGGGGTTGGATGTACGGCAGCAGGGGGGTCGGGGCGTTCGCCAGGAGGCGGACGTCGGCGGCGATGCTGGGGGCGGCGCTGCTGATGACAGCGTGTTCCTCCGGCGACGACGGAGGGGACGACCCGGACAGGGCGGCCGGCGCGGAGATCACGCAGCAGCCCAAGGACGCGAACCCCTTCTGGGTCAACCCGGAGGGCACGGCCGCGCAGCAGATGGCCGATCTGAGAGCGGACGGGAAGAAGCCGGAGGCCGAGCAGATCCGCAAGATAGCGGAGCAGCCCGCCGCCGAGTGGATCAGCCCGGAGAACCCGGAGGAGCAGACCCGCGGCTTCACCGAGGCGGCCGACAGGGCGGGCCGCACCGCACTGCTTGTCCTCTACAACATCCCGCACCGCGACTGCGGCCAGTACTCGCAGGGCGGTGCCGCCGACGGCAACGCCTACCGCGCCTTCATCGACAGCGTGGCCAAGGGCATCGGGGACCGGACGGCGACCGTGATCCTGGAGCCCGACGCGGTGCTCCACCTGGTCGACGGCTGCACGCCGGAGAAGTTCCACGAGGAGCGCTACGACGTCCTCAACGGTGCCGTCGACAAGCTCAAGAGCCTGAAGAACACCACGGTGTACCTGGACGCGGGCAACGCCGGCTGGGGCAACCCCGACCAGATCTTCGAGCCGCTCGAGCGGGCGGGCATCGACCGGGCCGACGGCTTCTCGGTGAACGTCTCCAACTTCTACTCCACCGAAGAGTCCATCGCCTACGGCAAGCAGCTCTCCGCCAAGGTCGGCGACAAGCCCTTCGTCGTAGACACCAGCCGCAACGGCAACGGCCCGTACACCGGGGGCGCCGCGGACGAGCGTTGGTGCAACCCGCCCGGCCGTGCCCTCGGCGAGACGCCGACGATCAAGACGGCGGACCCGCTGGTGGACGCGTATCTGTGGGTGAAGCGGCCCGGCGAGTCGGACGGCGAGTGCAAGGGCGGCCCGAAGGCCGGCGAATGGTGGGAGGACTACGCGGTGAAGCTCGCCAAGGCCGGCGACTGACCCTGCACACCCCCCCGCCCCGCGTACCGCACACCACGCATCACACACCACGCACCGCAACACCACGCACCGCATGCACGCACAGGGGGCGCCCTCCATGACGGAGGACGCCCCCTACGCGTGTGCCCGTACGTGCCGGGCGCGGGCTGCCGGGCCGGTTACGGGACCTGCACCCACTGGGCCTTGCTCGGTGTTCCGTCCGCGGTGATGGCGAACATCATGTACCAGCCCGCCTGGACCACGTTCCGGCTCTCCGGCACGGTCACCGTCAGCTTGTCGCCGTCGGTCTCGAAGTCGAGGGCGACGGAGCGCTGGTCCACGTCGGTGACGTGGGTCGAGGCGCTCGGCCGGATCAGCCGGACCTTCTTGATCGACGCGGCGTCCTTCGAGGTGAAGGTGCCGGACTCGCCGTGCTCGATGGTCTGCGGGCCGCCCGCCAGGTCGGGCTGCGCGTTCTTGCCGTAGAGGTACGGCGGCGTGTAGATCTCGATGCGCTGCTCGAACTCGCCGGGCTTGGTGTTCGCCTTGTCCCCGTACAGCGGGTCCGAGCCGAAGAACATCAGGCGGCCGTCGGGCAGCAGGATCGAACCGGCGTGGTAGTTGCGGCCCACCAGTGGATCGGCGACGCGCCTGAGCTCGTTCTCCGCCGTGTCGTAGATGCGCGCCTCGAGGATGTTGGAGTCGCCGCGCCCCCGGTAGTCCTCCGAGCCGCCCGAGATCAGCACGTTGTCGTCGGGCAGGATCGAGGCCTGTGGGTAGCGGGTGCCCTTGTCCATCGAGGGGCCGTCCTCGAAGCGCGGGCTGTCGGCCTTGAGGTCGACGATCCGGGTCTTCTCACTGGCCAGCGGGGACTCGCCGACCCCGCCGCCGCCGATCACCATGTACTTCTCGTCCTGCGCCGGGGGCAGCAGCACGGTGTTGGCCGTCTCCAGCATGTCGGCGTCGCTCATGCCGGGGACCTTGGTGAACTTGTTGGTCTCCACGTCCCAGATGCCCGGGTCGCGGCCCACGTCGTCGGGGCCGTAGCCGGCGTTCGCACCCGAGTAGAAGATTTTGTCGTTCTGCATCAGGAACAGCGCCGGGTAGGTCGGGAACTGACGGATCTTGTCCGTGTAGGTCCACTTCTTGGTCTCGGGGTCGTAGATCTCGTTCTTGCCCGGGACCAGCTGGCCGATGTCGTCGAGGCCGGAGACGCTGAGGATCTTGCCGTCGCTCAGGGTGGTGAGCGTCGGGTACCAGCGGGCCTCCTTCATCGGGTCGACCTTGATGTACTTCTCCGCGACCGGGTCGAACTCGAAGGCGTCGTCGATGCCCTGGAAGTCCTTCTTGTCCAGGGCGAGCTTCTCGGCGATGCCGTACGTGTTCTGCGCGTCCTCACCGCTGAGACCCTGCACGGTGTAGTTGTCCTGCGTACCGGTCTGGTGCTTGGCGCCTTCCTTCTGCGCCTCGACGTAGGTACGGCCGTAACCCGGGGTGTTGCCCAGGAACTCGCCGGTCTCCTCGTCGAAGTTCTTCTCGGCGCGCGGGACGAGCACCGGGTCCTTGGAGACGAAGGTCTTGCCGTTCTCCTTGCCGACGAACTTGGTCCCCGCCGGCAGGGTGATCGGCTTGTCCGGGTTCTCGTTGTGGACGACCATCAGGCCGCCCGCCTTCGTCACGTCACCCTTGAGCTTCTCGTACCGCTTGGTGCCGCCGGCGATCAGCAGGTTGCCGTTGGCGAGCTGGGTGTGGCCGGTGCAGAACAGGTCGGTCGGCGTCGGCACCTTCTTGATGGTCTTCTTGACCGGGTCCCAGATACGGGTGTCGTACTGCTTGGCGTCGAAGTTGTCCTTGTTGTTGCCGGAACCCGCGACGAGCAGCACCTTGCCGGTGTGCAGCAGCGCCGCGTGAATGGTGTTCTGGCGGTACTTCTCCGGGAACTCGACGATCTCCCAGCGGCCGTTCTCCGCCTTGTACTCCGGCTTGTTGATCTTGTACTGGTGGTATTTCTCGGATCCGAAGCGGTACAGCCACGGTCCATTCATGCCGGCCAGCGCGAGTACCACCGTGGTGCCTATCGCGATTCGACGGGCGCGACGGCGGCCTGCACGGTCGTTCATTCCTTACGTCCCCCAAGTCCACCCAGGGCGATCTGCATCGTCTGGTCATTGCCGGAGCTGTTCCCGGCACCTGTCGCTCCGCCCGGCCCCGCCGGGCCTTCCGGCTCTCCCTGCCCCGCCGGTCCGCCGTGGGAGGCGGCCCAGCTGGGCCGGTCCTGCCGGCCGTGCGCGGCGTGCGGCTGCTGCTGGGCGTGGTGCTGCTGCCCGTACTGCTGAGCCTGAGCCTGGTACTGCTGCCCCTGGTACTGACCGGGGGCCTGTGCCTGCGCCTGTGCCTGCTGCACCCGCGGGAGCGTCTGCAGCTGCTGGGTCGCGGGCTCGTGGGCGAAGTCCTTCGGTGGCTCCGCCGCCGACTGGTCGGCCGGGAGCCGGCCCGACGCATGGGCGCCGGGCGGCTTCTTCCTGTCCTGGCGCATACCGTGCCGCCAGACGAACATGGGTGCGGCCGTGATCAGCAGGGCGAACATCGCCCAGATGACCATCGCCGGGTGCGCGTGTCCGTAGACGAAACCGGCGGCGAGGGAGCCACCGAAGATCAGGATGAAGTACCAGTGGTAGCGGAAGGTGCCGAACCAGGTGTCCGGGCTGGCCGAGTCGCCCTTGGGCGTCACCACGAACTTGCTCTTGCGGCGCAGGACGGAGTCGATCAGCGCCTTCGCGTAGAGCGGCGCCGACAGCGCGGACATGACCATACCGGCCACACCGCCGGAGCCCTCCGGCTCGTGCGGGGAGACGTTGTGGCGGCGGTTCCAGATGTAGAGGCCGATCTGGAGCGCGGAGGCGTTGCCGTAGAGCATCAGCCAGACCGCGGGGTCGATGTTCACACCCGAGGCGCCCAGGCCCAGGAACAGCGCACAGCTCAGTGCGGCCAGGATCCAGTTGAGGGCCGACATCGGGTAGAAGATGATCATCATGGTGTAGTTGAAGAGCTTGCTCGGCGGCAGCGAGTACCAGCCCTTCCAGTACTGCTTGAGGATCGTCTCGTACGTCCCCCGGGACCAGCGCATCTGCTGGGTGAAGAAGTCCGTCCAGGCGTTGGGGCCCTCACCGACCGCGAGCACGTCCGGGGTGTAGACCGAACGCCACTTCTTGCCCGTCGCCGGGTTCTTGGCGCGGTGCATCTCGAAGCCGGTCGCCATGTCCTCGGTGATCGAGTCGTACAGACCGCCGATCTGCTTGAGCGCCTTGATGCGCACGGCGTTGGACGTGCCGACGAACATGGGCGAGCCGTAGCGGTTGCCGGCCCGCTGGATGAGCGCGTGGAAGAGGAACTGCTGAGACTCGGCGGCCTTGGTGACGTAGTTGTCGTAGTTCCCGTAGACCTGCGGGCCGATGACGAAGCCGACGTTCGGGTCGCGGAAGAAGCCGAGCATCCGCTCCAGGTAGTTCGCCAGCGGAATGTGGTCGGTGTCCACCGAGGCGAAGAACTCGTAGTCGTCGCCGTGCGCGTCGAGCCAGGCGTTGTAGTTGCCGTGCTTGGTCTTGGCGCGGTGCGGGCCCTTGGCCTGGTTCCACTTCGCGACGCCCTTGCGGGAGAAGTGGTGCACACCCAGACGCGCGCAGACCTCCTTCACCTCGGGGTCGTCGCCCTCGTCGAGCAGCCAGACGTGCATGGTGCCCCGGTGGCGGATCTTGACCGCCGCCTCCAGGGTCTTCGTCACCATCTCCAGCGGCTCCTTGCCGGGCACGAAGGAGGTGAGGAAGGCGACCTTGGTGCCGGTCTCGGGCACGACGGGGACCGGATCGCGGGCGACCAGCGTGGCGTGCGCGTTGGACAGCACGTTCAGGCAGCGGAAGAGCTCGATCAGACCGATCGAGACGAGCATCACGACGTCGAGGGTGGGCAGCCAGTCGAACGCCGGGTAGTCGCGCTCCGTCCAGTGCGCGGGCTGGAGCAGCCACACCAGCAGCACCACCGACAGCAGGGGGGCCGCGGCCAGCATCAGCGCGATGCGGATGCGGTGCGGCTCCTGCGAGATCAGCGAGCGGTACTGCACCGTGTACGGCTTGTTCGGATCGGGCTGGGTGAGGGGACCCGCGAGCCGGCTGTAGTGCTCGTAGTCGTATCTCGGCAGCGTCTTCTTGATCCGGCGGAAAGCGCCCGTGTTTCCGGTCCGGTGCGCTGGCACCCTGAGCTGGGTGGTCTGGGACGGGTCGTCGTCCCTTTGGGCGCCCGACGGCGTCGACGTCATGAGTGTCATCCCCCCACACGCGGTCTCGCCGCGTGTTTCGTCGCTTCTTTCCGCCCGTGTGCGGTCCCCCTCGACCGACCCGGGCGTGTCAATGGTGGATCGCTGTCACCACGGCACCCACACCATATAGACACGGCACAGCGCTCCATACGGTTGCATAACGCGTCCCCCGTGGCATCACCCGGAGGGCGGGATCCCTTGTCCCGCGCCGTCCGCGATCCGGTCTTCCGCCCCCCCAACGGCCGCGAACCCGCGGCATCGTGAAGGAACCAGGTTGGACGGGTTTCATCATGATCGCAAGCTGTGAAATTTGGCGCTCACCGGTCATACGACCCCATTGTGACGGTCGGGGGAGTCGCGTGGGGCTCCTGTTCCATGCGTGTGACAAAGAGGAGACGTTCAACGGGCGCGAGAGGATTTCCGGCCAAAGGCAACGGGCCCCTCGGTGACGAGGAGCCCGTGCTGTCGGTGCGCCGCCAGGGACTCGAACCCCGGACCCGCTGATTAAGAGTCAGCTGCTCTAACCAACTGAGCTAGCGGCGCTCGCTGACCCCATAACTCTACCGGACCCCGGCGGGTGCTCCCGACCATCCGCCGGGGCGGGGTCCCGGATACCGTCCCGCGTCCCGTCCCGGCGTCGTCGCCCGCGCCGGTGCGCTTGCATCATTCGGACCGTCAGAGTGCGTGCCCCGTGGACAGTTGAGAAGCTGATTTTTATGCACAGACGTGACTTATTTCACCAGGTGTTTGATCGGGTATGTGGCCGGAATCGTGAGGAGAGCCGCCCGGATGACCCGGGCCGCTCGGACGGCGGGGAGCGCATGGAGTCTCCGGTGTTCGAGGAATTCGATCCCGTGAGCGACTGCGACTGCCCTGGCTGTGTGCACGGGCGGCGTGCGCTCGTCCCTCCCCGCTCGCCGGTCGTCCGTACAGCCGGTCGGCGAGCGGTGTTCCGCCTTTTCGTCCTGGCCGCCGCCGCGGTGTCGGCGGTGATCGGCGCGTACGCGGCCCCAGCCCTGGCCGCCCCGCACACCACCGGCCGGCCCGGCCTTCCCGGGGTCCGGGGTGCCCCCGACGACGAGGGGCCCGCCACCCCGCAGGGGCCGAGGGGGCCGCTGTACGGCCCCGACGGCCGGACGACCGATCCCGCGGATCCCGCATATCCCGCGGACCCCTCGCCCCCGTCGTCGGTCCGCGTGATCACCCGCGCGGACATCATCGAACGGGCCGAGAAGTGGGTCGCCGCGAAGGTGCCGTACAGCGTGTCCGCGTACTGGTCCGACGGATACCGGCAGGACTGCTCGGGCTTCGTCTCGATGGTGTGGGACCTGCCCGCGAACGAATGGACCGGAAGCCTCGGACAGTACGCGCAGAAGATCACGAAGGCGGAACTCCAGCCGGGGGACATGCTGCTGTTCCACAACGCGGCCGACCCGCAGGGCGGCTCCCACGTCGTCCTCTTCGGCGGCTGGACGGACAGCGCGCGCACCACCTACGTCGCCTACGAGCAGACCCGCCCGAACACGCTCCGGCGGTCCACCCCGTACGCCTACTGGAACAACTCCGCGGGCTACGTCCCGTACCGGTACCTGGGCGTGACCGCTTCCGCCCGCGGGTGGACCCCCGTGGACGGGCTGCCGGGCTCGCTGACCTGGGAGCTGCTGAAGGCCGGCGGCGTGAAGGCTGGAGGCACGTATGACCCTGACCACTCCTGACGCTCCCCGCCCTCCTGGCCCACACGCCCCCGACCCGCACGCCCCTGATTCCCGCACTCCCGAACCCGGGCGTCCGGCCGGGAGCGTGCGCCCGGCGGCGGGGCGGTCCGGGCGGGTGATCCGCAACGAGTCCACCACCGAGATCCCCGTCCATCTGCTGTTCCGCGACGGCCCCGACCCGGTGCCCGCGCGGCTGCGCCCCGCGGTCGTCGGGTGCCGGCAGGGCACGGGGGAGCAGCCGCGGCTCCGTCGCCCGGCCGCCGAAGCGTCCCGGCCACCCGTACCGGGGGCCGACCCCGGGCCGGCGGAGCGGCCCGCCCGGGTGCTGTCCGGGGGCGCGGGAGTGCTCGCCGGGATGTGCGGGGCGGCCGGGTGCGTGGCCACCTCGTGGTGGGCGGGCGTCCTGCCACCGGTGGGGGCCGTCGCGCTCGGGCCCGCGCAGTGGGCGGCGTACACGGCTGCCGGGGCTCTCGGCCTGTTCGGGTTCGGCGGGCTGGCGCGCGGCCGGACCGGGCGGGCCTGGGTGCTCGGCCTGTTCGGCCGCTACCGCGGGACCGTCCGGCGTACCGGCCTGTTGTGGGTGAACCCGCTGCTGCTGCGCCGCCGGGTCGACGTACGGCTGCGCCACTGGCGCAGTGAGCCGATGCAGGCGGCCGACCGCGGCGGGGTGGCGCTGCGGGTGGTCGTCCTGGTCGTGTGGCGGGTGCGGGACACCGCGCGGGCCACCCTGGGTGTCGAGGACCACGAGAGGTACGTGCGCGAGTGCGTCGAGGCGGCGCTGCTCCGGGTGCCGGTGGAGGCGCCGGGCGAGCCGGGCGGTGCGGCGGGCGCGGCGCAGGACGCGCTGACCCGGCTGGTCGCGGCGGACGCCGGCCCGGTGGGGATCGAGGTGTTCGCGGTGCGGCCGGTCCGGGTGGAGTACGTCCCCGAGGTGGCCGCCGCCATACACCGGCGCCGGATCGCCGAGCTGGACGCCCGGCGGCGGGCGAGCGCGCTCACCTCGGTCGTGGACTCGGTGGAGGACACGGTGACCCGGCTGACCCTGCGAGGCCTGGTGCACCTGGACGACTACGAGCGCAAGGTGCTGGTGAAGGACCTGACGGTGGCGTTCTGCGCAGGGCGGGGGGAGACAGAGGCGTAGAGAGACGAGGGCGTAGGGAGACAAGGGTGTAGGGAGACAAGGGTGCAGGGACTGCCGTGGCCGGGGCGAGCCGGGTGGGGGGAAGGCGTCGAACGGGTTGCGTTATTGGTATGGACATGCTCAACCGGCGGCCCTAATCTGAAACTTGGTCTAGACCTACCTGCATCAGCTCACTGACACTCCCCCCACTCCCCCACGTTCCCCAGGAGCGGCAGCATGCGCACACAGACCAAGCTGTACGCAGCCGCGGTGGGGCTGGCCACGACCGGAGCGCTCGTGTTCTCCTCCGGCGGTGCCAGCGGCCACGGCTACACCGATCTCCCCATCAGCAGGCAGAAGCTCTGCCAGAACGGCGGCGTCACCAACTGCGGTTCCATCCAGTGGGAGCCGCAGAGCGTCGAGGGCCCCAAAGGCTTCCCCGGCTCCGGCGCCGCCGACGGCCGGCTCTGTTCGGCCAACAACACGCCGTTCGCCCAGCTCGACAGCCCGAAGACACCCTCGGGCGGCGCCTGGCCGGCCACCAGGGTGTCGGGCGGCCAGAACTACACCTTCCGGTGGCAGTTCACGGCCATGCACGCCACCAGCGACTTCTCGTACTACATCACCAAGCCGGGCTGGAACCAGAACCACAACCTGGCCCGGTCCGACCTCAACCTCACCCCGTTCCTGAAGGTGCCCTACAACGGACAGCGCCCGCCGCAGACGCTCTCGCACAGCGGCACGCTCCCGTCCGGGCTGAGCGGGCGCCACGTCATCCTCGCGGTGTGGTCGGTCGCCGACACGGCCAACGCGTTCTACGCCTGCTCGGACGTCACCTTCTGACGCGCTCTCCGGCGTCACCCGTCCGGCACCGAGCCCCGACGCCGCACCCCGGCCGGGTGTGATCCGCGCCCGGCCGGGCACGCAAAAGGGCCTCTCGCTCACACGAGAGGCCCTTCACTGTGCGCCGCCAGGGACTCGAACCCCGGACCCGCTGATTAAGAGTCAGCTGCTCTAACCAACTGAGCTAGCGGCGCATGACTCCGCCGTCCGCTTTCGCGGTCGGCGACGCGGAAAATACTACCCGCTCCCGGGGGGTGCTTCCGACCGCGCGCCGGCCCGATGCCTCCCGGTGCCCCCCATGTCCCCCATGCCCCCCACGCCCCGCTCCCTAGATCGTCAGCGACAGCAGCACCTGGGCCGCGTTGCGGTTGAGGGTTTCGGCGGCCTGGCGCAGGCGGTGGGCGTGCTCGACGGGCAGGGACAGGGCCAGGCAGCCCACCGAGGAACCGGCGGTGACCGGGACCGCCGCGCAGACCGTGCCGATCGCGTACTCCTGGAGGTCGAGCACCGGCACCGTGGGCGGGTGGGCCGCCAGCCGGGACAGCAGCACATGGTCGCTGGTGATGGTGCGCGAGGTGAGCCGGATCGTCCGGTGCCGGGCGAGATGCTCACGCCGGCCGTTGTGGTCCAGCTGGGTCAGCAGGCTCTTGCCGACGGCGGTGGCGTGGGCCGCGTCGCGGAAGTCCACCCACTCGTGGACCTTCGGGAGGGACGGCCCGGCCGCGTACTGGGTGACCTTCACCTCGCCGTCCACGTACCGGCTCATGTAGACGGCGGCGCCCACGCGGTCGCGGAGCCGGTCCAGGGTGCGCTGGATCTTGCTGTGCAGTGCCGCTTCGTGTTCATGGGCCGAGCCGAGGCGGGTGAAGGCCTCCCCGGCGACGTACGCGCCGTCGGCGCCCTGTTCCACGTAGGCCTCGCGGCGCAGCATCGGCAGGAGCGTGGTCAGTCGCTCCGGGCCGAGGCCGGTCTCCCGGGCGAGCTGGGTGTCGGTGACTCCGGTGGTGTGCCGCGCCACCGTGTCCAGGACGCGCAGGGCGTCCTGGACCGAATGGTGCGGGGCGGTCGGCTTGTGCTTCAGCGCCACGGTTTCCCCCTGCGCTCGCTCATGGTGCCGCAATCCGGTCAGCGAATCCTCTCCACGATAGCCGTCAAGCGGCTTTCATGGAGCGGGTGTTGACGAGATTTCGGCTCTCCCAACTGCGGCGCCGGTCCACGGGCATATGCCAAGGGGATGTCCCGGCATGTGGACCTCGGGCGTTGCCCCGGGACCGCCCGCCCCGGACACCGCCCGCCCCCTGACATCGCCCCGCCGTCACAGGACCGCGCTGAGGAACTCCCGGGTCCGGTCGTGCTCGGGCTCGTTGAAGATCTTCTCCGGCGGGGCCGACTCGATGATCCGGCCCTGGTCGAACATCAGGACGCGGTCGGAGATGTCCCGGGCGAAGTTCATCTCATGGGTGACGCAGAGCATCGTGATGTCGGTGGAGCGGGCGATGTCCCGCAGCACGTCCAGGACACCCGCGACCAGCTCCGGGTCGAGCGCCGAGGTCACCTCGTCGAGGAGCAGCACCTGCGGCCGCATGGCCAGCGCCCGCGCGATCGCCACCCGCTGCTGCTGACCACCGGACAGCTGCGAGGGGTGCTTGTCGATGTGCTCGGTCAGCCCGACCATCTCGAGCAGTTCCCGCGCCCGCTCCTCGGCCTCGTCCTTGGGCAGGCCGAGCACGGTGACCGGCGCTTCGGTGATGTTCCGCAGCACGGTCATGTTCGGGAACAGGTTGAAGTGCTGGAAGACCATCCCGATCTTCTTGCGGATCTCGCGGACCTGCTTCTCCTGCGCGGGGAACAACTGGTCCCCGTCGACGGTGATCGTGCCCTCCTCGGGCTTCAGCAGCGTCATCAGCAGCCGCAGGATCGTCGTCTTGCCCGACCCGGACGGCCCGATCAGGGTGACGTGCTTTCCGGCGTCCACGGAGAAGTCCAGGTTGTCCAGGACCGTGTTGGACCCGAACCGCTTGGTGACCCTCTCCAGCCGGATCAGCTCGCTGCCGGCGGCGCGGGCGGTGCCGACAGCCGGGTCGGCCGCCTTCTCGGGGCCGGGGCCGTCGCCGGGGACGGGAGGGGTGCTGGGCTGGGTGCTGTCAGTGGACAAGGCGTCGCTCCAGGGCTCGCAGGGCAAGGGAGGCCAGGTAGGAGATGACGATGAAGGCGAAGCCGATCACCGTCAGGGGCTCGGTGAACTGGAAGTGCTGCTGGGAGAACAGGCGGGCCTCACCGAGCATCTCCAGCACGGTGATCGCCATCAGCAGGGGCGTGTCCTTCAGCATCGAGATGACGTAGTTGCCGAGCGCGGGGACCACCCTGCGTACGGCCTGCGGCAGGATCACCGCGGTCCACGTCCGGCGCAGCGGCAGGTTCAGTGCCGTCGCCGCCTCCCACTGGCCCACCGGCACGGCCTCGATGCCCGCACGGTAGACCTGCATCGTGTACGTCGAGTAGTGCAGACCGATGGCGAAGATGCCGGTGGTCAGCGCCGAGAAGGTCACACCCCACTCGGGCAGCACGTAGAACAGGAAGAACAGCTGCACCAGCAGCGGAGTGTTACGGACGAACTCCGTCACCGCGCCGACCGGCCAGGTCACCCAGCGGGACGGCACCCGCATCAGCAGGGCCCACACCAGGCCGAGGACGAACGAGATCAGGGAGCCGAGAACCAGGATCTGCAGGGTGACCAGCAGACCGTCCCAGAAATACGGCATGAAGTCGGAGACCGCGCTCCAGTCCCACTTCATCAGACACCTCCCCCGCCGACACCGGTCGTCTCGGCCCGCTTCAGTTCCAGATCGGGTTCGGGCACAGGCTTCTTTCCGACGCCGGCCTTCAGCTTCTTCTCCAGGCCACGCATGATCCGGGTGAGCAGGAAGGCGATCACGAAGTAGATCAGCAGGACGTACGTGTAGATCTCGGCGCTCTCCTGCAGCGCCAGACGCACCAGGTTGGCGCTGAACGCCAGATCACCCATGCCCATGATCGACACCAGGGCGGTGCCCTTGAGCAGCTCGATCAGCAGGTTGGAGAACGGCGGAATCATCTCCGGCACCGCCTGCGGCAGCATGATCAGCCGCATCCGCTGCGCGGGCGTGAAGCTGAGGGCGATCCCGCCCTCACGCTGCGCCGGATCGACGGCGGCCAGCGCGCCGCGCACGATCTCCGAGCCGTAGGCGCCATAGGTCAGGCCGAGCGCCAGCGTGCCCGCCCACAGCGGCACCAGCTGCCAGCCGAAGGCCGGGGGCAGCACGAAGAACACCCAGAAGATCATCACCAGCGCCGAGGTGCCGCGGAACACCTCGGTGTAGAGGCCCGCGAGGAAGCGGACGAACTTCAGCCGGTGGGTGCGCGCGATGCCGACCACGAAGGAGACCGCGGCCGCGAGCAGCGCGCTGAGCACCAGCAGCTGGATCGTGACCCAGACGCCCTTGAGCACGAGTTCCCAGAGTCCTGAGGTCATCCGCCGCACAGCTCCTTCGCGGTCAGATCCGTCATCTCGTCCTCGGTGAAACCGAACGGCCGCAGGATCCGCAGCAGCTCGCCGCTCTCCTTCAGCTTCGCCAGCTCCTCGTTGAAGGCGTCGCGCAGATTCGTCTCGGTGGGGCGGAACGCGAAACCGCCGCCGTCGGTGTGCGGCTTTCCGTCGACGATCGGATGGAACGGCTTGGTGGCCTCCGCCTTTGCGGACTTCTTCACCACCTCGCGGGTGGTGAGCGCCGTACCGGCGAAGACGTCGACCCGCCCGGCCTCCACCGCGTTCAGTCCGGCGACCTGGTCGGGGACGATCAGAATGTCGCCCTCCGGATATCCGGCCTCGACCGCGTACGCGATCTCCGCGTATCCGGTGCCGGTGGCGAATTTCGCCTTTTTCTCGACGACGTCCTTGTAGCTGGTCAGCCCTTTCGGGTTGCCTTTGCGCACGATGAAAGAATCGAGCATCTGGTAGTCGGGGTCGGAGAATATGACCTGCTCGCAGCGGTCGGGGTTGATGTACATCCCGGCGGCCACGACATCGAACTGCTGCGAGTTCAGACCCGGGATCAGCGAACCGAACTCGGTGGGCACGGGCTGTACCCGATCCACGCCGAGCCGCTTGAAGATGACCTTCGCGAGCTCCGGCGCCTCCCCGGTCAGGTTGCCGTCCTTGTCGATGTAGCCGAAGGGGATCTCGCCGGCGATTCCCAGGCGGACCACACCCGCCGCCTTGAGCCGTTCGAGCTGTTCACCGCCGCCCGTGCTCGTCTCGGTGGGTACGCGCGAGCAGCCCGCCGCGCCCAGTGCGCCGAGCGCCGCGACCCCCGCGAGCAGCGACCGGCGGGAGGGCCCGACGGGCGCGAACGCTTCCCCGCGTCGTCTCAGTGGTTTTCCCAGTGGTGGAGCCATGGCGGCGCGGCTACCCGAATCGATGCCGAGTATTCCCGCCAGTTTCGGCCCCGTTCGGCGGTCGGGCGGTCTTGACCGATGCGGGACGATGGGGCACATGATTCACCGATATGTCGAGGTCTCCCTGGTCAAACGTGGAATCACCTGTACGGCCCGATTGCTCGACGATCGCGCGCCGGTCACCTGCGCGGCCGTCTGGGACTCCCTGCCCCTGTCCGGCGACGTCTATCACGCCAAATATGCCCGCAATGAGATCTACGCCCTTTTCCCGCCTTTCGCGCCGTCCGAGCCGCCGCTGGAGAACCCGACGGTCACCCCCATTCCGGGAGATCTCTGCTATTTCTCCTTCGCGGGCGCGGAACTGGGCACCAAGGCCTACGGCTACGACCGCGAGGTCGGCCCCGGCGCCACGGTCGTGGACCTGGCCCTGTTCTACGAGCGCAACAACCTGCTGCTGAACGGCGACGTGGGCTGGGTGCCCGGCATCGTCTGGGGCCAGGTCGTCGAAGGCCTGGCGGAGATGGCCGACGGGTGCAACGACCTGTGGCGCACGGGCGCGGCGGGGGAGAGCCTCAGCTTCCGGCGGGCGTGAGCCCGGTTCCCCCGGCCGCCCAGGACTCCCCGGCCGCCCCGGACTCGTACAGCGCGTGGGCCGCCCGCAGCACCAGCGCGTCGGCATGACGGGCGGCCACGAGCTGGACGCCGACCGGCAGCCCGGCCGCGTCGGTGCCGACGGGGACGGTCGCCGCGGGCTGCTGGGTCAGGTTGAACGGGTAGGTGAACGGGGTCCAGCCCGTCCACCGCCGGTGTCCCGACCCCTTCGGCACCTCCACGCCCGCCTCGAACGCGGTGCGGGGCACGGTCGGAGTGACCAGCAGGTCGTAGGTGTCGTGGAAGCGGCCCATGCGCCGGCCCAGATCCATCCGGACATCGACCGCCGCCAGATAGTCCAGCGCCGACCGGCGCGCCCCGGTGGCGCAGATCTCGCGCAGCCCGGGATCCAGCAGAGCGCGCTGCTCACGGGTGAGGTGCTGCACCACCCGCGCGGCCCCCGCGAACCACAGGGTGTGGAAAGCGTCCGCCGGGTCGGAGAAGTCCGGGTCGGTCTCCTCCACGTACGCGCCGAGCGCGGCCAGCCGCTCCACCGCCTGCCGTACCGCCGCCGCGACCTGTGGAGCCACCGCCACCTGCCCGCCCAGCGACGGCGAGTACGCCACCCGCAGCCCCCGCACCCCGCCGCCCAGCCCCTCCCGGAACGAGCCGGGCGCCGGGGCCAGCGCCGACCAGTCGCGGGAGTCCGGGCCGCTGATCACATCCATCAGCAGTGCCGCGTCCGCCGCGTCCCGCGTCATCGGGCCGACGTGCGCCAGCGTGCCGAACGCGCTCGCCGGATACAGCGGCACCCTCCCGTACGTCGGCTTCAACGCGAAGACGCCGCAGAACGCCGCCGGGATGCGGACACTGCCCCCGCCGTCCGTCCCCAGCGCCAGCGGCCCCGCGCCCAGCGCCACGGCAGCCGCCGCGCCTCCGCTGGAGCCCCCCGCGGTGCGCGCCGGGTCGTACGGGTTGCGGGTGACGCCGCTGAGCGGGGAGTCCGTCACGCCCTTCCAGCCGAACTCGGGGGTCGTCGTCTTGCCCAGGAAGACGGCGCCGTGCTCCCGCAGCCGGGCCACCGACGGCGCGTCCTCGTCCCAGCGGCCCGCCGGGTCGACGGCGCGCGAGCCGCGCAGGGTCGGGGCGCCGCGCAGCAGCAGGATGTCCTTCACCGTGACCGGCACCCCGTCGAGCAGCCCGTGCGGCTCGCCGCGCCGCCACCGCTCCTCGGACGCGGCGGCCTGTTCCAGCGCCTGATCGGGGAAGAGCCGGACGAACGCGTTGACCTCCGGCTGGATCTCCCGTGCCCGCTCCAGCGCCGCGCGGGTCACCGCCACGGGACCGAACGCGCCGGTGCGGTAGCCGTCGAGGAGCCGCACGGCGGTGAGGGACGTGAGGGCGGTGCGGTCGGTGTGGTCGGTGCCTCGGGTCATCCACGCTCCCGGGTGGTCAGGGGTGCCGAGTGGTCAGGGGTGCCGGCGGGCGCCGGGCGGGTCAGTGTCCGGGTACATACCCACGCTGCTTGTCGACCACGTTCACCAGTGGCTTGCCGGCGGCCCAGAGCTCGTACAACTCCACGAACTGGGCACCGAGTTCGTCCCGCCACCCCAGGGTGTCCCCGCTCATGTGCGGGGACACGATCAGTCCCGGCACGTCCCACAACGGGCTGTCCGGGGTGAGCGGCTCGGACGTGAAGACGTCCAGGGCGGCGCCCGCGATCCGGCGCCGTTCCAGCGCCTCGGCGAGCGCGTCCTCGACGACCAGCGGTCCGCGGCCGATGTTGACGAAGTGGGCGGACGGCTGCATCAGCCCGAACCGGCGGGCGTCGAACATGCCCCTGGTCTGCTCGGTGAGCGGCGCGGCGGCGACCACCCAGTCGGCGCGGGCGATCAGCCGGTCCAGGTCCTCGGCGCCGTGCACGGCCGCGGTGCCGTCCGACCCCGCGCGCGCGGTGCGGCCGACCAGTGCGGTGGTGACGCCGAGCGCCTCGAGCGTGCCGGCGACCGCCCGGCCGATCGGCCCCGACCCGACGACGCAGGCACGGGTCCCGGCGACCCTGCGCGACTCGCGGTGGAGCCAGGTCCGCTCCCGCTGGAGCGCCAGCGTCCGCGGCAGGTCCTTCGCCATCGCCAGCACGAGCGCGGCGACGTACTCGGCGATCGGCCGGTCGAAGACACCGCGCGCGTTGGTGACGACCGTGTCGGAGACGGCGAGTTCCGGACACATCAGATGGTCCACGCCCGCGCTCGCCGTGTGCACCCAGCGCGGCTTGGGGCCCTCGCCCGGCCAGGCGGCGCGCACCGCGTGCGAGGTGAAGTCCCAGACCAGCAGCACGTCGGCGGACGGAAGCCGCTCGGCGAGCGTCGAGGCGTCCGCGTGCTCGACGCGGACCCTGCCGGTCAGCCGGCCCAGCCGGGGCGGCGGATCGGCGTCCAGGACGAGCAGCGTGGGAAGGGGCACGGAAGCGGTCCCGGGGGTGAGGGAACGGCCGGTCGAGGGGCCGGTCGAAGGGCCGGTCGAGGGGGTCGTCCGAGGAGAGGTCATGGCCGCCTTTCCCCCGCAGGACCGGAAGTCTGAGATGTACGGATTGACCACGCTGGCACCCCGAACCTACCGTCGTCAACACGGTCGTTTGCACGAACCGTTGCGTGCTCGTCTCTCACCGTGAGGCCGGTGCTGACATGGACGTCTCCTTTCTCGGCGGACCAGGCCCGCAGCGCGGTGTCGGGGTGGTCGCCCCCTTCGACTTCGCGCTGGACCGCGAGTTGTGGCGGTGGGCGCCCGACGACGTGTCCCTGCACGTCACCCGGACGCCGTACGTGCCGGTCGAGGTGAGCCTGGACCTCGCCCGCATGATCAGCGAACACGAGACCCTCCAGAACGCCGTGGGCACCCTCACCGAGGTCACCCCCGAGGTCGTCGCGTACGCCTGTACGTCGGGCAGCTTCGTCGGCGGGGTCATGGGCGAGCACGCCATGTGCGAGGCGATGAGCAGGGCCGGCTCGGTCCCCGCGATCACCACCTCGGGCGCACTGCTGGAGGCGTTGGTGGAGCTGGACGTACGGCGGCTGGCGCTGGTGACGCCCTACACCGTGTCGGTGACCCGGGCGTTGGAGGAGTACGTGGCGCAGGCCGGGGTCACGGTCACCGGCTGCGCGTACATGGGCCTGACCCGGCAGATATGGAAGGTCGCCTACCGCGAGGTGGTCGACATGGCCCGGCGGGCGGCGGTGCGCGGCCGGCTCGGCGCGGCGGACGCGCTGTTCCTGTCCTGCACCAACCTGCCGACCTACGACGTGATCCCGCAGCTGGAGGCGGAACTGCGCATACCGGTGATTTCGGCCAACCAGGTGACCATGTGGGCGGCGTTGCGCCGACTGGGTACCCGGGCGGTGGGACCGTATCAGGCGCTGATCGACACGTCGGCGCGCACCGGCACCGGGAGCGGTACCGGGAGCGCACTGCCGGGCCCGGCGGCCGGCACCGTGGTGCAGGCCGCCGGACCGGTGGTGCCGACCGCCGGACCGGTGGTGCCGACCGGCTCCGTACTGCCGGAAGGGCAGGAGCCACCGGACGTGCGGGGTGTGCACGGCGTTTCGGACGCGCAGGGTGTGCCGGGCGCGCAGGGTGTGTCCGGGGCACCGGACGAGAAGCAGCAGGAAGGCTGGACATGACCGCACTGGGATTCCTCTACCCCGGACACTCCGCCGAGGACGATTATCCGCGCATCGAGCAACTGCTGGGCAGCGACGTACGGATGGACCTGGTGCACACCGACATCGGTGAGGACGCGCACCGGGCCGACGCCCTGCTCGAGATGGGCGCGGCCGACCGGCTCGCGGCCGGCCTCCAGCAACTGCGGCTCACCGGCGCCGACGCCGTGGTGTGGGCCTGCACCAGCGGCAGCTTCGTCCGCGGCTGGGACGGCGCCCACGAGCAGGTGCGCGCCCTCGCCCGTACGGCGGGCATGCCCGCCTCCTCCACGTCCTTCGCCTTCGTGCACGCGGCGCGGGAGATCGGGGCCCGGCGGGTCGCCGTCGGGGCGACCTACCCGGACGACGTGGCCGCGCTCTTCGTGGAGTTCCTGGCGGCCGACGGGGTGGAGGTGACCGGAGTGACCAGCTCCGGGGTCATCACGGCGGCGGAGGTCGGCACCTGGGGCGAGGCCGAGCTGTTCGCCCTCGCCCGTGCGGCCGACCGCCCGGACGCCCAGGCCCTCCTCCTCCCCGACACGGCCCTGCACACGGCCGCCCACCTCCCGGCCCTCGAGAAGGAGCTCGGCAAACCGGTCCTCACCGCCAACCAGGTCACCGTCTGGGAGGGGCTGCGCCTGGCCGACCGCAGGGTGAACGCGCCGAGCCTGGGCGCCCTGTTCACGCGGGAACCGATCGTGCAGGCATAGCGGCCCGCGGAGCCGCGCGGAGTTCCACAGAGCCGTACGGAGCCGTACGGAGCCGTACGGAGCCGTACGGAGCCGTACGGAGTCATGTGGAGCCATGTGGAGTCACGGGGCAACCCTCGGGCGTCCCGCCAGGGAATAAGCGGGGGGCGGTCTCCTGTTGCGAGGACGGCGAACGTCAACTCGAAACAGGAGGCACCCCACCGTGGCCGCAGACGACACCGCAGGCGCCGAGAACCGAGGAGCCGACGAGGTCCGAGGCGTGACGCACGGCTCGGCGCCCGTTCCGCTGTCCGTGCTGGACCTGGTCACGGTCGGCGCCGGTCAGACCGCCTCCGACGCGCTGCGCACCAGTGTCGATCTCGCCCGGCTCGCCGAGGCGCGCGGCTTCCACCGCCACTGGGTCGCCGAGCACCACTCCATGCCGGGTGTGGCGTCCTCGTCCCCGGCCGTGATCCTGGCCCACCTCGCCGCGTACACCGAGCGCATCCGGCTCGGTTCGGGCGGGGTGATGCTGCCCAACCACGCCCCGCTCGTCATCGCCGAGCAGTTCGGCACGCTGGAGGCCATGGCTCCCGGCCGGATCGACCTCGGCCTCGGCCGCGCCCCCGGCACCGACGGCGCCACCGCCGCCGCGCTGCGCCGCACCGAACGGCTGAACGAGGGCGCCGACGACTTCCCCCAGCAGCTCGCCGAGCTGACCCGCTTTCTGGACGACGACTTCCCCGACGGCCACCGCTACCGACGGATCCACGCCGTCCCCGGCCCGGTCCAGGCGACCTCGCCGGGCGGGGTGCAGTCACCGCACCGCCCGCCGGTGTGGCTGCTCGGTTCCTCCGGTTTCAGCGCCCGGCTGGCCGGTTTGCTCGGCCTGCCCTTCTCCTTCGCCCACCACTTCTCGGCGCAGAACACGATCCCCGCGCTGGACCTCTACCGCGAGTCGTTCAGCCCGAGCGACGTCCTCGACGAGCCCTACGCCATGATCGGCGTCTCCGCGCTCGCGACCGAGGACGAGAAGGAAGCCCGGCGCCAGGTCCTGGCCGCCGCGCTCAACATGGTCCGGCTGCGCACCGGCCGCCCCGGGCTGGTTCCCACTCCGGAGGAGGCCGAGGCGCACCCGTTCTCGCCGATGGAGCAGGAGTTCGTCGACTCGTGGAACGCCAACGTCGTGTACGGCCCCCCGGACGAGGTCCGCGCCGGCCTGGACGACCTGCAGAAGCGCACCGGCGCCGACGAGCTGATGATCACGGCCAACACGCACAGCGGTGACGTACGCCTGCGGTCCTACGAACTCATCGCGGACGCCTACGGGTTGCCGACGACCGGGTTGCCGACGACCGGGTCACCGACGACGTCCGCCTGAACCACCCCCGGGGTGCCCAGCAGTTCGGAGATGCGGTCCGGCGGTACCGGGCGGGAGTACAGCCAGCCCTGACCGGTGTCGCACCCGATCCGGCGCAGCCGGGTGGCCTGCGCCGAGGTCTCCACGCACTCCGCGGTGACCGTCAGCCCCAGCCGGTGGGCGAGTTGTACCATCGCCTCGACGATGGCCTCGTCCGCCGGGCTGGGCGCCGCGGCCCGGTCCTCGTACTGGAAGCCGCGGACGAACGCGCCGTCCAGTTTCAGCACCGACACCGGAAGCCGGCTGAGGTAGGCCAGGTTCGAGTAGCCGGTGCCGAAGTCGTCGATGGCGATGCGGACACCCATGTCGCTGAGCGCGGTCAGCGCCTGGAGCGGCCGGCCCGAGGAACCCATCACCGCGGACTCGGTCAGCTCCAGCTGGAGCAGCTGCGGCGCCAGGCCCGTCTCCTTCAGGGTCTCGGCGACGTCCGCCACCAGGTCGGAGTCCCAGACCTGGCGGACCGCCACATTCACGCTGACGAAGATCGGCGGCTCCTCGGGATGCTCGGCCTGCCAGCTGCGGGCCTGCCGGCAGGCGGTGCGCAGCACCCAGCGGCCGAGCTTGACGATCGAGCCGTCCTCCTCGGCGATGGAGATGAACCGATTCGGCGTCAGGGTGCCGAACTGTGGATGGTTCCAGCGGACCAGGGCCTCCACCCCGTGCACCCGGTCGTCCTCCATGCCGACCAGCGGCTGGTACTCCAGCGCGAACTCGCCCCGCTCGACGGCGGGGCGGAGCGCGGAGGCGAGGGCCTGACGGGTCATGCGGTGCGCGTTGCGCTCCGGGTCGAACAGCGTCCAGCGGGATTTGCCGTCGGCCTTCGCCCAGTAGAGGGTCGTATCGGCGGCCTGCATCAGCGCGGTGGGCGTGGTCCCGGCCGCGTGCCGTTCGACCACGCCGATGGACGCCGACACCGACAGCCGCTGGCCGGCCACGTCGAAGGGGTCCTGAATCGCGGCGAGTACCGACTCGGCGAGGTCGGCTAGCTGTTCGGTGCCCGTGGAGTCCTCCACCAGCAGCGCGAACTCGTCCCCGCCGAGCCGGGCCACCAGCGGGGTGCCGGTCCTGGCCCGGCCCGCCTCCTCGGCGCACAGCAGCAGCCGTTCGGCGACGGCGGCCAGCAGCCGGTCGCCGACGCGGTGGCCCAGGGCGTCGTTGATGGCTTTGAAGCCGTCGAGGTCCAGGGAGCAGAGCCCGATCCGGCCGGTGCCGCTCTGCTCGTACGACTCCGCCTCCAGGGCGGCCGTCAGCCGTTCGAAGAACAGGGTGCGGTTGGGGAGCCGGGTCACCGGGTCGTGCATCTGCAAGTGCCTCAGCCGGGCCTGGAGTTCATGGCGGGAGCTGACGTCGGTGACCGAGAGCAGCACGCCGTGCGAGTCGTGTGCGCCCTGTGCGTCGTGCGTGTCGTGTGCGTCGTACTCGCCGTGGGCGGCACCGTCGTCCGGGGGGAGCGGGGCGACCGATACCTGCACCCACAGGGAGTGCCCCTCGGGGTGCTTGAGCCGGCGCGTGCAGCGCAGCCGGCCCGGCCGGCCGTTCAGCAGGTCGCGGTAGGCGTGCCAGGCGCGGGCGTCGGAGGGGAGGTCCACCAGGTCGGCGGCGACCGCACCGACCAGGGTGTCCGGGGCGCGGCCCAGCAGGGCGGCGAGCGTGCCGTTGGCGCTGATCACCCTGCCGTCACGGCCGACCACGGCCATGGCGAGCGGGGCGGCCGCGAAGACCGAGCGGTACGACGGAGGCGGGGGGAGCTCGGCGCGCCCGGTACGGGGTGGGGCAGCGATCTCACTCTCTGTGACGGTCTGTCGGTTGGAATCTGCTGCGGGCGTCGGCCCTTGGGACGTTCCGCTCACCGCTCGCTCCCGCCGTGCACTCGATCGCCGTCCGTGCCGGAAAGCCTCAGGAATGTCTCAGGAAAGTGTGCCGATCATAGAGGTCTCCCTGAAGCCCTTCCAGTCACTGTCCAGTGTCCAGGACGGTCCCGCATCTCTGCCAGATCGTTTCTGCTCGGAGGTGGGCGGCTTCTTCAGGCCTCCGACCAGTTGTGACGTTCCGTGAGTGGTTCGAGGTATCACCCGTGAACGGACTGTGCCGTCCCTCACCCGTCCGGTGCAGATAAACGGGGCGTATTACCGCAAAACATCACAGTCTGGGTGCGGTGTCCCGTGAACCGTCTCCCGGAGGTCCCCGTGCCGCGTCAGCTCCCCCTGAGAGGACTCGGCCGTGAGGCTCTGAGGGGGTTGGGCCATCTGAGGGAGTTGGGCCGTCCGGGGGTGACGGGGTGGCTGAGGGCGGGGCTCCCGAGGCCGGACCGGCTGGGACTCGGCGGTCCGCTGTCACGCTCCCGGCTGCGCGGCACCACGGCCGTGTGCACCACCATGTCGGCGCTCGCGGCGACCTCCATGGTGGCCGCACCCTCCGCCACCGAGCCGTTCTCCGCGGCGCCGTGCACCCTGACCCGCACCGACGCGCACCACTCGGAGGGCCTGGACACCTGGAACGCCGTCTACCCCCGCCCGACCGGCCGGATGGACGCGGTCATGGTGTTCCTGTCCTTCCCGGACTCGCACCCGTTGACCACCCCCGAGGAACTGGCCGCCGACCACTTCCCCGCCACCAGCGGCTTCTTCCACCGGGCCTCCTACGGCAGGTTCTCCCTGCACCCGCACGCCCTGCACGACTGGATCCGGATGCCGCGCCCGTCCACCGCGTACGCCATACAGCGTGACTGGACCACGCGACACCGGTCCGCCTATCTGCGCGACGCGCTCGCCGCGGCCGACCCCCAGATCGACTTCTCGCGGTACGACGTCGTGTACTTCGTCGCCGACCCGGACGCGCCCGGTGTGGACTCCGACGCCACGAAGGTCGTCAACCTGGACACCCCGCTGAGGGCGGACGGCACCGACATCCGCCGGGTCGTCACCGTGTTCGAGGGCCATCCCCCGGACCGGCTGGTCCTCGCCCACGAGACCGGCCACGTCTTCGACCTCCCCGACCTCTACGACCGGCCCGTGGACGGCAAGGGCGACTGGGACACCCATGTCGGCGACTGGGACCTGATGGGCAGCCAGTTCGGGCTCGCGCCCGAACTGTTCGGCTGGCACAAGTGGAAGCTGGGCTGGCTGGATTCCCGGCAGGTGCGGTGCGTGCGGGGCGCGGAGCCGGTACGGCTGACGCTGGAACCGCTGGGAGCGGGGCCCGGAGTGCCGGTGACGGGTGCCGCCGGGGTGCCGTCCTTCGGGCTGGGCCGGGGCATCAAGCTCGCGGTGGTGCGCACCGGCCCGGACACCGTGCTCGCCTTCGAGGCGCGGAGCCCGGTCGGCGACGACGTGGGCGCCTGCCGGTCGGGGGTGCTGGTCTACCAGGTGCGTGGCACCACCCGGTCCGGGGGCGGCCCGGTCCAGGTGATCGACGCCCACCCGCACACGGAGGCCTGCTGGGGGGACTCGGTCTACCCGCCCCTCGCGGACGCCCCGGTCGCCCTCGGCGAGAGCTTCACGGTGCCGGGGGAGGGCGTACGGGTGGAGGTGGAGGGACGCACGGCCTCGGGCGACTGGACGGTGCAGATCAGCACCGGCCGGGACGGGGGCCGGGACGGGAGCGCGGGCGGGGGAGCGGGCGTGGGCGGAGAGGACGCGTAAAAGGCCCCTTGCTGTGGGCAAGAGGCCTTTCCGTGTCGTGCGCCGCCAGGGACTCGAACCCCGGACCCGCTGATTAAGAGTCAGCTGCTCTAACCAACTGAGCTAGCGGCGCCTACTGACGTCGTAGACATTAGCACCCTGATCGGCGGGAGGAAAAATCGATATCCGCACGGCCGCGCGGGCCGCCCGTACGGCCGCCCAGAGCAGCACCTCCGGGCCCGGCAGCCAGGGATGACGCGTGTCCGGGGCCACCAGCCAGCGGGAGCCGGAACGGTCCGCGCGGGCGCCGGGCACCGGGGCCGGAACGGTCACCGCGTCTCCGGTGCCGTGGCACAGCAGCGGCGGAACCGCGCCCGTACGGCCCGCTTCCCCGGGGCCCCTGCCGCGGGCGTCCCACTCCTCCCACCCCAGCAGCACGGGCAGCCGCTGGGCGGTGCCGGGCGCCGCGAACAGCAGCATCCGGCCGCGGAACCCGGCCACCGGGCCCGAGCCCGGCCCCTCGTCCCACATCCGGTCCAGCATCCGGCGCCCGAAGGTGGAGGGTGCGCTCACCACATCGAAGACGGAGCCGCAGGGCAGCACGATCGGCGCCTCCGGCCGCTCCTCCCAGAGGGAGAGCGCGCTGCGCGGATACGTTCCTGCGGAAGCGAGCCAGGCGACACCGTCCGGGGTGGCCCCGGTGGCATCGGTGGCGCCGGTGACACGGCCGGTATCGGGGGCGTTGCGTGTACTGCTCATGCCGTCTGTCTACCGGGGGTGAGGGAATGGTTTCCCAGAGTTGCGGGAACCGGGGACGCGAAGGAGGGGGGAGGGGTATCGTGCCCACCTGGCATATGCCACGCCTGTTCGACCGGATGACTTCGGGGCCCGGGGGCCCGGGACGGTCGTACGGGGCGTCGTGCCTCACGCAGGCTCTATGGGGCCCTGGCCCCGGCCCTCGCCCCCGCGCAGCAGGTCCCGGCCGAACTCGGCCATCCTCTTCGCATAGTCCTCGGTCCACTCGGCCCGCTCGGCGATGTCGGCGGCCGTCAGCCGGTCGAAGCGCCGGGGGTCGGCCAGTTGGGCCGCCGCCATCGCCTGGAACTCCATCGCCCGGTCCGCCGCCGCACGGAACGCGAGCGTCAGTTCCGTCGCCCGCTCCAGCAGTGCGCGCGGGTCGTCGATCGACTCCAGGTCGAAGAAGTGCTCCGGATCGGCGGCCGCTGCCGCGGGCTCGAACAGCAGGGGCGCGGGGCGTAGCCGCGGTGCGTCCCGACGCGGCGTGGGCTCCGCCATGTCTTCTCCTTCGTGCTTGCTCGTGCGTGCGCTTCGACCCACTGGAAGGAGCGGGCCACCTTCCATTCTCTCGCGTCCCGCAAGAGGGCCTCGGTGCCGGTGGGGTGGTCATGGCTGCCGGGGGACCCGGTGCCGGGCGAGGTGGGCCAGGACCGTGTGATTGGCCTCCCAACCGTCCGGGGCTGTGACCGTGGGCCGCCTTCGGCGGCTTGCCGGACTCCGTCCGGCGGGTGGGGCGGTGTCGTGCGGGTCCGTCTGCCGGGTGGGTGCCGGTGGAGTGGTCATGGCTGCCAGGGGACCCGGTGCCGGGCGAGGTGGGCCAGGACCGTGTGATTGGCCTCCCAACCGTCCGGGAACTTCATGAGGGTGCCCAGCTGGACCGGCTCCGTCGACGGGTAGGCGTCCAGCAGCTCACCGACGCCCGCCCGGCACACCACGATGCAGGCGTGCCGGTGCCGGGAGGCCAGCACGCACAGCCGGCCCGTCTCCAGGTGGAAGGCGGTGGCGTCGGGGCGGCCGGACAGCGGGTGCAGCACCACCGTGACGTCGAACTCCCGCCCCTGGAGCCGGTTCGCCGTGTCGACGGTGACGCCCGTCGCCCCCAGCTCGGCCAGTGCCGCCCGTACCGCCGCCGCCTGGTCGCGGTGCGCGGTGCCGACGGCGATCCGGTCGGCGGTGAGCGGCACCGCGTCCTTGGACCGCTCCGAGACCGCCGCGCCCTCGCGGTCCAGCAGGCGGCGGACCACCAGCGCCACCGCCCGTACCGCCTCCGGGTCGGTGCGCGGGGTGTGCCGGGCGGGCAGCTCCAGCAGACCCCAGCCGGACTCGGCGGCCTCGTCGATCACCCGGTCGGGCCCCGAACCGTCCGACGGGACCCCGAGCGCGAGCCGCCGGTCGCCGTGCCCGGTGCCGCTGCGGAACGGCGTGTACGGGTAGAACGCGTCCGACACCAGGGGCGCCGCCGAGGCGGGCAGTCGCCACGACACCGGCAGGCGGTGCTGCGGCAGCTCGGGATTGTGCGCGAGCAGCGTGGTCACGGCGGACGCGGACGGGTCGTACGACAGCCCCGCCCACTGCTCGCTGCCCACGATCGAGAACGGGTCCAACTGCCCCGGATCCCCCACGAACAGCGCCCGCTCGAACAGCCCGGCCACGGCCAGCAGCGCGTCCGAACGCATCTGGTACGCCTCGTCGACGATCGCGTGCGCCCACGGCTCGACGCCCTCGACGTGCGCCCACTTGGCGGCCGTCGAGATGACCACGTCGAGCCCGGCGAGGTCGGCCGCCTTCGCCGACTTGCGGACGTTGTCCAGTCCGTCGAGCGCCTTGTCGTACGGGTCGGTGTCGCTGCTGTGCAGCCGGCCGACCGGCAGCCCGGGATTCTTCTCGGCGAGCCGCAGCACCAGGTCGTCGACCTGGGCGTTGGTCTGCGCCACCACCATCAACGGGCGGCCCGCGTCGGCCAGCTCCAGCGCCGCGCGGACCACGAGGGTGGACTTGCCGGCGCCGGGCGGGGAGTCGACGACCACACCGCGGGCGGTGCCGTGCAGGGTGTCGCGCAGGATCGCGTCGGTGGCACGGGTGGCGGCCGCGCCGGGGTCGAAGACGGCCTCGGCGGTTTCGGGGGCCCTTGCGGCCTCGGTGGTCACAGCACGTCCTCCTCGGTCACCGGGTCCGCGGGCTCCTGCGCGGCGGCCTCCGCGCCGGGCGGGCCGCCGTGCGTCCACGGCGTCTCCTCCGGGTCGGGCAGTTTCGCCCCGCCGCGCGGTTCGTGCTCGAACAGCGTGAAGCAGAGGCGGTCGCCCTTCTCCGGTACCGAGCCCGCCTCCGGCTCCTTGCCGCGGCCCATCTTGTCCATGATCCGCAGGACGAGCAGCCCGCCGGCGGCCGGCCCTTCCCCGGACAGCACCTCCCCGGACAGCCCCGCCCCGGCCGGTCCCTCTTCGGCGCCGTCCCTCCCGTGCTCGTCGGTCTCGTCCTCGTACCCGACGAACTCGGCCGCCTGCGGTTTCCCGCCGAGCGAGCGGTACACCCGGGCCCGCCCGCCCAGGTGCGGGCGGTCGTCCGTGCGGACGGTGACCAGCGGGCGGGGGCTCGGCCGCTTGCTCTCGCTGTACGCCATGACGACGTCGATGACCTCGCCCGCGAACGCCTCCCCGGACAGTCGCCGGCCCGCCATCACCAGCGGGTCGTCCAAGGCCTCCTGTGCTTCCAGCCGGGCCTGTTCCCGCTCGCGCGTGGCGAGCTTGTTGGCCGCGGTCACCGCGTCGTCGCGGCGCGGCTGCGGCGGCTCTCCGGCCAGCACCCGGTCCCGGTGGCCGGTGAACGACCAGCGGTCGCGCGTCCACCGCTCCTCGACCCGCGCGCCCTCGGGCAGCGAGCGCAGCAGGTCCAGGCCCCGCCACACCGCGTCCCAGGTGGGCCGCGTACGGCTCTCCACCAGGGCGCGGATCTCCCGCTCCGCCGCTGCCAGCGCGCCGAGCCGCTCGTCGGCCTCCAGGCCGTCCTGCGCGGCGGCGAGCGCCGTACGGGCGCGGTCGTACCGTTCGATCGCCGGGGCGAGCAGCTTGTTGTCGAACGCCGGGTCGGTCGCCGGGCCCGCGGGCGGGCACCGCAACTGCCCGTCGGCGTCCCGAGCCAGCTCCGCCTCCCGCGCGGCCTCGGAGCCCGAGCGGCCCGCGGGCGGGTCGATCCACGCGAGCAGCGCCCCCAGGTGCTGGTCCTCCAGGGTGGACTGCCCGGTCGCCCAGTGCCGGCCCAGCAGATCGGTCATGGCGGGCAGCAGCGACGACCCGGGCACCCGGGCCCGCTCCCCGAAGTGCGTCAGCCATCGCCCGAGCAGCGGAACCCGGGGCGGCGCAGGGAAGGGCGCCTCCGGGTCCTGCTCCGCCGTGCGCCTGAACCGCGTGGAACGGCCGAGGAGCCGTACGAGCTCGACACCGGCCCGGCTCGGCACGATCAACTGCGGCGCGTCCGCGCACAGCTCGACCTCGACCTTGATCCGCTTGCCGGTCTCCGGGTCGGTCTCGCTGCGTTCCGCGGCCTCCACGGCCTCGGCGCAGCCGTCGATGTAGGGCAGGACCACGTCGGCCAGTTCGGCCAGGAACGCGAACCTGAGATCACGGTCGCGCGGCTGCGGTACGGCCAGCAGCCGGGGCGCGTCCCGGTCGGTGCCCACCAGCGCGCCGAGCGGGGCGCCCGCCTCACCGGCGGTGGTCAGCGGCACGAACACCAGGGGCCGCCGGGACAGATGCCGGTGCCGGACGGTGGCGGCGGGCTGGGCACGGCCGGTGCTGACGGCCTCGAGGCGGGCGAGGGTGGTGATCAGAGACAAGGGGCCACCTCCGCGGGGGCGGTTCCCACCACGCCGGCGAGGGCCCGCGTGCCGGCGAGCGCTTCCGCTCCGGCGAGCGCCTCCGCGCGCAGTGCCGCCGCCTTGCGCAGGGCGGCGACCGTCGGATCGTCGGGATCACCGAGCTCACCGCGGGCCGCCGCCAGTACGTCCTCGACCGTGGTCAGGCCGCCCAGTTCGGCACGGACCGGGCGGCCCAGGGTGGTCACCGCGTCCTGTGCCCGGGAACGGTCCCGGCAGTGGAAGGCCAGTTCGCACGCGGACAGGCACTCCGGCGCATAGCTCGCCGGGACGGACTCCACGGACGCCGTCAGCTGTTCGCGGGGCAGTTCGGGGGCGAAGCAGGTGCCGTCGGGGAGCGTGTCGGCGATGTTCTCGATGCGGGTGAGCCGGGCCAGCTGACGGGCGGTCACCGCACGCTGCTTGCGCACGTCCACGGCGGACGCGGTCGGCAGGTTGGAGAAGTCCTTGGGGCACACCAGCAGGATCCGGTGCCGCACCCGGGGAGCCCCGCCGGAGACGTTCGGGGCGCCCGGTGCGGTGGCGAGGCGGGCGGCGACCTCCTCCAGCGCGAGTACGTACACCGCCGCCTGCCGGGCCGCCGCGCCGACCTTCGCCGGATCGGCGGACCCGTCCAGCAGGGGGAAGGACTTGATCTCCACGACCGTCCAACTGCCGTCCGGGTGCACCACCACCGCGTCCGGCTCCAGGAAGGCCGGGGAGCCGGCGACGTCCAGCGCGAGCAGCGGATGGTCGAGCAGCGTCCACTCGCCCGGCGCCAGAACGGCCTCGCCCAGCGCCAGTTCCGTACGCGCCGCACGCCCCGCGTGGCCCGCCGCGGACAGGTCGGGCACGCGCGCGGCGGCGGGCGGTTCGGCCGAGCGGTCCAGCTTCTCGTGGACCAGCCGCAACAGCTCCGTACCGCCGTCGGCCTTGACCTTGGCCTCGAACGCGTTGCCCCGGACGAACGCGAACTGGGACTGGCCGAAGACCGACGGGGAGCCCAACGCGCCCGCGAGCGTGGCCTTGTCCACCCCCGCGCCGTCGAGGATCGCGCGCCGCTCGCAGCCCGGATTGGCGGCCAGGGCGGCCAGGGCGCGCGCGTCCAGCGCCTTGGCCCGTACGTCCGGACCGCGCAGCTCAGTGAGCCGGTGCCGCAGCTGTCTCGGCGTCTTCCCCGTGGGCCGGAGGGGAGTCGCCCGGCTCGGTTCCGGAGTCGAACCGTGGCTCGAGCTGTCGCTGCCGCTGCCCTGGAAATTGCTCACCCGCGGAAGTCTGGCATCCGTCACTGACAATCGGGGAACCCGGGACGGAAGAGACCACCGGGGCCGGTGCGAAGCGCGGCAGCACACGGGCCCTCACCCGGTCCGTGGCGCGCAACACGACCGGAGTGAGCAGCAGTCCGGCGCCCATCACGGCGGCACCCGCGACCGCGTCGAGGAAGTAGTGGTTGGCGGTGCCCATCACCACGACGACCGTCACCAGTGGATAGACCACAGCGGCGGTCTTCGCCAGGCGCGTACCGCCGTACCGCCACAGGATCACGCCGCACCACAGGGCCCAGCCCACGTGCAGACTCGGCATCGCCGCGTACTGGTTGGTCAGTCCGCCCAGGCCCCTGGGGGCGCTGGCCTCGCCCGCCCACCAGCCGTACGAGCTGTACTGGGCCATGGTGTCGACGAAGCCGTGCCCCGCGTCGAGCAGCCGGGGCGGGCAGGTGGGCAGCAGGGTGAAGCCGATCAGTCCGATGAACGTCGACGTCATCAGCCAGGTGCGGGCGGCGCGGTAGCGCACCGCGCGGGAGCGGAACAGCCAGACCAGGAGCAGGGGCGTCACCAGGTAGTGCAGCGACGCGTACCAGAAGTCGGCCGGTATCCCCAGCCACGGCTCACGCGTGAAGAGACGGTTCAGCGGGTGCTCGGCGTTGAGGTACAGCGCCTGCTCGATGCGCAGGATCGCCAGACCGTGGTCCACGGCGTCGGCGACGTCGCCCCGGACGAACAGCCGCCCCGCCGAGTAGCAGGCGTACACGAGAAGGATCAGCGGCAGCTCGGTCCACCAGCGCAGCCGGGTCGCCGGGGCCCCTTCGGTACCCGGTGTCTCGGTGTGCGGCATCCGCTCGCCCTCTCCCTCGTTCCGATACGACGCCCCTGTGGCGGTCGGCCACTCTACGGCGTGGACGCACCTCCGCGGAGGCGCCTCGGCCCTGATAGACGTCGGGACCGGCCACCGGGTTGCCCGCATCCAGGGTGCGCGATGATGGAGGGGTTCCACCTGTGATTTCTCCGGAAGGTCTCCCATGGCACCGCGCATGCTGCTGGCCCGGCACGGACAGACCGCGTGGTCGCTGTCCGGCAAGCACACCGGCAGGACCGACGTACCGCTCCTGGACGAGGGCCGCCAGGGCGCCAAGCTGCTCGGTGAGCGCCTGCACCGGCCGCCGTACGACGGGATGCCGGGCGTCGAGGTGCGCACCAGCCCGCTCTCCCGCGCACGGGAGACCTGCGAACTCGCCGGGTTCGGCGAGCGCGCGCAGCCCTGGGACACCCTCATGGAGTGGCACTACGGCGCCTACGAGGGACTGACCCCCGCGGAGATACGGGCGGACCGCCCCGGCTGGCTGATCTGGCGGGACGGTGTCCCCGAGGGGGAGACCCTCGCCGAGGTGACGGCCCGCGCGGACGAGGTCGTGGCCTGGGCGCGCTCCGCCGACCGTGACGTCCTGGTCTTCGCCCACGGGCACATCCTGCGCTCCATCGGCGCCCGCTGGCTGGGACTGCCGCTCGACTTCGCGGCCCGCATCCGCCTCAACCCGACCTCCCTGTCGGTCCTGGGCTGGGCGTACGGGGAACCGGCCGTCGAGAGCTGGAACGACCTGGGGCACCTGGCGGGCTGAACGCCTCGGAGCCGTCGTTCCTGCCGGTCACCCGCGGGAACCGGCCACCCGCGCGGGGGCCGGTCACAGCGCGCGGGTGGCCGGTCGTACCGCGCGGGTGGCCGGTCGTACCGCGCGGGGGCCGGTCGTACCGCGCGGGGGCCGCTCACACCGCGCGGGGGAGTGAGGCGTGGCGGTCCAGGAAGGCCGAGACGCCCGAGGCGTGGCGGTGCGGGAGCAGGACGCGGGCGGTGCCCGCCAATATCGTCCGGACCCGGGACGACTGGACCTCCGGCAGCAGGTCCAGTACCCGCATCCCCGCCGCGGCCGCCTCGTCGGGGTGTCCGCCGCGCGCCAGGTCGTCCGCCAGCTCCGCCGTGTACAGCGCGATGTTGCGGGTGAAGTGCGGGTCCTGGAGCTCCGCCGCCCGCCGCGCGTGCCGGGCCGCCCGCGGCCAGTCGCCCAGGGTGGACCAGCACTGGGCCTCCAGGCCCTCCAGCTCGGCTTTCCCGTAGAAGGTCATCCACTCGGGGTCGGCCGGCGTGGTGCCGCGGTCGAAGTAGGCCTGCGCGCGGGCCAGCGCCTGCTCGCAGCCCGCCCGGTCGGCTAGCCCCGCCCAGCCGCCCGCCTCGCGCAGCGCCAGCAACGACATCAGCCGGGGCGAGCCGAGCGGGCGTGCGGCCCGCTGTGCGGCCTGCGCCGCCCGCACCGCCTCCCGCGGCCGGCCCGCGTCGCGGGCGAGGAACGCGGTGTTGCAGAAGGCGTGCGCCTCGAGCCCGGGGTCCCCCGTCACCCGCGCGGTCGCCAGTGCCTCCGCGTAGTGCGAGCGGGCGTCGTCGAAGCGGCCCGAGTCGTGCGCCAGCCAGCCCACCGAGATGGCCAGTTCGCCGGCGCCCGCGTACAGCCGGTCCGCCGTCCGCTGCCGGGTCGCGCCGGCGTCGAGCAGGGCGTAGGCGGCGCGCAGTGGTGCGGAGGCCCGTCGGTAGAGGCCGTCGGCTCCGTGCCGGTCGTCGAGCAGCCGGATGTGGCGGACGGCTTCTTCCAGGGCTCCGGCGTCGCTCGCACCGGGGCGGCGCACGGAGTGCTGTGCCGCCGAGGCGTCCGGGGCGAGCGCGAGCGGGCTCAGTGAGGCGGCGGCCACCGTGGCGCCCCCGCGGGTCATGAATGCGCGACGCAGCACGTCGCTCTCCTCGTAGTCGTGGTGCGTGTCGTACGGGTTCTGCGGGCCGTACGGTTCAGCGGTCCCGCTGCTCTCACTCGTGACGAGCGCCGGGGCCCCGACGGGCGTCGGGGGAGTGCCCCCGTCGTCCCGCGTCCGGCGCCCGCGGACCGACGCGCGGGACGCGAAGCCCAGGTCGGTCAGCGTGCGGCCGGGGAACATGTGCAGGAACACCCGTTCATAGGCGTAGTTGGGACAGCGGATCTCACCCGCCTCCACCCGGTGCACATACCGCGCGTCACAACTGACCCGCTCGCCGATCTCGCGAGCGGCCCGGCGGACCGACGCGGCGAACTCGGCCGGCGAGCGCGGTCCGCGCAGCTGCCGGAAGACGAGATTCGGCCGCGGGGGCCGGTCGGGCTGTGACGAGGGCACCGTTGACGACGCCATGGCCGGGTCCTCTCTGCGAACCGTCGAACCATGCCGGACATCAGGGCGGTTTCTCACGGTTCGTCATGGTGCGTCCATGTGCCGCGCGGCGCCGCTCTGGTACCGGCGGGCAAGAACGTACCCGCTGTGACGGAGTCGCCACGCAAAGTTTGGCAACAAACCGGATATCTCATCCGTGATCCGCCATGAACTGCCATTCTGTGCTATTGGGTTCTGCCGTAGCCGTTGACGACCCGCCGCGTTGAACCCGGTGGACCGGGAGACGAAGAACCCGGTGGACCGGGAGACGGACCGGGGGCGCACCCGGCTCCCGGTCCCCGGCCCCGCCCGTCCGGACGGGGCCGCAGGAGCGCGGGTGGTGGAGGCCGGAGATGCGAAGGCCGGGATGTGGAGGCCGGGATGACGAACAGCCGGAGCAGTGAACCCCGGACGCCGCGCGGCGGGCCGTCGGGCGGCTGCGACGTGGTGACGGTTCCGGCCCGCCAGGGCCTGGAGGCGGTCGACATCCTCCGGCGTGGTGAGGCGGGCGACGCGGTGGGCCTCGTCCTGCACGACGACGGCGGGCGCACGCTCGGGTTCCTGGTGCCGCCGGGGACGGCCGCGGGGTGGGACGTGCCGGGCAGCACCTGCCGGGAGACCGGCGGCTGTGGACCGCGCCTGGCGCCCGCCCCCGAGGCCTCCGCCCCCGAGCCGCCGGTGGAGGGCTCGGACTGGCTGCTGCCGCCCGAGGGCACCGACCTCGCCACCGACCCCGCGGCCCTGCGGGAGGCGCTGGGCGAGGCGCAACGCCTGATCGACGCGGCGGACGGTTGCCGGTGGGGGCCGCCGCGGGCGGGCGGTGAGCGGGCGGGCGGCGAGGGGGGCCGGTGAGGGGGGCGGGCGCCGGGTGACAATGGCCCCATGGGCAGGACCAGGAACTCCGGGCGCGGGCAGGCCGCCGCCGACACCGTCGTCGAGAGCGTCGACGGGGGGCTCGCCCGGCTCGTCCCCGACCGGGAGCGGCCGAGGGCGTGGACCCTGCTGATCGACGACGCCCCGCAGTCGCACGTCGACCTGGACGACCCGGCGTACCTCTCCTTCGAGTACCAGCGGCGGCTCGGACACGTCGTCGACACCGTCGCACCGGCCGGCCGGCCCCTGCAGGCCGTGCATCTCGGCGGCGGCGCGTTCACCCTCGCCCGGTACGTCGCCGCCACCCGGCCCCGGTCCACCCAGCAGGTCGTCGAGCGGGACGCGAAGCTGGTGCAACTGGTCCGCCGGGAGCTGCCGGTCGACCCCAGGTCACGGATCAGGGTGCGCTCGGTGGACGCCAGGGAAGGACTCGCGAAGGTACCGGACGGATGGGCCGGCCTCGTCGTCGCCGACGTGTTCAGCGGCGCCCGCACCCCCGCCCACCTGACCTCGACCGAATTCCTGGACGACGTCCGCAGGGCCCTCGCACCCGGTGGGGTCTACGCCGCCAACCTCGCTGACGGACCGCCGCTGGCCCATCTGCGCGGCCAGATCGCCACCGCCGCCGCCCGGTTCGCCGAACTCGCCCTGATCGCCGACCCGGTGGTCCTGCGCGGCAAGCGCTTCGGCAACGCCGTGCTGGTCGCCTCCGACCTGCCCCTCCCGATCGCCGAACTGACCCGCCGCGCCGCCTCCGACCCGCACCCCGGCCGCGTCCAGCACGGCCCGGAACTCAGGAACTTCGCCGGCGGAGCCGCCCCGGTCACCGACCTGGCGGCGGTCGCCTCACCCGCGCCACCGGCATCGGTGTTCCGCTGAACGCCTCGGTCCGTGCCTCTCGGTCCGTGCCGGTCAGTACGTGACGATCTCCACGCGCGGCGGGCCGTCGTGCCAGGTGCAGAAGACCGACACCCGATCCGCGCCCGACGTGAACTCCACCCGGATCCACGACTCCGTCTTCCACACCTGCATCGACCAGCCCGCCCCGGGCGTCGCCGACACCAAGGACGCGGACGTCTCGCCGAGGTCGAAGACCGCCCGGCCGCCGGCGGTGTCGTAGGCCTTGACCTCGCCGGAGGTCGCCGGGGCCGGGTCGCCGTCGGCCGGCCCGGGGTCGGCCGGCTTCGGCACGGGTGCGGCGGACGTCCCGCCGGGCTCCCGAGCCGACTGCCGCGACGACTCGGAGGCCTTCGCGTCCGAATCCTCGGCGTCCTCGGTGTCCTTCGCGTCCTTGCCGGCGCCCTTGTCCTTCGAGCCCTCGCCGTTCTTGTCGGCCTCGGCGTCCTTCGAGGGCTCCGCGTCGGAGGGGCGCCGGGTCGAGGACGACACCGGCTTCGACTCCTGCGTCGTCGCGTCCCGGGCCGGGACGGGCAGCGCACGCGGAGGGTCATAGGCGGTGCCCGCCATCACGGTGTGCACCCCCCACCACGACAGCGTGACCGCCGCGCCCGTGGCGAGCAGCCAGGCCAACAGGTGTACGAGTCCTCTGCGCATCGCCGGTCATACTGCCTCACCCGTCCCACGAGTGTCGCGTCCCCTCCGGGATCCGGAGTTGTCCACAGGCCGCCGTCGGCCCGCCCGGCATGGCGTACGGTGCCGCCCATGGCAAGTGTTCTCGTGGTCGAGGACGACCCGTTCGTACGCTCGGCGCTCATCCGGCAGTTGACCGATGCCGCGCACACCGTGCGCAGTGTGGGGACGGCGCTGGAGGCGCTGCGCGAGGTCGCCCATTTCCGTTTCGACGTCGTCATCCTGGACCTCGGGCTGCCCGACCTGGACGGTTCCGAGGCACTGAAGATGCTGCGCGGCATCACGGACGTGCCGGTGATCATCGCCACCGCACGGGACGACGAGGCGGAGATCGTGCGGCTGCTGAACGCCGGCGCGGACGACTACCTGACCAAGCCCTTCTCGGTGGAACACCTCTCGGCCCGCATGGCGGCCGTACTGCGCCGGGCCCGTTCCCTCGCGGGCCAGGCCGCGCCGTCCCCGGTGATCCGGGTCGGCGGACTGACCGTCGACCCGCTGCGCCGTCAGGCCGAACTCGACGGCTTACGGCTCGACCTGACCCGGCGTGAGTTCGATCTCCTCGCCTTCCTCGCCGGGCGGCCCGGTGTCGTCGTCGCCCGCCGGGAACTCCTCGCCGAGGTGTGGCAGCAGTCGTACGGCGACGACCAGACCATCGACGTCCATCTCTCCTGGCTGCGCCGGAAACTGGGGGAGACGGCCGCCCGGCCGCGCTATCTGCACACCCTGCGGGGCGTCGGCGTGAAACTGGAGCCGCCCGCCGCTCAGGTACCCGGAGCGGAGCAGCCGCGATGAGGTGGGCCCTGGTGAAGGTGTCCGTGGCGGTGACCGCGATGGTCGTGGTCGCCTTCGCGGTGCCGCTCGGTCTGGTCATCCGCGAGATGGCCCGCGACCGCGCCTTCTCCAACGCCGAACGGGAAGCCGCCGCGGTCGCCCCCGCGCTGTCCATCACCACCGACCGCGGCCAGCTCGAACGCGTCGTCGCCTCCGCCGGTTCCGGCGGGTCCGACGCCGGGATGGCCGTGCACATCCCCGCGGCGGACGGCGAGAAGTCCCTCGACATCGGCCGCCGGTACGCCACCGCCGAGGACATCGAGGCGGTACGGAACCTGGGGCGCGCCTCCACCTCCCCGGTGTCCGGCGGCTCCGCGCTGCTCCAGCCGGTCGCGCTCAGCAGCGGTGAGATCGCCGTGATCGAGGTGTACGTCCCCGAGTCCGAGGTCACCAACGGGGTGGGCACGGCCTGGGCGGTGCTCGCGGCGGTCGGCGCCGCCCTCGTCCTCGGCTCGGTCGCGGTCGCCGACCGGCTGGGCGTACGGATGGTGCGGCCCGCGCAGCGGCTGGTCGAGGGCGCGCACGAACTGGGGGAGGGCAAACTGGGTGTGCGGGTGCCGGAGAAGGGGCCGACCGAACTGCGGCTGGCGGCCGTGGCGTTCAACTCCATGGCCGACCAGGTCGTACAACTCCTCGCCAACGAGCGGGAACTGGCCGCCGATCTCTCCCACCGGCTGCGCACCCCGCTGACCGTGCTGCGGCTGAACGCCGCCTCGCTCGGCGAGGGACCGGCCGCCGAACAGACCCGCGCGGCGGTGGAACAACTGGAGCGCGAGGTCGACACCATCATCCGCACCGCGCGGGACGCCAAACCGCAGACGGCCGCCACCGGGGCCGGCGCCGGCTGCGACGCGGCCGAAGTGGTCCGGGAGCGGATGGTGTTCTGGTCGGCGCTCGCCGAGGACGAGGGCCGCACCTGGCGGGTGGCCGGCGCGGACACCCCCGTACGCATCCCCGTGGCCCGCGCCGATCTGGCCGCAGCCCTCGACGCCCTGCTCGGCAACGTGTTCCGGCACACCCCCGAGGGCACCGCCTTCGCGGTCGACGTGCACAACGGCGAGGACGCGGTGATCGTGCTCGTCTCCGACGCGGGCCCCGGCATACCCGACCCCCCGGCGGCGATGGCCCGCGGCCGGGGCTCCGGCAACGACGGTTCCACCGGGCTCGGCCTGGACATAGTGCGCCGCCTCGCGGAGGCCACCGGAGGGGACGTCCGCATCGGCTCGTCGATGCTCGGCGGAACCGAGGTACGGATCTGGATCCAGCTGGACGGCCGCGAGGGCGCGCCCCGCGGCCGGGGCCGCGGCCACCGCGGGAGCATGCGCCGCCGTCGTCCGGGGCGCCTGGTGCCGACGTTCCGGACCTGAGGTTCCGGGCCCGGCGTGTGGGACTTGAGGTTCCGGGACCGACCGGCGTACGGGGCCTGAGGTTCCGGGACCGGCCTTCCGGACGCGCTTCCCGGAGGCGACGTTGCGGACCCGCCTTCCGGAAGCGACGTTCCGGCGTTGACCGGGACAACACACCGGCGCGCGTCCCGGCCGGTTCTCGTCCGGCCGGGGCGTGCGTCTGTCCGGGCATCCGCCCCGATACCCGTCCGGGCACCGCCCGGCAGGAAAGACGGCCCCGGACACGCACCGGAGGGGTGTGGACACCCGCGCGGGGCGCGGCGCTCCCCCTGAGACACCGCGCCCCGTTTCCCCGCCCCCGTTCCCGGTTCCCCCGTGTCCCCCGTTCCCGGGAGGTTCAGATGCCGTCCGGCTCCGGCAGGGCTCCCGACCGGGCTGCCCGGCCGTACCAGAGGGCGCTGGACTTCGGGGTCCGCTGCTGGGTCGTGTAGTCGACGTAGACCGCGCCGAAGCGCTTCTCGTAGCCGTAGGCCCACTCGAAGTTGTCCATCAGGGACCACAGGTAGTAGCCGCGCACGTCCGCGCCGTCGGTGATGGCCCGGCGGACCGCGGAGAGGTGGCCGTGCAGGTAGGCGACACGCTCCGGGTCGTTCACCGCGCCGTCGGCGCCGGGCTTGTCGTCGTAGGCCGCGCCGTTCTCGGTGACGTAGAGCGGCAGGCCGGGCGCCTCGCGGGTGCAGCGCATGATCAGGTCGTACAGGCCCGTCGGATCGACGGCCCAGCCCATCTCGGTCTGCTCGCCCGGAGACTGGTGGAAGGCGACGTCGTCCGTGGCGGGCCACGGCGAGTGCTCGCTCTCCCCGTGACCGTCGGCCCGCGGACCCTTCGCGTCCGGGTCCGCCGCCGACACCAGGGTGGGTGTGTAGTAGTTGAGGCCCAGTGCGTCCAGCGGCTGGTGGATCAGTTCCAGGTCGCCGTCCTGGACGAACGACCAGTCGGTGAGCGACGAGGTCGCCTCCAGCAGCGTCTTCGGGTAGGCGCCGTGCAGGATCGGGCCGTGGAAGATGCCGCCGGACAGGTCGTCGATCTTGCGCGCCGCCGCCAGGTCCGCCGGGTCGTCCGGGGAGAGGGGCCGCACCACCGAGGTGTTGAGGCTGAGCGCGACGGAGTTGCGGGCCGGCATCACCGACCGCAGCGCCTTGGTGCCCAGCCCGTGTGCCAGGTTCAGGTGGTGGGCGGCCCGCAGCGAGGCCGCCGGGTCGGTACGACCGGGCGCGTGCACGCCGGACGCGTAGCCCAGGAAGGCGCTGCACCACGGCTCGTTGAGCGTGATCCACTGCTCCACCCGGTCGCCGAGCGCCTCGCCGACGATCTGCGCGTACTCGGCGAAACGGTAGGCGGTGTCACGCTCCGGCCAGCCGCCCGCGTCCTCCAGCTCCTGCGGCAGGTCCCAGTGGTAGAGGGTGACGGCCGGCTTGATGCCGTGCTCCAGCAGCTCGTCGACCAGCTTGCGGTAGAAGTCCAGGCCGCGCTGCACGGCCGGGCCGCGGCCGGTCGGCTGCACCCGGGACCAGGAGACGGAGAAGCGGTAGGCGCCCAGGCCCAGGTCCGCCATCATCGCCACGTCGTCGCGGTAGCGGTGGTAGTGGTCGTTGGCGATGTCACCGGTGTCGCCGCCGGCGGTCTTTCCCGGCGTATGGCTGAAGGTGTCCCAGATGGACGGGGTCCGTCCGTCCTCCCGCACCGCGCCCTCGATCTGGTAGGCGGAGGTCGCGGAGCCCCAGAGGAAGGCGGGGGGGAAGGCCGCCGGGGTCACCGGCGTTGCGGAGTCAGACATGGAAGCGCTCCCATAGGCGGTCGTGGAGGACCTGCGAGTCGGAGTGAGCAGGGGGAAGGAGTAGCGGGGAAGGGAGTGGAAGGGAGGAGGGGGACGAACAGGGGCCGAGGCGTCGGTGACCCGGCCCCCCTCCCCGGAAAGGGACGTACGTGAAGGAGGGCTCGCGCGTCAGCCCTTGACTGCGCCCTGCATGATGCCGCCCACGATCTGCTTGCCGAAGATCGCGAAGACCAGCAGCAGCGGCAGGGTGCCCAGCAGCGCGCCCGCCATGATCAGGGACTGGTCCGGGGTGAAGCCGCGGCCGAGGCCCGCGACCGCGACCTGCACGGTCGGGTTGCCGGACTGGGTCAGGACGAGGAACGGCCACAGGAAGTCGTTCCAGGTCTGCACGAAGATCAGCATGCCCAGGACGGCCATCGCCGGCCGCGCCGCGGGGAACACCACGTGCCAGACCACGCGCCAGCTGCTCGCGCCGTCGACCCTGGCGGCCTCGATGACCTCGTCCGGCAGTGCCTGGAGGAGGTACTGCCGCATGAAGAACACACCGAACGCGCTCACCAGCGACGGGAAGATGACCGCCTGCAACTGGTCGGTCCAGTCCAGCTTGGCGACCATCATGTACAGCGGGATGATGCTGAGCTGCGGCGGCACCATCATCGTGCCGATCACGAGCAGCATCAGCGCGCCGCGGCCCCTGAAGCGCAGCTTGGCGAAGGCGAACCCGGCGATCGTCGACAGGATGACGACGGTGACCGCCGAGATGCCCGCCACGATCGTGGTGTTGAGGAAGGCCTCGCCGAGGTTGGCGTCGGTCCAGGCCGTCTCCAGGTTCTTGAACAGGTTCGAGCCGAACCAGAACGGCGGCGGCGTCTGCGCCAGGCGCTGGGTGTCCCGGGAGGCGGCGATCGCGGTCCAGATCAGCGGGAACAGCGAGACGATCGTGAACACGATCAGGATCGCGTAGGCGACGGGGCCGCCGTGCAGGGTCCCGCCGGCCCGCGCCGACTTCGGCAGACGGGAGCGCTTCTGTTCCTTGGCGGGGGTGGTCTCGGGGGGCGTCACAGTCGTCGTCACGGCCACAACTCCTTAACTGCTGGCGCGCAGCCGGCGCGAGATGACGTAGTTGATGAGGCCGATGACGATCAGGATCAGGAACATCATCCAGGCGATCGCCGAGGCACGGCCCAGGTGCTGGTTGATCCAGCCCTGTTCGTACAGGTACAGGCCGAGCGTCTGGAACTGGTGCTCCGCACCGCCGGAGGCGCCCTTGTTGGGGTCGAACAGCAGCGGCTCGCCGAAGACCTGGCTGGCGCCGATGGTGGAGACGACCACCGTGAACAGGATCGTCGGGCGCAGCGAGGGCAGCGTCACGTGCAGGAACTGCTGCCAGCGGTTGGCGCCGTCCAGCGCCGCCGACTCGTACAGGTCCTGCGGGATCGCCTGCATCGCGGCCAGGTAGATCAGCGCGTTGTAACCGGTCCAGCGCCAGATGATGATCGTCGAGACGGCGAACTGCCCGGGCCACTTGTCGTCCTGCCAGGCGACCGGGTCGATCCCGACGAAGTCCAGCGCCCAGTTGATCATCCCGTAGTCACGCCCGAAGAGCAGCACGAACACCAGGGAGGCGGCGGCGATCGAGGTGGCGTACGGGGCGAGCATCGCGACCCGGTAGAAGGTCGAGGCACGCAGCTTGTAGTTGAGGATGTGGGCGATGCCCATCGCCATCAGCAACTGCGGGACGGTCGAGATGATGCCGATGGTCAGGGTGTTCTGCGCCGCGTTCCAGAAGAACTCGTCGTCGAAGATCCGGGTGAAGTTGCGCAGCCCCACCCATTCCATGTCGGTCGGGGCGGTCAGTTCGACCTGGTGCAGTGAGGCCCAGCCGGTGTACACCAGCGGGAACAGGCCGAAGGCGAGGAACAGCAGGAAGAACGGGGAGACGAAGGCGTACGGGCTCCAGCGCATGTCGCGCTGCCAGCGGCGGGACAGCTTGCGCCGGCGCCGCTCCTCCTTGTCCTCGGAGTTCTCGGACGCGGTGCCCCGGGGTGGGCGGCCCGGGGCCGCGCCCCCCTTGACGGGGGACGCGGCGGTTTCGTTGCGGGTGGACATCCAGGTCACTTGTCCAGGTTGTTGTCGATGGTCTTGACGGCCGTCTCCCAGGCTTCCTCGGGCGACTTGCCCTTGGTCACCAGAATGACGCCGTTGTCCGCCAGACCCTGCGAGATGATCTGGTCCTTCGGGCCGATGACCTGGACCGGGATCTGCTTGGCGGCCTCGGCGAAGACCTCACCGATCGGGGCGTCGCCGGTCATGTCGTTGACCGCGCCGGTCACTTCGGGGCTGTCGAAGGTGGTCTGGGCGCTGGGGAAGCTGCCCTGCACCTTGAACAGCTTCGTCTGCTGTTCGGGTGCGGTCAGCCAGGCGACGAGCTTCTTGGCCTCGTCGACGTTCTTGGCGCTCTTGGGCACGCTCAGGAAGGAGCCGCCCCAGTTGCCGGCCTTGGGGGGCAGGGCCACGTCCCACTTGCCCGCGGCGTCCGGCTGGGACTTGCCCTTGATGTAGCCGAGCATCCAGGGCGGGCAGGACATCGCGGCGAACTTGTTGTTGGCGATCGTCTGGTCCCATGACGGCTGGAACTGCGTCTGGGCGCCGACCAGTCCGTTCTCGGCGGCCTTCGCGGTCATGTCGAAGGCCTTCTTGACGGCGGGGTTGGTCTTGTAGACGACCTCGCCGGAGGAGTCGTAGAACCGCTCCTTCTCACTGCTGAGGATGGCGCTCATCAGACCGCCGGGGGAGTCCATGAAGGTGGTGCCCTTGGGCGCCTTCTTCTGGTAGTCCTCACCGACCTCGATCAGCTTGGCCCAGTCGCCGGCCCACAGCTTGCCGACCTCTTCGCGGTCGGTGGGCAGGCCCGCCTTCTCGAACAGGTCCTTGCGGTAGCAGATCGCCATCGGGCCGATGTCGGTGCCCAGGCCGACGGTCTGGCCGTCCTTGGTGGTGGCCTGCTCCCACTTCCATTCGAGCCAGTCGCTCTTGTTGACGCCCTCGGCCTTGGAGAGGTCTTCGAGCTTGCCGGCCTGGGTCTCCACGATCTCGGCGATGTTGCCGACTTCGACGGCCTGGACGTCCTGCAGGCCGCTGTTGGTGGTGAGGTGGTTGAGCAGCGCCGGGTAGTAGTTCTCGTTGCGCTCGACGACGTTCTCGGCGATCTTGATGTCCGGGTTCAGCTTCTCGTACTCGGCGTAGAGCCCGGCCTCCTTGAAGCCGAAGGTGCCGAACAGGCCCAGTGTGACCGTCGTCTTGCCCTTGCCGTCGGACGAGGAATCGGAGCCACCGTCTCCACCGTCGTCGGCACAGCCGGCCAGCAGCCCGGTGCCCAGTGACACCACGGCCGCGACGGCCAGTGCCTTGCGGGTGAAGAGCTTCCCCCTGTCCGTGCGCTGCCGGGAGAGGGGGAGGGTACGTGCTCGCATTGAGTCCTCCTGATTGCCCTGACGTGCCGACCCCCCGGCCAACGGCGTTGTTGGGCCTGTTTGTTGCGTGCTGCGGCTCGGGCGGGGAACGTGCGGGTTGTGTATGTGTCAGGTATCGTGGGAGCGCTCCCACGAGTGATGTCTTGAAGGGTCGCGGGTCCCGGCAAGGGTGTCAAGGGAGTGGACGCGGAGAAGTGCGTTCAGTTATCGGGCTGTTAACTGGAGGCCCTGGAGGCCCGGACATTGCCGATGGACGTCCCCGGCCCGGACGGTACTCCTGGCGGAGGCCGCCGCCGTGTGCGGGGCTGTTAGATTCCAGGCCAGCGGGACATGCGACGGAAGGTGGGGCGTACATGGCAAGCCACGGAGCGCGGGGCCGCGGGGGTGGCCGCCCCACCCTCGAAGAGGTGGCGGCGCGCGCCGGTGTCGGCCGGGGCACGGTCTCCCGGGTGATCAATGGTTCACCCCGGGTGAGCGACGCCACCCGCGCCCTCGTGGAGGCCGCCGTCGCCGAGCTCGGTTACGTCCCGAACACGGCCGCCCGCGCCCTCGCCGCCAACCGCACCGACGCGATCGCGCTGGTCGTGCCCGAGCCGGAGACCCGCTTCTTCGCCGAGCCGTACTTCTCGGACATGCTGCGCGGGGTGGGGGCGGCGCTCTCCGACACCGAGATGCAGCTGCTGCTGATCTTCGCGGGCAGCGACCGGGAGCGACAGCGCCTCGCCGACTACCTGGCCGCGCACCGGGTGGACGGTGTGCTGCTGGTCTCCGTGCACGCCGACGACCCGCTGCCCGACATGCTCGCCCAGCTGGAGATCCCGGCGGTGATCAGCGGCCCCCGGTCGGCCGCGGAGACGCTGACCTCGGTCGACTCCGACAACTACGGCGGTGCCCGGCAGGCCGTCGAGCACCTCCTCGGCCGGGGCCGGCGCCGCATCGCCCACATCACCGGCCGCCTCGACGTGTACGGCGCGCAGCGGCGCGTCGACGGCTACCGCGACGCCCTGCGCGACGCGGGCCACCCCGCGGACGACCTGATGATCGAGGCGGGTGACTTCTCCGAGGAGGGCGGCCGGAGCGCGATGACGGCACTGCTGGAGCGCTGCCCGGACCTGGACGCGGTCTTCGCCGCCTCCGACGTGACCGCCGCCGGTGCCCGGCACGCGCTGCGGGAGGCGGGCCGCCGCATCCCCGACGACGTGGCCCTGGTCGGCTACGACGACTCCGCCATCGCCCGCCACATGGACCCGCCGCTGACCAGCGTGCGCCAGCCCATCGAGGAGATGGGCCGCAGGATGATCGACCTGCTCCTCGCCGAGGTCGCCGACCGCCGCCCGCCCGCCTCCCGGGAACTGGACCGGCGCCAGGTGGTGCTGGCCACGGAGCTGGTGGAGCGGGCCTCGTCGTAGCGGCCGACGGCTTCGGACCGGTGCCGTGACGTACGCGGCACCGGTGGCGGGGCGAGCGGCCGGCGGTGAGCGGCCGGCCCGCAACGCGAAAGAGGCCCCCGAGGGGGCCTCTTTCCTTACAGGGTGAGTGACGGGACTTGAACCCGCGGCATCCTGGACCACAACCAGGTGCTCTACCAGCTGAGCTACACCCACCATGGCCGTCATCGGTGGAGACTGAATCTTTCCCGACCGGCCGAGAAAAAGTGTACCTGGTCCGAAGGGGTGCTCGCGCCACGGTTTCGCGGCGCCCCCCGGACGGCCCCCGAACGGGGGGCGCCGTGCGCCCGGCGCGTGCCTACTGCGCAGGCAGAACGTGCTTCGCGGCGATCTTCTTCGCAGTGTCCGAGTCGGGGCCCGGCTGCGGTACGAAGACGGCCTCGCGGTAGTAGCGCAGTTCCGCGATGGATTCGCGGATGTCGGCCAGCGCCCGGTGGTTGCCGCTCTTCTCGGGGCTGTTGAAGTACGCCCTCGGGTACCAGCGGCGCGACAGCTCCTTGACGCTGGACACGTCGACGATGCGGTAGTGCAGGTAGTCCTCGAGCGTCGGCATGTCCCGCAGCAGGAATCCGCGGTCCGTGCCGACGGAGTTGCCGCACAGGGGGGCCTTGCCGGGCTCCTTGACGTGCTCCTTCACATACGCGAGGACGCGCTGCTCGGCGTCCTCGAGTGTGGTGCCGTCCGCCAGCTCGTCGAGCAGTCCGGACGCGGTGTGCATCTGACGCACTACCTCCGGCATCGTCTCCAGTGCCCCGTCCGGCGGGCGGATGACGATGTCGACACCGTCACCGAGCACGTTCAGCTCGGAGTCGGTGACGAGGGCGGCAACCTCGATGAGCGCGTCGTCGGACAGCGAGAGGCCGGTCATCTCGCAGTCGATCCACACCATGCGATCGTTCATATGTCTCACCTTACGGGGCGCAGGAGCGTAGGGGACCGGGCGGGGACCAGGGTGTATGGCGCGGACGGGGGAGAGGGCGGGAAGGGGCGGCAGGGGGTGGTGCGGGGCGGGGTGGTGGCAGCAGTACGGGCCGGAGATCTCCGCCTCCGGCCCGTAGCGCCGCCTGCCGCCTGCCGCCGGGCCCTGTTCGGGCCCGCCCGCCCCTCACGCTCGTCTCAGGTCCGCCTCACGGCGCGCTGCGCTGGCCCGGCACGCCGGCCCGGGCCTGGATGTAGGCCTCGCGGGCCTCACGGTCCGGGTCGGCCGAGGACGCCGATGCCGCTGGCGGACCGCCCAGGGTGCTCGCGGCCGCCGTACGCCGGGACTGGTGCGGCACCGGACTGTCCGGATGCAGCGCGGCGGGTGCCTGGCCGGGGTGGCCCGCATGCCCGTGCTGGTGCGCCGGTCCGGCCGGGACGGCTCCCGTGGGGTTCAGGAGGCCGCCGGAGCCCTGGTGCCGCTCCGCCTGGGGGCGTCGTGCGCGGTACGCGGCCCGGTAGGCGGCCGGGGACGAACCCAGTTGGCGCCGGAAGTGGCCCCGCAGCGCGACCGGTGAGCGGAAGCCGCAGCGGCCCGCGACCTCGTCCACGGAGTAGTCCGACGTCTCCAGCAGGCGCTGTGCCTGCAGCACCCGCTGCGTGATCAGCCACTGCAGCGGCGCGCTGCCGGTCAGTGAGCGGAAGCGGCGGTCGAACGTACGACGGCTCATGTACGCACGTGCCGCCAGTGTCTCCACGTCGAACTGTTCGTGGAGGTGTTCCAGCGCCCAGGCGACGACCTCGGCGAGCGGGTCGGCGCCGATCTCCTCGGGTAAAGACCTGTCCAGGTAGCGTTCCTGACCGCCCGTCCGGCGCGGCGGGACGACGAGACGCCGGGCGAGTGCCCCCGCCGCCTCGTTGCCGTGATCCGTGCGCACGATGTGCAGGCACAGATCGATTCCGGCCGCCGTACCGGCGGAGGTCAGCACATCGCCGTCGTCCACGAAGAGTTCCCGCGGATCGACGTGCACCGACGGATAGCGTTTCGCCAGCGTCGGCGCGTACATCCAGTGGGTCGTCGCCGGACGGCCGTCCAGCAGGCCGGCCGCCGCGAGCACGAAGGCGCCGGTGCACAGCCCGACGATGCGGGCGCCCTCCTCATGGGCCCGGCGCAGCGCCTCGAGCGATTCCTCCGGTGGTGGCGAGGTGATCGAACGCCAGGCGGGCACGACGACGGTGCCCGCCCGGGCGATTGCCTCCAGGCCGTGCGGCGCGGTGAGTTCGAGACCCCCCGTGGTGCGCAGCGGGCCCTCCTCGCCGGCACTCACCAGCAGGCGGTAGCGCGGTACGCCGGCGTCCTGGCGGTCGATGCCGAACACCGACAACGGTATGGAACTCTCGAAGATGGGGCCGCCGCTGAACAGCAGCACCGCGACGATCTCCTTGCGGCGTCGCCCGGTGAGTTTCCGGGCCGCGGCTTCCGGCGCGGCAGCGGAGTCGTGGCTCATACTGCTAAGCCCCCCTCGGTGGTCGCGGCTCCTCGGTTGTGTCGCACCTGCACGTTTCCCCTCGGTCCTGCACGAGTCCCCCGCCGTAAGACAGTCAAGATCGAATCTACTGCGTCCCGCCGTGCCCGGGTGGCCAGTTCGGCCCCCGGCGGATTGTCGACTTGGCAACTTGGCGTGAAGCATTCGATCACGAAGGGTTGCACTCGTGGGGCGTGCAGGGAAGTGCGCCTTGTCGCGGTGGCCAATCCCCATAGGGTGCGCGGGGTCCCCCGGACCCTTTCCGTGCAGGTCGAACGGAGGTTGGGGGGTGGTCGCACCAGTCGATGCACAGGTTGCGGAAGTTGGCTGAAAACATGCGGCCGCGTGCGCGGAAACCGGTCAGGTGACCGGTGTCTCTCCGCCAGGTCGCGGACCGGTCCGACAAGTCCGTCCCGAGGCCCGTTCCGGACCGGGCGGGAGGAGCGGGGCGGTCGGCGCGGCAGGCCCGCTCCGGGTCCGCTCCGGGTCCGCTCCGGGTCCGCTCCGGGTCCGCTCCGGGTCCGTTCCGGGTCCGTTCCGGCTCCGGTCGGGGTCGGCCGCGGTGGGTGCTTCGTGCGGCGCGGTGATACGGGGGTTTCAACGCGCGGGCGGGGCGTCGGTCGCCGTGCCTCCGGGGCCGGCGCCCCCGGCGCGCCCCACTCTTGCGGCTGGGCCCGCCCTGTGCAAACCGCCTGTACAACGCAGCAACCATTGCGTGACGGGTGTCCCCTCGGGCATGCTCCGGGATACCCGTCGGCCAGCGTGGGCGGGATCTGCGCGAAGGAGGAGTGCCGCCGTACCCTTGGGGGTATGGGGTTGGGAAGATGATTCCCGGACACAGCTCCGACGCAGTCTGTCGTCCCTCACAACAAGGATCACAACGCCGAGACAGCCATGGCCGGTCACGAATTCTTCGAACCCGCGGACCGCAAGCGACCCCTCGTCGACCCCGCGGCGGCAGAGCCGCTGGGCGCCGAGCCCCTGGGCGCGGCTCAGTCGCGCCACCCGTGTGATCCGGCATTCCGGCACGGCGTCGTCGTCGGCTTCGACGGGTCCACCTCCAGTGAGCGCGCCCTCGCGTACGCGATCGGCATGGCCAGGCGCTTCGGTTCCGCGCTGATCATCGTCCATGTCGCCAACCGGCTCCCGACCACGGTGTGGGCGGGCTGCGAGCCCCCGGTCTTCGTCGACGTCCCGGACCATCGCACCGAGGTCCTCGGTCTCGAACTGGCCTGCGCCGACTACCTCACCGAGGTGCCCTGGATCCTGGTCGAGCGCGGCGGCGACATCTGCCACGAACTCGAGGAGGTCGGCCGGGAGTACGAGGCCGACGCGATCGTCGTCGGCTCCACCCACGGTCTCGTCGGCCGGCTCTTCGGCTCCGTCGCGGGCCGGCTCGCCAAGCGGGCCCAGCGCCCGGTCGTGGTCATTCCCTGACGCGTCGGCCGGCCGGCAACCGGACCGCGGCCGACGGGGCCGACGGGGATCGGTGTGAAGAACCGCGTGTGGGCGGGGCAGGGTCCCTGCCCCGCCCACACGGGTGTCCGGATGCCTCCAGGGGGCGGTCGCCCGACTACTCGACGGTGACCGACTTGGCGAGGTTGCGGGGCTTGTCGATGTCCCGGCCCAGGGCCAACGCCGTGTGGTAGGCGAGGAGCTGGAGCGGGATGCCCATGAGGATGGGGTCCAGCTCGTTCTCGTTCTTCGGGACGACGATCGTGTGGTCGGCCTTCTCCTGCTCCCGGTGGGCGACGGCCATGATCGGGCCGCTGCGGGCCTTGATCTCCTCCAGCGCCGCGCGGTTCTTCTCCAGCAGGTCGTCGTCGGGGACGATCGCGACCGTGGGCAGCGCGGGCTCGATCAGGGCCAGCGGGCCGTGCTTGAGCTCGGACGCCGGGTAGGCCTCCGCGTGGATGTAGGAGACCTCCTTCAGCTTCAGCGACGCCTCACGGGCCACCGGGTAGCCCCGGACGCGGCCGATGAAGAGCATCGAGCGGGCCTCGGCGTACTGCAGGGCCAGCTTCCTGATCTCCTCCTCCCGCTCCAGGATCTCGGCGATCTGCCCCGGGAGCCTGCGCAGGCCCTCGATGATCCGCTTGCCGTCGCTCACGGACAGGTCGCGGGTGCGGCCCAGGTGCAGGGCGAGGAGGGCGAAGGCGACGGTGGTGTTGGTGAAGCACTTGGTGGACACCACGCACACCTCCGGCCCGGCGTGCACGTACATGCCGCCGTCCGTCTCGCGGGCGATCGCCGAACCGACGACGTTCACCACGCCCAGCACCCGGGCGCCCTTGCGCTTCAGCTCCTGCACCGCCGCCAGCACGTCGTACGTCTCACCGGACTGGGACACCGCGACGTACAGCGTGTCGGGGTCGACGACCGCGTTGCGGTAGCGGAACTCGGAGGCCGGCTCGGCGTCGGCGGGGATGCGGGCCAGCTCCTCGATCATCTGGGCGCCGATCATGCCCGCGTGGTACGAGGTGCCGCAGCCGAGGATCTTCACCCGGCGGATCCGGCGGGCCTCCCGCGCGTCCAGGTTCAGGCCGTCGAGGCGCACCGTGGAGAAACGGTCGTCGATCCGGCCCCGCAGCACCCGGTCCACGGCCTCGGCCTGTTCGTGGATCTCCTTGTGCATGTAGGTGTCGTGGCCGCCCATGTCGTAGGAGGCCGCCTCCCACTCCACGGTGGTCGGCTCGGCCGTCGTACGGGTGCCCTCGGTGGTGTACGTACGGAAGTCGTCGGCCTTGAGGGTGGCCATCTCGCCGTCGTCGAGGGTGACGATCTGCCGGGTGTGGGCGACCAGGGCGGCTACGTCCGAGGCGACGAACATCTCCTTCTCGCCGATGCCGAGCACCACGGGCGAGCCGTTGCGGGCCACCACGATGCGGTCCGGGAAGTCGGCGTGCAGCACGGCGATGCCGTAGGTGCCCTCGATGATCCGCACCGTCTCGCGGACCTTGTCCTCCAGCTTGACGGCCTGCGAGCGGGCGATCAGGTGGGTGAGGACCTCGGTGTCCGTCTCGGAGAGGAACTCGACACCCTCCGCCTCCAGCTTGCGGCGCAGCTCGCCGGCGTTGTCGATGATGCCGTTGTGGACGACCGCGACCTTGCCCTCGGCGTCCAGGTGCGGGTGCGCGTTCACGTCGGACGGGGCGCCGTGGGTGGCCCAGCGGGTGTGGGCGATGCCCGTGGTGCCCTTGAAGCGGGCCGGGACCTTCGCCTCCAGGTCGCGCACCCGGCCCTTGGCCTTGACCGTTTTCAGACCGGCCGCCTTCGGGGACATGACGGCGATGCCCGCCGAGTCGTAACCCCGGTACTCCAGCCGCTGCAGACCTTCGAGCAGCAGAGGGGCGACCTCACGCCTGCCGATGTATCCGACGATTCCGCACATATGTGGTGTTTTCCTAGCCGTAGACGATGCGCCGCAGCTGCCGGAGCGAGAGCTCGGGCGGGGCCACGGTGCGGTATCTGAGGTCCGCCTCGATCCGTTCGAAGATCGTCGCGTTCACCAGGCCCTGGGCCTGGAGTTCGCGGTGGCGGCGACGGACGAAATCCTCGGTCGTCTCGTCGAAGTAGGCGAGCACGTCCTGGACCACACGCAGCGCCTCGCCCCGGCTGAGGGGCGAGGAGCGCGTCAAATGATCAACAAGTTCGTCGTGCACTCGACGATCCTGAGGTAAGGGAGGGGTTCACGCAAGAATTCTGCCCGATTTCGGGCAGGAAGGCGATGTCGGGTGGGGTGGAGGCGGATGCGCGTGCGTGCGGCCGTCCTACATGCGCTTCAGGACGGCCTGCTTGGCCTGGGTGAACTCCTCGTCCGTCAGCACCCCGGCGCGATGCAGTTCGCCCAGCTCGCGCAGCCGGCGCAGCAGCGCGTCGTGGTCGTCCTCGAGGGCGGGGGAACCACCCGCGCCCACAGCCTCCGGTTCCGCCGGGCGCGCGCTGCCGACGACGGCCGGTGCGGTGTCCTTCACCGTGTCGAGCGCGGTGTCACGGGTGGCCGGGTGAGGGAGGCGGGCCTGGACGGCGGCGGCGACCAGCGCCATCAGGGGGTCCTTCTTGAAGCCCCACAGCTCCACCGCGTTGGGGTCGTACTTCGCCGGGGCCTTGGTGGGCGCGTGACGCACGAGGAAACGCAGGTGGCCGTTCTCCAGCCCGCCCGCCGGCAGCCACTCCACCGCGGTGATGTCGCTCAGCGCCAGGGCGCGGGCGCCGGCGGCGGACTTGGAGTCCTCCGTCTTCCAGTTCCACTCCAGATGTATCCGTTCCCCGTCGAAGCTCGCCGAGCCGTCCCCGGCGGCGACCGACAGCGGCACGGACGGGCCGGGCAGCAGATAGCCGGAGACCGGATCGGAGGGCACCTGGTCCAGCAGCAGGGCGTTGCGGACCTCCTCCGTGAAGTACTCGGCGACGCCGTACCGGTCGGACTCCACGATCAGCTGGTACGGGTCGTGCGGCTCGGTGAGCCGGCCGCCCGTCGCCTGGAGCAGCGGGTCGGCGCCCTCGCGCAGCCGGAGCCTGAGCCGCCCCGCCTTGCGGCCCTGCTCGAGCGAGATGCCCGCCAACGCCGACAGAGGAACCGTCAGCTCGCCCAGGGTCCGGCGGAGCAGTCCGACGCTCTTGTCCCGGCCGGGTGTCAGCCGCAGAGTGTCCCCGTCGAAGACCCAGGTTCCGTCCTTCTGGATTATTTCCGCCATGGGGTGATTGTTCCATCGGTCTGCGGGAGCGTGGTCCGTACCTTGCCCGGTCTCCTCACCAAGGAACGACTCCCCGCACGAAGAGGAACCCGCACGACGAAGAGCCCGCACGACGGTGCCGGCAGTGCGGAAGGCCACCGCTCAAGGACGACGGGCACCCCGCAGGACCGTACTGTGGGGTGCCCGCCTGTTCGTGGGTCAGAACCCCGCGAGGGGGTTCTTCAGGGTGCCGACCAGCTGGAGCGCGCCGGACGGGTCCGTGAGGTCGACCATCTGCCGGTTGTCGCGCAGCTGGAGCCGGTTGAGGCAGGACAGCGCGAACTCGGGGGCGAACATGTCGTACTGGGCGAACTTGTCGCCGAGTTCGGGCACCGACGCCTGGTACTCGCGGGTGGTCTCCGCGACCGTCCGCCAGAAGTCGTCCTCGGTGAGGACGCCCCCGGTGGCGAGGTCGGCGGCCAGGAAGCGGAAGAAGCAGTCGAAGACGTCCGTGAGGATCGACAGCAGCTTCTTGTCGTCCGGTACCTCCACGCGGATGCGGGAGACCTCCGGTGGGAGCACCGCGTCCGGGTTCATCACCGCGATCTCCTCGGCGATGTCCTTGTAGACCGCGCGGCGCACCACCCCGTCCTCGAGGACGAGGATCACGTTCTCGCCGTGCGGCATGTACACCAGGTCGTAGGCGTAGAAACTGTGCAGCAGCGGCGTGTAGTAGGCGCGCAGGTAGTGCCGCAGCCACTGGACCGGCGTCAGGCCGGACCGCTCGATCAGCGCGCCCGCGAAGGACGTCCCCTCGTGGTCCACATGGAGCAGTGAGGCCATCGTGACGAGGGACTCGCCCTCCCGCAGCGACGCCACCGGGCTCTCCCGCCACAGCGCGGCCAGCATCTTGCGGTAGGGCGAGTAGCGGTCGGTGGCCTTCTCGTACTCCAGGTGCCGGTAGCCGACCGCGGCCCGCTCCCGGATGATCGTCAGCCCGGTCGACCGCAGCACCGGATCGTTCTCGATCAGCTGGGCCAGCCAGTCGTTGATCGCCGGGGTGGCCTCCATGTACGCGGCCGAAAGACCACGCATGAAGCCCATGTTGAGGACGGACAGGGCCGTCTTCACATAGTGCTTGTGCGGGTCGGACCGGTTGAAGAAGGTACGGATGGACTGCTGGGCCAGGTACTCGTCGTCGCCCTCGCCCAGGCACACCAGGTGGCGGCGGGCGACCTCGGCGGCGAAGGTGACGGCGAGCTTGTTCCACCACTGCCAGGGGTGGACGGGGATGAACAGGTAATCGGCCGGGTCGAGTCCCTGTTCCGTGAGCGTCCGGTGGAAGCGTTCGACGGTGTCCTCGCCCAGCTCCTGGCGCAGGAACGACTCGTACTCGATGCCGATGCCGGCGGTGAACGCCGCCCGTGAGCGGTGCGCGGCCAGCCACACCAGCCGTACCGGGCTCGCCGTCTCCGGCGCGTAGGCCCGGTACTCGTGGATGCCGAAGCCGAGGCGCCCGTTGTTGGCGACGAAGCAGGGGTGGCCCTCGGTCATGCCGGTCTCGACGGCCTGGAAGCCGGCGTCCACCAGCTCGGCCGAGGTGACGGCGGGCTTGGCCAGCTTGTAGCAGGTGCCGGAGAGGGTGGAGGAGATCTCCTCCAGGTACACCGGCAGGACCTTGTCGCTCAGCCCCAGCGACTTCTGCAGCTCGATGAAGAAGTCCAGGGCGGTGAGCGGGAGTTCGCTGCCGCCGCGGTGCCGGGTGATGGATTCGGCGGCGACCTGCCAGTGGTCCAGGGCGCGGCGGACGGCGGTGAAGCGGTACTCGGTCAGCCCGTCGTCACCGCGGACGACGTAGCCGTCCGTCCGATGCGGGGCGGGCTCCGGCGTGATCAGCCTCTCGTGGGCGAACTCGGCGAGCGCCTTGCGGATCAGCAGGCGGTTGGCCCTCTCCCAGCGCTCGGGGGTCAGATGGTCCACGGCGCCGGCGGGGCTCACGTCTGCGGGGCTCACACGCTCACCCCCGTGGCCGCGGCGAACTGATCACGGGTGCAGAAACTCAGCAACGCCTTCTTCTCCGGCTTGTCGATCTCGCGCACGGGGACGAAGCCCACGGCCTCGTTCAGGGCCTGGACCGCCGTGTTGGACACGTCCGGTTCGACGACGACCCGCAGGGCGGCCGGGTCGTCGAAGATGTGGGCGAGGACGGCGGTGATCACGGCCCGGGTGAAGCCGTGCAGCGGGGCGCCGGCCGGCGCGACCAGGAAGTGCATGCCGACGTCGCCGGGCGCCGGCTCGTACAGTCCGGTCAGTTCGCGGTGGACGGGGTCGTACGTCTCCATCAGGAAGGCGGGGACGCCGTCGTGCAGGCCCAGCAGGGCGTGGTGGTGCTCGTCGGCCGCGATCCGCAGGTACTCGCGCTCGACGTCCTCCGCTTTCGCGTCCTGCATCATCCAGAAGGCCGCCTTGGGGTGGGTGACCCAGGAGTGCAGCAGTTCGGCGTCCTTCGGCGGGTCGAGCGGGCGGACCCCGAAGGTGCCCAGCGCGGTCCGCAGGCCGGTGCCGGTGGTGCTCATACGGTGAACTCCTGGAAGGCGATGGACTTCTCGACGGGGTAGTACTCGGTGCCGAGCAGCTCGCGGATGATGCAGCTGTTGCGGTACGGGCCCATGCCCAGGTCGGGGCTGGTGACGCTGTGCGTGTGGACGCCCGCGTTCTGCAGGAACACGCCCCGGCCGGTCACGTCGATGGAGTAGTTGCGGGCCACGTCGAACCGGCCGTGCCCGTCGAAGCGGATGCGGTCCTTGACCGGGTCGAGGAAGGCGGGCGGCTCGTAGTGGTAGCCGGTGGCCAGGACCAGGCCCTCGGTGCGGATCTCGTAGTCCTTGCCCTGCTCGTCCTGGTGGAAGCCGAGCGTGTACGCGCCGTCCTCGTGACGCGCCCCGGTCAGCGTGGAGTTGCCGATCAGCCGGGTGGGGACGGGACGGCCGCCGCTGCTGACGTTCTTCTGGTACAGCAGGTCGAAGATCGCGTCGATCAGCTCCGAGTTGATGCCCTTGAACAGACCCTTCTGCTCCTTCTCCAGCCGGTAGCGGGTCTCCTCGGGCAGCGCCCGGAAGTAGTCGATGTAGTCCGGGGACGTCATCTCCAGGGTCAGCTTGGTGTACTCCAGCGGGAAGAACCGCGGGGAGCGCGTGACCCAGTCGAGCCGGTAGCCGTGGGCGTCGATCTCACCGAGCAGTTCGTAGTAGATCTCGGCGGCGCTCTGTCCGCTGCCGACGATCGTGACCGACTTCTTCTCCTGCAGCTCCGCCTTGCGGTGCATGTACTGCGAGGTGTGGAACAGGCCGCCGTCCAGGCCCCGGCACACCTCGGGCACGAACGGCACGGTCCCGGTGCCGAGCACCAGCCGCCGGGCGCGGTAGGTGACGCCCTCCCGCGTCCGTACGGCGTACAGGTCCGCCGCCTCGTCGTACGTCACCTCGGTGACGGTGGTGGAGAAGCGGATGCTGCTCAGCTGCGCGGCGGCCCAGCGGCAGTAGTCGTCGTACTCGACGCGCAGCGGGTAGAAGTTCTCGCGGATGTAGAACGGGTACAGCCGGCCCTTCTCCTTCAGGTAGTTGAGGAAGGAGTACGGGGACGTCGGGTCGGCGAGGGTGACCAGGTCCGACATGAACGGCGTCTGGAGGTGGGCGCCGTCGAGGAACATCCCGGCGTGCCACTCGAAGTCCGGCTTGGACTCCAGGAAGACGCCGCTGAGTTCGCCGATGGGCTCGGTGAGGCAGGCGAGGCCGAGGTTGAAGGGGCCCAGCCCGATACCGACGAAGTCGTAGGTGGTGTCCGGGGCTTCAGGATGCGCGGTCAAGGGACTCTCCCAGGTACTGCTCGGCGTGGCCGGCGATCAGGTCGAGGACGGCGGTGATGTCGGCCGTCGTGGTTTCGGGGTTCAGCAGGGTGAACTTCAGGTAGTGGCGCCCCGCGACCTTGGTGCCCGCGACGACCGCGTCACCGGAGGCGAACAGGGCCTTGCGGGCGTAGAGGTTGGCGCGGTCGATGCTCGCGGGGTCGGTGACCGCGGCCGGGACGTACCGGAAGACGAGCGTGGACAGCGACGGCTCGACGACCACGTCGAAGCGCGGGTCGGCGGTGAGCAGCCGCCAGCCGCCTTGGGCCAGGTCGCAGACCTCGTCGAAGAGCCGGCCGATGCCGTCGGCGCCCATCACGCGCAGCGTCATCCACAGCTTCAGCGCGTCGAAACGGCGGGTGGTCTGCAGGGACTTGTCCACCTGGTTGGGGATGCGCTCGGTCACCATGCGGCGTGGGTTGAGGTACTCCGCGTGGTAGGTGGCGTGCCGCAGCGTGGCCGCGTCCCGGACCAGTACGGCGGACGAACTCACCGGCTGGAAGAAGGACTTGTGGTAGTCGACGGTGACCGAGTCCGCGTGCTCGATGCCGCTGATGCGGTCCCGGTGCTTCAGCGAGGCGAGGAGCCCGCAGCCGTAGGCGGCGTCCACGTGCATCCAGACGCCGTACTGCGCGCACAGTTCGGCGATCTCGGGCAGCGGGTCGATGGAGCCGAAGTCGGTGCTGCCGGCGGTGGCGACGACGGCCATGGGGACCTGGCCGTCCTCGGCGCAGCGTGCCAGTTCGCGGGCGAGGGCCACGGTCTGCATCCGCTTGTCGTGGTCGACGGGGATCGACACCACGGCGTCCGGGCCCAGGCCGAGCAGTTTCGCGGACTTCTGCACGCTGAAGTGGCTGACCTCGGAGGTGAGGATGCGCAGGGTCGCGAGGTCGCGGGACTTGGCCTCCTCGCGGGCCAGCAGCAGTGCCTGGAGGTTGGACTGGGTGCCGCCGGAGGTGAACACCCCGTCGGCGGCGGCGCCGAGACCGATCCGGGCGGCGGTCCAGTCGATCAGTTTGCGCTCGATGAGAGTGCCGCCGGCCGACTGGTCCCAGGTGTCCAGGGAGGAGTTGACGGCGGAGAGCACGGCCTCGCCGAGCACGGCCGGGATGACGACCGGGCAGTTGAGGTGGGCGAGGTAGCGGGGGTGGTGGAAGTAGATCGCGTCCCGGAGGTAGACGTCCTCCAGTTCGTCCAGTGCCGCGGTGGTGTCGTGCAACGGCCGGTCGAGGTCGATCCGCTCGATGACGGGGGCGAGGGCGTCGACCGTGACGCCGGTGAACGGACGGTGTGTGGTGGCGAGTTTGGCTGCCACCCGCTCGACTCCTTCGGTCACGGAGCGGCGATAGTGCTCCGCGGTGGTGTCGTTGAGCAGGTGCGAGCGCATGTGGGGGCCTCCGGTGGGGACGGTCCGGTGCGGGGAGGGAGTGGGCGCGCCGCGGTGCGGCCCGTTTTTACTTAGGGGAGCCTAACCTAAGCGAATGCGTTTTATTCCCGTTGTCGCCGTGACCGTCCTCACTCCGTCGCGAGGTGTGAAGGCGGGCTCAAGTGGAGTCGCCGTCAACGCTGTTCGCGTAACTGATTATCCGTCAAGTCACGACACCAGTACCCCACGGAGGTGATGCGGCGGCGCCGGCCGCCGCCTCGCCGGCCCTCGGACCGACGCCGCGCAGGTTGGTCCCGGTGGAGGTGACCCGGGCCAGGAACGGACCGAGCCGCCTCGTTCCGGCGACCTGGAGGGAGGAGAAGCGGAACGGGGCGGCTACGGCAGTGGTCGCGTACGGCTCCGGTGACGGGGGAGGGGCGGCCGACGAGCCGGCCGACGGGTCAGCTGACCTTCTTGGCCTTCTCGATGGCCTCGGCGAGGGCCTCGATCTGCGGGACGCACTTGTCGTACGACAGGATCGGCTCGGCGGAACGCCCGATGACCTGACCGGCCTTCACCGCGGGCAGCTTCTTCCAGGTCGCCTCGGTGATGTCGGCGGGCTGCATGGCCGAGCTGCGGTCGTCCATGATGATGACGTCGGCCTTGTGCTTGTCGACGTTCTCCCAGCTCAGGCTCTCGAACCAGCCGCCGGTGGGCTCCTTGGCCTTCTCGGTCGGCTCGACGAAGTTCACCCCGAGGGCCTTGTAGTACTCCAGGTCGACCGAAAGGTTGGTGCCGGAGACGTAGAACAGCTCCGGGCTCGCGGAACCGGCCATCACCTTGATGTCGGGATTGGCCTTGGCGGCCTTGCGCAGCCGCTCGGAGGCCTCCTCGAAGCGCTTCTTCGCGTCGGTGACCTTGGCGGCCTTCATGTCGCCGCCCAGCGACTCGGCCAGCTCCCACATACGCTCCAGCGACGCGGTCAGCTGACGGTCGTAGACGGAGACGGCGACGCTCGGCGCAAGCTTGGCGATCTTGTCCTTGGACGTCTCGGGGACGTACCAGAGGGTGCCCGCGTCGTCGAACGTGGTGGAGACGAGGACCTCGGGGGAGAGCGTCGCGTACTTCTCGACGTTGAACTGGTCCCAGGCGTTGCCGAGAATGGTCACCTTGCTGATGTCCATGTCGCCGGCCTGGACGTCGGCCTTGCCGTCCTTGGTCTTCGTCGGACCGAAGACGCCCTTGACCTGGACACCGTAGTCGTGGAGCGCGGCGGCGGCACCGGTGAAGGCGACGATGTTCACGGGGACCTTGTCCAGCTTCACCGTCGTGCCGCGGTCGTCCTTGAAGGACCAGGGACCGGACTCCTCGGCAGCCGCCGACGAGCCCGAGCCGCCGCTTTTCGTGTCGCCGTCCCCGCAGGCCGCGAGCACGGCACCGAGTCCGAGGGCGCCACCGGCGGCGAGGATGCCGCGACGGGAGAAGCGGGCGGTTCTGGCGTTCGACATGGCTGGGTCTGCTTTCGTGCGTACGGAGGCGTGGGGTGCGGGCTCACGGCGCCTCGGATCAGAGGCAGGCTTAGGGTAGCCTAACCTCACGGAATGTCCAGAGTGGGCCCGGAGTTCCTCCCCGCCGGAACAGCGACGACGACCGTTCCCTACAGTGATTCCCCTCGCGGGCAAGGGAACGGGACAAGGGGACGGGACATGCGACCGCTCAGACGATGGGGCGCCCCCCTGGCCGTCAACCTGGTCCTCGGGGTCGTGGCCGTGGTGCCGCTGTGGCTGTCGATGATGTTCGCCGCGAACTACCCCCTGGCCGAGCTGGGCCTCACCTCCAGGGAGCCCACGGACAACGACGGCATGCTCCCCTGGGCGGTGATCCTGATCCTGGTATGGGCCGTCTTCCTCGCCCTGTGGATCCCGCTGAACCAATGGGCCCGCCCGGAGTCCTGCGCCCGGCGGTGCTACTGGACGGCGAGCGCGGGACTCGTCCCGGTGCCGATGGTGCTGATAGCGGTCCTGTCCGTCCTGTTCGACGGATGAGGCGGGCGGTGCGGACCGGGGCCGCCGGCCCGCCCGCCGTCTCCTGGGCCGTCAACTCGTCGGCAGGCCCAACTCCCGCGCGATCAGCATCCGCTGGACCTCGCTGGTGCCCTCGCCGATCTCCAGGATCTTGGAGTCGCGCCACATGCGGGCGACCGGGTACTCGTTCATGAAGCCGTAGCCGCCGTGGATCTGGGTGGCGTCACGGGCGTTGTCCACGGCGACCGTGGACGAGTACAGCTTGGCCAGCGCCGCCTCCTTCTTGAAGGGCTCGCCGGCCACCAGACGGCTCGCCGCGTCACGCCAGGCGAGGCGGGCCGTGTGGGCCTTCATCTCCATGTCCGCGATCTTGAACTGGATGGCCTGGTTGGCGCCGATCGGCCGCCCGAAGGCATGCCGCTCCTTGGCGTACTTCACCGACTCGTCCACACAGCCCTGCGCGAGACCCGTGCCCAGGGCCGCGATGGCGATGCGTCCCTCGTCGAGGATGCGCAGGAACTGGGCGTAGCCCCGGCCCTGTTCGCCCAGCAGGTTCGCCGCCGGGACCCGCACGTCCGCGAAGGACAGCTCCCGCGTGTCCGACGCGTTCCAGCCGACCTTCGAGTACGGGGCCGCCACCGTGAACCCCGGGGTGCCCGACGGGACGATGATCGCCGAGATCAGCGGCCTGCCGTCGGGCTTCCGCCCGGTCACCGCCGTCACCGTGACCAGGCCCGTGATGTCCGTGCCCGAGTTGGTGATGAAGCACTTGGTGCCGTTGATGACCCATTCGTTCGTCGCCTCGTCCAGCCGGGCCGTGGTGCGGGTCGCGCCCGCGTCACTGCCGCCGTCCGGCTCCGTCAGGCCGAACGCGCCCAGGATTTCACCTGTACACAGCCGGGGCAGCCACTCGCGCTTCTGCTCCTCCGTGCCGAACAGGTGGACCGGCATCGCGCCCAGCGAGACCCCGGCCTCCAGGGTGATCGCCACCGACGAGTCCACCCGGGCCAGTTCCTCCAGGGCCACACCCAGCGCGAAGTAGTCGCCGCCCATCCCGCCGTACTCCTCCGGGAACGGCAGGCCGAACAGGCCCATGCGGCCCATCTCCCGGACGATCTCGTACGGGAACTCGTGCCGCTCGTAGAAGTCGCCGATCTTCGGCGCCACGACGTCGTGCGCGAACTCCTCGACCGTACGGCGGAGTTCTTCCAGTTCGGGGGAGAGCTTGTGGTCCATGTCGTTCACTGCTCCTGGTGGGAGAGGGCTCGGACGGTGCGGGACGGGCTGGGCCGGCCCAGGTGGGCGGCCATCCAGACGCTTGTGGCGACGAGACGGCCGAGGTCGACTCCGGTGTCGATGCCGAGTCCGCGCAGCATCCACACGAGGTCTTCGGTGGCGAGGTTGCCGGTGGCGGACTTCGCGTACGGGCAGCCGCCCAGTCCGCCGGCGGAGGCGTCGACGGTGGTGACGCCCTGCTGGAGCGCGGCCAGTGTGTTGGACAGGGCCTGGCCGTAGGTGTCGTGGAAGTGCACGCCCAGGGCGCTCACGGGCACGCCCGCCTCGGCGAGCGCGGTGAGCAGGGCGGTCACATGGCCCGGGGTCGCCACCCCGATGGTGTCTCCCAGGCTCAGCTCGTCGCAGCCCATGTCGAGCAGGGCCCTGCAGACCTTCACCACCTGGGGAAGGGGGACCGCGCCCTCCCAGGGGTCGCCGAAGCACATCGACAGATAGCCCCGGACATGGACGTCCTGTGCCTTCGCCCGGCTCACCACCGGCTCGAACATCGCCAGTGCCTCGTCCACCGTGCGGTTGAGGTTGGCCTTGGCGAAGGACTCCGTGGCGCTGGCGAAGACGGCGACCCGGCGGGCGCCGAGCGTCAGCGCGCGGTCCAGACCCCGTGCGTTGGGCACCAGGACCGGCAGCGACACCGGCAGGTCGGCGACCGCCGGGTACAGCTCCTCGGCGTCCGCCAGCTGGGGCACCCACGTGGGGTGGACGAAGCTCGTCGCCTCGATCGTGGTCAGGCCCGTGCCGGCCAGGCGGCGGATGAACTCCGCCTTCACCTCCGTCGGGACGGTCGCCTTCTCGTTCTGCAGTCCGTCGCGTGCGCCGACCTCGTGGATCCGCACGCGTGCGGGCAGTCCCTCGGCCGGTACGGCCATGGGCAGGCCCGGTTCCGAGGCGTTCATGCCGTCCTCTCCTCCTCCGTGGCCGCGGGCGCGATGACCGCCAGTACCTGGTCCATCGCGACCGTCGTGCCCGGGGCCACGTCCAGCTCGGTGACCGTGCCGGCGTGCGGGGCGGAGATGACGTGCTCCATCTTCATCGCCTCCACCACCAGCAGGCTCTGGCCCGCGCTCACCTCGTCGCCGACGGCGACCTTCACCACCGTCACCGTGCCGGGCATCGGCGCGGTCAGCGAGTCGGCGCCGGAATGCGCCGCGCGGTTCAGGGACGCGGCCACCGGGTCGTGGTCGCGCACGTGCCAGGCGTCGCCGTCCCGGCCGAGCCAGTCGGCGGCGCGGTGGAAGGTGTGCCGGACGCCGTCCAGCGTCACCGACACGCGGTCGTCGGTGACGGTGTGGGAGCCGCGGGCCATGTGTGCCACGGGTTCACGTCCCGTCACTCGCAAGTCGAACGCGACCGGCCTCGGCGTACCCCCCAGACGCCAGCCGTCCGGCACCGAGAACGGGTCCGTCCAGCCGTCGCCGCGCGGACGCAGCGCGTCCAGCCGTACGGCCGCCGCCGCCTCGTAGACCTCCTCGGGGACGTCGGCGGAGACCAGGCTCTCCGCCTCGCGTTCCACCAGCCCCGTGTCCAGGTCGCCGCTGACCACCGCCGGGTGCGCGAGCAGCCGCCGCAGGAACCCGGCGTTGGTCGGCACGCCCAGCGTGACCGTCTCCGCGAGCGCCGCCCGGAGCTTGCGCAGCGCGGTCGCGCGGTCGGGGCCGTACGCGATCACCTTGGACAGCATCGGGTCGTAGAGGCTGCCGACCTCCGTGCCCTCGGTGAGGCCGGAGTCGGTACGGATCCCGTCGCCCTGGGGTTCGCGCAGCTTCAGCACCGTGCCGCCGGAGGGGAGGAAGCCGCGGGAGGGGTCTTCGGCGCAGACACGGGCCTCGACGGCGTGACCGGTGAGCCGGACGTCCTCCTGCGCGAAGCCGAGCCGCTCGCCCGCCGCCACCCGCAGCTGCCACTCCACCAGGTCCAGCCCCGTGATGAGTTCGGTGACCGGGTGTTCCACCTGGAGACGGGTGTTCATCTCCATGAAGTAGTACGAGGCGGGATCATTGCCCGGCACGATGAACTCCACCGTGCCCGCGCTCCGGTAGCCGCAGGAGCGGGCCGCCTGCACGGCAGCCTCGCCCATCGCGGCCCGGGTCTCCTCGTCGAGGAGCACACTGGGCGCCTCCTCGATGATCTTCTGGTGACGTCGCTGGAGGGAGCACTCGCGCTCACCGAGGTGGACGACATTGCCGTGGCCGTCGGCCAGCACCTGGATCTCGATGTGCCGGGGGCGGTCGATCCACCGCTCGACGAGCAGCGTGTCGTCGCCGAAGGAGGCGCGGGCCTCGCGGCGGGCTGCGGCGATCTCGTCGGCGAGCCCGCCCGCGTCCCGTACCAGCCGCATGCCCTTGCCGCCGCCGCCCGCGGAGGGCTTCAGCAGCACCGGCATGCGGATCTCGCGGGCCGCGTCGGCGAGCTGCTCGTCCGTCAGGCCGCTGCCGCTGGAACCGGGGACGACCGGGACCCCGGCCGCCTTCACCGTCTCCTTCGCGCGGATCTTGTCGCCCATCAGGGAGATCGCGTCGGCGCCCGGCCCGATGAAGGCCAGCCCCGCCTCCTCGCACGCCCGCGCGAACCCCGCGTTCTCGGCGAGGAAACCGTACCCGGGGTGCACCGCCCGGGCGCCGGTGCGGGCGGCGGCCTCCAGCAGCCGCTCCACCGACAGATAGCTCTCCGCGGCCGGCGCCGGACCGATCCGGACCGCCGTGTCGGCCTCGCGGACGTGCCGGGCGTCGGCGTCCGCGTCGGAGAAGACGGCCACCGAGCGCACGCCCATCGACCGCAGGGTGCGGATGACCCGGACGGCGATCTCGCCCCGGTTGGCCACCAGCACTGTCTCGAACATCTGACCTGACATCGTCTGAGGTCCCCTCACATCCGGAAGACGCCGAACTGAGGGTCACTCAGTGGCGCGTTGGCGCACGCGGTCAGAGCCAGGCCCAGGACCTGCCGGGTCTCCATCGGGTCGATCACCCCGTCGTCCCACAGGCGGGCCGTCGCGTAGTAGGCGTTCCCCTGCCGCTCGTACTGCGCGCGGATCGGCGCCTTGAACGCCTCCTCGTCCTCGGCCGGCCAGCTCTCCCCGCGGGCCTCCGACTGGTCGCGTTTGACCGTCGCCAGCACCGAGGCGGCCTGTTCGCCGCCCATGACCGAGATCTTGGCGCCCGGCCACATCCACAGGAAGCGGGGCGAGTAGGCCCTGCCGCACATCGAGTAGTTGCCCGCGCCGTACGAACCGCCGACCACCACCGTCAGCTTCGGCACCCGCGTGCACGCCACCGCCGTCACCATCTTGGCGCCGTGCTTGGCGATGCCGCCGGCCTCGTAGTCCTTGCCGACCATGAAGCCGGAGATGTTCTGCAGGAACACCAGCGGGATGCCGCGCTGGTCGCACAGCTCGATGAAGTGGGCGCCCTTCTGGGCCGATTCGGAGAACAGGATGCCGTTGTTGGCGACGATCCCCACCGGATGGCCGTGGATCCGGGCGAAACCGGTGACCAGGGTCTGCCCGAACTCCGCCTTGAACTCGGCGAAACGCGACCCGTCCACCACGCGCGCGATGACCTCCCGCACGTCGTACGGCGTACGGGAGTCGACCGGGACCGCGCCGTACAGCGACAGCGGGTCGACCTTGGGCTCCACGGCCTGCTCGACCCCCCAGGGGAGCGGACCGCGCGCCGGGAGGGTCGCGACGATGTTCCGCACGATCCTGAGCGCGTGCGCGTCGTCCTCGGCGAGATGGTCGGTGACGCCGGAGACCCGGGAGTGCACCTCACCGCCGCCCAGCTCCTCCGCCGTGACCACCTCGCCGGTGGCCGCCTTCACCAGGGGCGGGCCGCCGAGGAAGATCGTGCCCTGGCCGCGGACGATCACCGCCTCGTCGCTCATCGCCGGGACGTACGCCCCGCCCGCCGTGCACGAACCCAGCACCGCCGCGATCTGCGGGATGCCGGCGCCGGACATCCGGGCCTGGTTGTAGAAGATCCGCCCGAAGTGGTCCCGGTCGGGGAACACCTCGTCCTGCATCGGCAGGAACGCCCCGCCGGAGTCCACCAGGTAGACACAGGGCAGCCGGTTGTCCAGGGCCACCTCCTGTGCGCGCAGGTGCTTCTTCACCGTCATCGGGTAGTACGTGCCGCCCTTGACGGTCGCGTCGTTGGCGACCACCACGCACGCGCGCCCGGCGACCCGCCCGATCCCGGCGATCACCCCGGCCGCCGGGGCCTGCCCCTCGTACATTCCGTCGGCCGCCAGCGGGGCCAGCTCCAGGAAGGGCGAACCGGGGTCGAGAAGGGTGTCCACGCGCTCGCGCGGCAGCAGTTTGCCCCGCGCGGTGTGCCGGGCCCGCGCCCGCTCGCCGCCGCCGAGCGCGGCCGCCGCCAGTTTGGCGCGCAGCTCCTCGACGAGCGCGTGGTGCGCCTGCTCGTTGGCCCGAAAGGACTCCGACGCGGGATCGGCCGCGCTGTGAAGTTCCGGTGCCTCGTCCATCTGCCGGTCCCCTCGCCTGGTTAATGACCGTTAACGGATTTCCCTCAGGTTAACGACCGCTAACCCCGCTGTCTAGAATCGATTACATGGCCACCAGAACCGATGCCCCGACCCGCCGCGAGCAGATCCTCAAGGAGGCCGCGCGGCTGTTCGCCGAGCGCGGTTTCCACGGAGTCGGGGTCGACGAGATAGGTGCCGCGGTCGGCATCAGCGGCCCCGGTCTGTACCGGCACTTCCCGGGCAAGGACGCGATGCTCGCGGAGCTGCTGGTGGGGATCAGCGGCCAGCTGCTCACCGGTGCGAAGCAGCGCCTGAAGGAGGTCGACGAGGCGGCTCCCGAGGTGGTCCTGGACTCGCTGATCGAGGGCCACATCGACTTCGCGCTCGACGACCGGCCCCTCATCACCCTGCACGACCGTGAGCTGGACCGCCTCCGGGACACCGACCGCAAACTGGTGCGGCAGTTGCAGCGGCAGTACGTCGAACTGTGGGTCGGGGTGGTGCGCGCGCTGTACCCGGACCTCGCCGAACCCGCCGCACGCTCGGCCGTGCACTCCGTGTTCGGGCTGCTCAACTCCACTCCGCACCTCACCCGGCCCGGCTCCCTGCCCGGCCGCGCCACGACTGCGGCGCTCCTGCACCGAATGGCCCGCGGGGCCTTCGCCGCGGCGGGCCCGACCTGACCTGGGGCCCGGCCCGGCCTGGGGCTCGGGCTGACTCAGGGCTCGGGCCGACCCGGGGTCCGGCCCGGCCGGGTTCGGCCCGACCTCGGACTCCCCGTTCTGGGCCCTCCCCGGGGCCGGCTCGCCGGGTGCCCGGCCCTGGGGTACGTGACGAGCGTTACGGGGTTCGTGGTCTGGACGGCTCTGGCTACTCGCCGGTACGGTTGAGTCTCTGAGCAAGCGCTTAGGCATGTTGGGCGGCCAGGTGGCAGAGCGCCCGACGTCGGGCAACCAGGAACGCGAGAGCGGCGCCGGACCAGGCGCGAAGGAGGGTGGCGGCGTGCGCCGTACGGTGTTCAACGAGGACCACGAGGCTTTCCGGGAGACCATCCGCGACTTCATCGAGGCCGAGGTCGTCCCGGTCTACGACGAGTGGTTCGCGGCGGGCCAGGCGCCCCGCGACTTCTACTACAAGCTCGGTGAGCTGGGCATCTTCGGGATCAGCGTGCCCGAGGAGTTCGGCGGCGCGGGCATGGACACCTACAAGTTCGAGGCGATCCTCTACGAGGAGACCGCTCGCGCCGGCGTGCAGTTCGGCGGCTCCGGCGTGCACGTGCTGCTCGCCCTGCCGTACCTCAAGATGCTCGCCACCGACGAGCAGAAGAAGCGCTACCTGCCCAAGTTCGCCACCGGCGAGGAGATGTGGGCCATCGCGATGACCGAGCCGGGCACCGGCTCCGACCTCGCGGGCATGAAGACCACCGCCAAGCTCAGCGAGGACGGCAGCCACTACGTCCTCAACGGAGCCAAGACCTTCATCACCGGCGGCGTCCACGCCGACAAGGTGATCGTCTGCGCCCGCACCGACGCCCCGACCGCGGAGGACCGCCGCCACGGCATCTCCCTGTTCGCCGTCGACACCAAGTCCGAGGGCTACTCCGTCGGCCGCAAGCTCGACAAGCTCGGCCTGAAGACCTCCGACACCGCCGAGCTGGCGTTCGTCGACGTCAAGGTTCCCGTCGAGGACCTCCTCGGCGAGGAGAACAAGGGCTTCTCCTACCTCGGCCACAACCTGGCCTCCGAGCGCTGGGGCATCGCCTTCGGCGCCTACGCGCAGGCCAAGGCCGCCGTCCGGTTCGCCAAGCAGTACGTGCAGGAGCGCACCGTCTTCGGCAAGCCGGTCGCCCACTTCCAGAACACCAAGTTCGAGCTGGCCGCCTGCCAGGCCGAGGTGGACGCCGCCGAGGCCGTCGCCGACCGCGCCACCGAGGCCCTGGACGCGGGCGAGCTCACCCCCGCCGAGGCCGCCTCCGCCAAGCTGTTCTGCACCGAGGTCGCGCACCGCGTCATCGACCGCTGCCTCCAACTGCACGGCGGCTACGGCTACATGAACGAGTACCCGATCGCCCGCCTGTACGCGGACAACCGTGTCAACCGCATCTACGGCGGCACCAGCGAGATCATGAAGTCGATCATCGCCAAGGACATGGGCCTGTAAGGCGTCCGACATCCCTGGCCTCTACGAGCACCGGTACAACTGACCCATGAGCCAGGCACTACAGGATCTCCTCGATCTGCTCGACCTCGAGCAGATCGAGGAGAACATCTTCCGCGGTCAGTCCCGCTTCGCCGTCGTCCCCCGGGTCTTCGGCGGGCAGGTCGCCGCGCAGGCGCTGGTCGCCGCCGGGCGGACCGTCCCCGCGGACCGGCCCGCCCACTCCCTGCACGCGTACTTCCTGCGCCCCGGCGACGCCGGCGCGCCCATCGTCTACACCGTCGACCGGATCCGTGACGGCCGCTCCTTCACCACCCGCCGGGTCGTCGCGGTCCAGCACGGCAAGCCGATCTTCCACCTCTCGGCGTCCTTCCAGAAGCACGAGGAGGGCCTGGAGCACCAGGAGCCGATGCCGTCCGCGCCCGACCCGGACACGCTCCCCACCTCCCAGGCACGGCTGCGCGACTACCGGCACCTCGACCCCGACGTCGTCGAGCGCTTCCTGGAGGCCCGCGGGGCCGTGGACCTGCGCTACGTCGACGAGCCGCCCTACGGCCGCTTCGGCGAGCCCCGCGCACCCCACTCCCAGGTGTGGTTCCGCACCGACGGCAAACTCGGCGGTGAGATCGACGAACCGCTGCTGCACGTCGTCCTCGCCACCTACGTCTCCGACATGACGCTGCTGGACTCGGTGCTGCTCGCGCACGGCCGCGGCGGCTGGGCGGTGGGGGACGTGGTCGGAGCCTCCCTCGACCACGCCATGTGGTTCCACCGGCCGTTCCGTGCCGACGCATGGCTGCTGTACGACCAGCAGTCCCCGTCCACGCACGGCGGCCGGGGCCTCGGCCAGGCCCGCATCTACACCCAGGACGGCCGCCTCGCGGTCTCGGTCATCCAGGAGGGCCTGGTCCGCGTCCCACGCGAGGAGCCACCACGCCCGTCCTGACGGCCGTCCCTAACGAGCGCCCTGGTCCAGTCCCGCCTCCGCCAGCAGGTACGCCGTCATCGCGTCGTAGTGGCGGGGGCTGACCACATGGTCGTCGAGGGGGACCGTCACCTGGAGGGTGCCCTCCGCCTCGGCCAGGAACAGCGCCGGGTCGTTGCAGTCCGCGTAGCCGACGGAGTCGACGCCGTACTGCCCCGCGGCGCCCGCCCAGCCGTGGTCGGCGACCACCAGGTCGGGCAGCGGGCGGCCCTCGCGCTCCAGGGCGGTGAGAATGGCCTTCATCGGCTCACCGGAGTGGGTGTGCCACAGTGTGGCCCCGTGCTCCAGCACCGCCACGTCCGCGAACTGCATCACGTAGCCCTCGTCGGTGGCCAGCCCGTCCGGGATCACCACGATCTCGCAGCCGGCGGCGCGCAGCCCGGCGGCCGTGGCGCGGTGCACGTCGAGCAGGCCGCCGGGATGACCGGTGGCCAGCAGCACCCGCTGCTGCCCGTCCGCCGCCTTCCGCAGCCGCCCCGCCATCCGCTCCAGGGCGGCCACGGTCAGCTCGGGATCGATGGTGTCCTGGCCGTACCGGTGCTCGGCGTCGTCGCTGACCCCGGCCCGCTCCGCCATCACCGCGAGCACGTCCTGCTCGTCGCTCCAGCGGTCGCCGAGCTCCAGGCCGAGCCAGTAGTGGCGGTCGCCGTTCGCCAGCTTGCGGTAGTGGGAGAGATTGTTCTCGCGCGGGGTGGCGACGGCACCCGCGATGCGCGTGGTGGCGAGGTGGGCGAGGAGTTCGGCGCGGCTGGGCGTCCCGGATATCGGCATGCCCCCATTGTGGAGCAGGTCGGAGCGGGCGTCCCTGGGTATCGCCCCCTGGGGCGTGCGTCACGTACTCGGACGGTCTCCGTACGCGTACTCAGAGCGGCCGGACCTTCCGGGTGGTGCGGGGAGGTCAGGTGTGGCGCAGGGCGAACCACAGGTCCATGCGTACGTCCGGGTCGTCCAGGTCGGCGTCCAGCAGGGCCGCGCACCGGGCGATCCGCTGCCGCACGGTGTTGCGGTGCACGGACAGGGCCACCGCGGTGCGGTCCCAACTGCCGTGCAGGGACAGCCAGGTGCGCAGGGTGCCGATGAGCGCGGGCGTACCCGCCAACGGGGCGAGCAGCATGCGGGCGTGGGCCCGGGCGTCCGCCGCGGGGACCAGCTCGTCCAGCGCGGGGCGGGAGCCGTGCACGACGAGCGGGGCCCGGGTGGCACGGGCGCGGGCCAGCGCGCGGGCCGCCTGGGTGTCGGCCGCCGGCCAGTCGTCCGGGGCGACGGCGGCACTGACCCCCAGGGTCCAGCCCGGTTGCGCCTCCGGCTCCCGTCCGGCCGGCACGAGCACCCGCACGACCCCGTCCGCCGGATCCACCAGCGCCGACCCGAGCGCCGCGCCGAGCGCGGATGCCTTCAGGGCGTCCGGGGGCCGTATCTCCGGGGACCGCGCCCCCGGGGACCGGGCCTCCGAGTGCTGTACTTCCGAGGGCCGTACGGTCCGGCGCGCGTGCACGACCCGCCACGGTTCGCCGCCGAGCAGCGGCGCCACCTCCTCCGGCGCGCTTCCCAGCAGCAGCCGTACGAGCGCGGCGGAGCGGGCCGCGCCGGTACCGCTCTGCTGCTCACCGGTCAGCAGGGAGAGCAGCACCGCGGCCACGGACGCGATGGTGTGATCCCCGGAGTCCCGCGCCGGGGCCGCGACACCCAGCACGAACCCGTGCCCGGCCCCGAGCGCGTAGGCGGCCAGCCGGACACCGGCGACCGTGTCCGTGGCGGAGGCGGGAGAGGGGCGGGACCGCGCCTGCCCGGCCGGGGAGGCCGGAACGCTGTTCGCGGGGACCGCCCTGGGCCCCGTTCCACTCGTCGGGGCCGGCCGGTGCTCGTCCGGGACCGTCGGGCGTACCACCTCGGCCAGTTTCGCCAGGGCCGTGTCGGTCTCCTCGCCCCGGGTGCGGCCCGCGGCGGCGATCTGTGTGCCCTCGGGGCCGAAGAGGACCGCCCGGCCGTCCAGGTGCCGGGAGAGGCGGTGCAGGACCGAGGGGACCGGGTCCGGGCGGGCGGCGGCGGAGGCGAGACTGCGGTGGGCCTCCGTCACGCGGCGCAGCTCCGCCAGCCGGGCCTGCGCCATCAGTTGCCACACCGCGCGGGCCACCCCGGAGAACGTGGTCCGCGGCGGCACCTCCAGCAGCGGCAGCCCCTGGAGATCGCAGGCCGCGACCAGCGCCTCGGGCATGGTGTCGTGCACCGGAGCCAGGCCGAAACCGAGCGCCGCGCCGCCCGCCGCCACGATCCGGGACACATAGGCGTCGAAGTACCCCGGGCCCGCCCCGTCCGGGATGTGCACCCCCGCCGACAGCAGCAGCTCACCGCCCAGCAGATACGGGTACGGGTCGGCCATCTCCGAGGTGTGCGCCCAGCGCACGACGATGCCCGGGCCCGACGGCCCGGCGACCCGGCGCAGGCCCAGATCCTCCCGTGCCAGGAGTGCGTCCAGGGGCACCGGAGGCGTGGGGGGAACCGTGGGATCCGGCATGGTGGACGTTTCCTCCATGTTGCTCGTTCCAAGTGGATGAAACGTACACTTTGCAGCCGCTTTCCGGCCACCTAACGTCGCCGACAGTGCGACCGGGAACCAGGTCCCCGGCGCCGGTAAAGTCATGCGGCAGGCAGTGCATACGCGGCGAAGCGTAGGAAAGAAGGCATTACCCATGAGCAGCAACGAGACGCCCCGCGGGCCCGTCGACTCCTCCCGCGTCCCCCGGTACGCGGGCCCCGCGACCTTCGCCCGGCTGCCCCGCCTCGACGAGGTCGGCCGCACGGACATCGCCGTGGTGGGCGTGCCGTTCGACTCGGGCGTCTCCTACCGGCCGGGCGCCCGCTTCGGCGGCAACGCCATCCGTGAGGCGTCCCGGCTGCTGCGCCCCTACAACCCCGCGCAGGACGCCTCCCCCTTCGCCCTCGCCCAGGTCGCGGACGGCGGCGACATCGCCGTCAACCCGTTCGACATCAACGAGGCCGTCGAGACCGTCGAGGCCGCCGCCGACGACCTGCTCGGCACCGGCGCCCGCCTGATGACCCTCGGCGGCGACCACACCATCGCCCTGCCGCTGCTCCGCTCGGTCGCGAAGAAGCACGGCCCGGTCGCACTGCTCCACTTCGACGCCCACCTGGACACCTGGGACACCTACTTCGGAGCCGAGTACACGCACGGCACCCCGTTCCGCCGGGCCGTGGAGGAGGGCATCCTCGACACCTCCGCCCTCTCGCACGTCGGCATCCGGGGCCCGCTCTACGGCCGGCAGGACCTCACCGACGACGAGAAGATGGGCTTCGGCATCGTCACCTCGGCGGACGTCTACCGCAGGGGCGCCGACGAGGTCGCCGACCAGCTGAGGCAGCGCATCGGCGACCGTCCGCTGTACATCTCCATCGACATCGACTGCCTGGACCCGGCGCACGCCCCCGGCACCGGAACCCCCGAGGCCGGCGGTCTGACCTCCCGCGAACTCCTCGAGATCCTGCGCGGGCTGGCCTCCTGCAACCTGGTCTCGGCGGACCTCGTCGAGGTGGCCCCCGCGTACGATCACGCGGAGATCACCTCGATCGCCGCCTCCCACACGGCGTACGAGCTGACCACGATCATGTCCCGCCAGATCGCCGCGGCCCGCAAGGAGAACGAGGGCAAGTGACCCACGACCACGACCTGGTGCTCCGCCCGACCCCGGCCCAGACGGAGGCCGCGCTGAACCCTCCCGATGGCCGTACCGGCGGGGACCTGGTCGTGGAGACCCTGGCCGGCCTCGGCGCGACGACCGTCTTCGGGCTGCCCGGCCAGCACGCGCTCGGCGTGTTCGACGCCCTGCGCCGCTCGGACCTCAGGTACGTCGGCCTGCGGGTGGAGAACAACGCCGCCTTCGCGGCGGACGCGTACGGCCGCGTCACCGGCGAGGCGGCCCCGCTGCTGCTGTCGACCGGGCCGGGCGCGCTGACCGCGCTGCCCGCGCTCCAGGAGGCCGCCGCCGCGTCCGCCCCCGTACTGGCGATCGGCAGCCAGGTGCCGACGGCGGGGCTGGGCGGCGGCCGGCACGGCTATCTGCACGAACTGCCCGACCAGGCGGATTCGTTCCGGGGCGTGGTCAAGTCCGTCCACTCCGTGCGCACCGCCTCCCAGATCCCGTCGGCGATCACGGCGGCCTGGCAGTCGGCGCTGACGGTGCCGCACGGTCCCGTGTGGGTGGAGATCCCGCAGGACGTGCTGGACGCCCCGACGGTCCTGCCGGTCGTGACGGCCATGGACGCCACCCCCGACGAACTGCCCCCGCGCCCCGAACTGACCGCGCTCGCCGCCCACTGGCTGACGCACGCGGAGCGCCCCGCGATCATCGCGGGCGGGGGAGTGATCCGTTCCGACGCCTCGGGCAAGCTCCGCAAGCTCGCCGAGCTGATCCAGGCACCGGTCGTGACGACCCCCGGCGGTAAGGGGGCCTTCCCCTGGACGCATCCGCTGTCGTTGCGGTCCTGGCTGGAGGACCGCCACACGACGGACTTCCTCGAGGACGCCGACGTACTCCTGGTCGTGGGCTCGGGCCTGGGCGAACTCTCCTCGAACTACCACACGTTCACACCGCGCGGCCGGATCGTCCAGATCGAGGCAGACCTCGGCAAGCTGGAGTCCAACCATCCGGCACTCGGCATCCACGCGGACGCGCGCCTCGCACTCCAGGCCCTGCTGGAGACGGTGGAGCCGCGCGAGGACAGGGCGGCGCCGGAACGCGTCCGCACACTGCTGTCGAAGGTCGCCGAACGCATCGCCGCCCAGGAACTCACCCTGGAACAGGAGGTGCTGGCGTCCGTCCGCCGCGCCCTGCCCGACGACGCGCCGTCCTTCTGGGACATGACGATCCTGGCCTACTGGGCCTGGTCCGCCTTCGACGCCAAGGGCCCCAACCAGCTGCACTCCGCCCAGGGCGCCGGAGGCCTCGGCTACGGTTTCCCGGCCGCCCTCGGCGCTGCGGTCGCCGACCCCACCCGCCCGGTCCTCGCGGTCTCCGGAGACGGCGGCGCCCTGTACTCCGTCGCCGAACTGGCCACGGCCCGCCAGTACGACCTCGACGTCACCTGGCTGATCGTCGACGACGGCGGCTACGGCATCCTGCGCGAGTACATGACCGACGCCTACGGCGAACCCACGGCAACCGACCTGACCGGCCCGGACTTCGTGGCCTTGGCCGAGTCCTTCGGAGTCCCGGCGGTGCGCGCCACCCCCGAGACGCTGGAACACGACCTGGCGGCGGCCCTGGCCACCCCGGGCCCGTCCGTGGTCGTCCTCCCCGCGGTCCTGCGGATGTTCGCACCGACCCACCTGAATTGAGCGGCCGCCGACCGAACTCCCTGTTAATCTGTGCTAGATGGCCTCCGGCGCCCAGCGGGCACGCTCGGAGGCTTTTTCATGCCTTCCGACGACTACTCCGCGCCCCCTTGCGTGCCCCTTTCCGCGTCCGCTTCGCCACCCACCGCGCCTCCCGCCACCGGCTACCGCGCTCTGCTCCGCAACCGTGAGTTCGCCGGCCTGTACATCGGCTTCACGCTGACGGTCGCCGCGAGCACCCTGTCGGGTTTCGCGCTCGGTACGCTGGTCAACGACCGGACCGGGTCCCCTTTCCTGACGGCCGTGAGCATGTACGGCGCCACGTTCGCGACCGTGCTCGGCGCACTGACCCTGATGTCGGTCGCGGACGGGAAACGTCCCCGCCGCATCCTGGTCATGCTCCAGTGCGTCTCCCTGGCGGGCGTGGCCGCGCAGGCGATTCCGGGGCTGCCCCTGCCCGCCCGGTTCGGGCTCCTCCTGGTCCTGGGGTTCTTCCAGTCCCTCGGCACCGGAGCGCGGATGGGGCTGCTCGCCGAAGTCGTGCCGGTCTCCGCGTACGCGCTCGCCCGGTCGCTGATGAACATCACCTCGGGCGGCACGGCCGTCCTCGGCTTCGCCGTAGGCGCCCTGCTGCTGCGGTACCTGAGCCCGCACGAGGTCTTCGCCGTCGCCGCCGTCCTGACCGGACTCGGGCTGGTCGCCGTGGCGACGACCGCCCGGGAGTACTCGACCCGCCCGGCCGACCCGGGCCGCCCGGGCGCCCGCTCCGACGCCCGCCCCGGTCCCCACTCCGGACTGCGCCGGACCTGGGCGACCAACGCCGAGCTCTTCTCCCACCCCGGCAGGCGTGCGCTGCTGCTGAACCTGTGGGTTCCCAACGGCCTGATCGTCGGCTGCGAGGCGCTGTTCATCTCCTACGAACCGGAGCACGCCGGCATCCTGCTGGCCGCAGGCTCGGCCGGCATGCTCCTCGGAGACCTGACCGTCGGCCGACTGCTCACCGCCGGCCGGCGACGCCGCTGCGCGTTCGCCCTGCGGCTGCTGCTCGCCGTGCCGTACCTGCTGTTCGCCGCGAGCCCGCCCACTTGGGTGGCGGCGGTCGCGGTGTTCGTGGCCGGTGCCGGGTTCGCCGCCACCCTGCCGCTCCAGGAACAGCTTCTCGCGCTGACCCCGGACCCGGTCCGCGGCCAGGTCCAGGGCGTGGAGTCCGCCGGCCGGATGACCTGGCAGGGCCTCGGCGCCGCACTCGCCGGCGGCCTCGCCCTGTACCTCGGCCCCGGCCCCACGATCACCGCCCTGGCCACCCTGTCCATCACCGTCACCGTCCTCTCCCGGCCCTTTGTGCTCCGCGCCTGATCGCCCCAGGTCACAGGGCCGGTTGGTTCGGAGAGCCCTTTAGTGCGTTGCGGCAAAGGGAGTCCCTGTTCGATGAGCAGGGGCTTCTTCGTGTGCGGGGCATGATCGCGGAGGGGTAGGGGCAGGCAGCGGACGG
>NZ_JBIAIV010000022.1:0-123086 GCF_042871645.1 Streptomyces sp. NPDC005774 | reverse complement strand
ACTTTTTTGCCTTCGGGGTTGGGGGCACCCGCCCCCGGGTGTTTGGGGGGGGGGGGGGGGGGGTTTTTTTGTGGGGGGGGGGGGGGTGGGGGGGTGGGGGGGGGGGGGCGGGGGGGGGCCCCCCCCCCGCCCGAGGGCTCGGGAGGGCCACAGACGGCCGGGTCGACGACGGCCCCGGATTCGATGAACGGAGTGTCGGCGTGTTGCTGCGGGTGCTGGGCTCGGCGGCGGGGGGCGGCTCTCCGCAGTGGAACTGCGGGTGCCCGGTGTGCGCCGCGGTCCGCTCCGGGGCCGGCCTCGCGCGCACCCAGTCGTCGGTCGCGGTCAGCGTCGACCGCCGCCGGTGGTTCCTCATCAACGCCTCGCCCGACGTCCGCACCCAGATCGAGGCCTTCCCCGGCCTGCACCCGCACGACGACCGGACGACGCCGCTGGAGGCGGTGCTGCTCACCGACGCCGAGCTGGACCACACGCTGGGCCTGCTTCTGTTGCGCGAGGCCCGCGCCCTGCGGCTGTACGCCACGCCGGCGGTGCGCGAGACCCTGTGTGCCGGCTCGGGGATTCTGCGCACGCTCGAGCGCTACTGTCCGGTCGAGTGGCGGGCAGTGATCCCCGGCACCGACCTCGCCCTGGCGGACGGGCTGTCCTGCCGGGCGTTCGACGTGCCCACCCTCAAGCGCGATCGGTTCGGAGCCGGGGTGGCCCACGGCCGCGTCGTGGGCTACCGGCTGACCGACGAGCGCAGCGAGGGGGCGCTGGTGTACCTGCCAGGGGTGCAATCACTGACGCCGACGCTGCGCGTGGAGATCAAGGGCTGCGCATGCCTGCTGATCGACGGGACCTGCTGGCGCGACGACGAGCTCGTACGGCTCGGCCTGGCCGGCAGGACGTCCCGGGAGATGGGCCACCTGCCCATCGACGGCCCGGACGGCAGCCTGGCGCAGCTCCCGTCGCTGGGCGTGGGGCGGACGATCTTCGTGCACATGAACAACACCAATCCGATCCTCCTGGAGGACGCGCCCGAGCGGCGTACCGTGGAGGAGAGCGGCATGGAAGTGGCCATGGACGGCCTCGAGGTCCAGGTGTAGAGCCGTGACGACGACAACCACGAGAACCGGTGCCGACGGCTTCGTCGAGACGTTGCGGGCCCACTCGCGCCAGTACCACGACCAGCACCCGTTCCACGTCCGGATGAACGCCGGCCGGCTGAGCCGCCGGCAGATCCGGGGCTGGGTGGCCAACCGCTTCTACTACCAGGAGAACATCCCCCGCAAGGACGCCGCGATCCTCTCCAACTGCCCCGACCTGGAGGTCCGCCGCCGCTGGATCCGACGGATCGTCGAGCACGACGGCACCGCCGCCGGCGAGGGCGGCATCGAGGCGTGGCTGCGCCTCGGCGAGGCCGCCGGGCTGACCCGCGAGGAGGTCCAAGACCACCGGCACCTGGTACCCGGGGTGCGGTTCGCCGTAGACGCCTACGTGAACTTCGCCCGGACCCGCCCGTGGGTGGAGGCGGTGGCGTCCTCGCTCACCGAGCTGTTCGCGCCCGACCTGATGGCGGCACGGCTGGCCGCGTTCGAGCGGTGGTACCCGTGGATCGACCCCGAGGGCCTCGCCTACTTCCGCGCCCGCCTGGAGCAGGCCCCCCGCGACTGCGAGCACGCCCTCGAGGTGGTCACCGCGCACTGCCTCTCCGCCGAGTCCCAGGCGCGCGCCGTCGACGCGCTGTCGTTCAAGTGCGACGTCCTGTGGAGCCTGATGGACGCCGTCGACCAGGCCTACCCGGAGTGACCGCCATGGACCCGATCCATACCGCAACGACTCGGACCGGAACCAGGACCCGCCCCTGCGTCGGGGTGTCCGGCTCGGACCGGCCCCGGTTGGCGCGCCATGTCCGGCTGACCTTCTGCCGGACCAGGCAGCGTCAGGTCCTGCAGCTCCCCGAGACGGTGGTGGTTCTGAACGGCAGCGGCGCGGACATCCTCGAGCTGTGCGACGGGCGGCACACCGTGGCCGAGATCGTGGCCGAGCTGGGCGCGCGCTACCAGACCGTCCCCGACGACGAGGTGCGGCAGTTCCTGACCCGGCTCGTCGCCCGGCGCTGGATGGAGCTCTCCGATGGATAGCCCGTTCGGGTTGCTCGCCGAGCTCACCTATCGCTGCCCGCTGGCCTGCCCGTACTGCTCCAACCCGCTGAACTTGGCCGGCTACCAGGACGAGCTGGCCACCGACGAGTGGCGGCGGGTGCTGGCCGAGGCCGGCGAGCTGGGGGTTCTGCAGTGCCACCTGTCCGGCGGGGAACCGCTGCTGCGGCGCGATCTGGTGGAGATCGTGGCGGCCGCCCACGACCTGGGCCTCTACACCAACCTCATCACCAGCGCCCTCGGGCTCTCGCGTCCGAGGGCCGAGCAGCTGCGGGCCGCCGGCCTGGACCACGTGCAGATCAGCATCCAGTCCGACGAGCCGGCCGTGTCCGACCGGATCGCCGGGACCCCGTCCTTCCAACGCAAGATCGAGGCGATGGGCGTGGTCAAGGAGCTGGGCTGGCCGCTCACCATGAACGTGGTGCTGCACCGGCTCAACATCGACCGCGTCGCCGACGTGCTCGGGCTGGCCGAGGAGGTGGGCGCCGACCGGGTGGAGCTGGCCAACACCCAGTACTACGGCTGGGCCTGGCGAAACCGTGACGCGCTGCTGCCGAGCCGGGCCCAGCTCGAGGCGGCCGAAGTCGTCGTACGGGCCGCCCGCGAGCGGTTGCGGGACCGCATGGACGTCATCTACGTCCTCCCCGACTACTACAGCCGCTACCCGAAGCCCTGCATGGGCGGCTGGGCCTCCCGGCAGCTGACCGTGACGCCGAACGGCGACGTCCTGCCCTGCCCCGCCGCCCAGTCCCTGCCGTTGCCGCGGGCCAGCGTGCGGGAGGACTCGCTGGAGTGGATCTGGGCCGAGTCCCCGGTGATGACCGCTTTCCGGGGGACGGACTGGATGCCGGAGCCCTGCCGGAGCTGCCCCCGGCGGGAGCTGGACTTCGGAGGGTGCCGCTGCCAGGCGTTCCTGCTCACCGGCGACGCCGCCCGCACCGACCCGGTCTGCCACCTGTCCCCCGACCACGATCTGGTCGCCCGGGCGGTCGAGGCCGCCAACGCCGACTCGCGGGCCGACGGTCTTCCGCTGATCCCCCGCCCGCACCGGGCTCGCCGGCCGGCCCTCCACCCGGGTGGAGAGGGCCGACCCGCTCCCGGGGTTGAGTGAGCGGGCTAGCCGAACACGAACGGCAGCGCCACAGCAGCGATGATCAAGGTGACCCCGCTCAGCAGGTCCGAGCGGATCCGGATGAGGCGCGCCGCGGCCCGCCCGAGCCGCAGCCCGATCAGCGACATCACCGCCGTCATGACACCGAAGACGGCGGCCGAGAACCACGGCGAGAGCCCGAGGATCCCCAGGCTCGCTCCGGCGACCAGGTTGTCCAGGCTCAGCGTCAGCGGGATGCCGAACAGCGCCCACGGGTGGTCCAACTCGTCCGGCTCGGGGTTGCGAAGGGCCGAGATGACGAGGTACAGACCGTACCCGCCGAGCGCGGCCGCGCCCACCAGCTCGGCGACGCCCCCGACGGACTCCCCGATCCGGCGACCGATCAACAGCCCGGCCAGGGGCATGATCGCGTCCCACAGCCCGAAGGTCAGCGCGACCTGCATCGCGCGCTTCAGACCGAATGGGACGGTGCCGAGCGCGATCGATACCCGGAAATTGTCAAGACTGAGTACGAAACCCAGGACCAGTATTTCCCAGATCATGGCGGCATCGCTGCCCGATGATGCCCGACGCGGGCAGGAACGATTCTGCCTCGGCTAGCACTCGCCATGTTAGAGATCATATCTCAGACGGTTCGCGAAATAAACCTGGTAAGCCGATTTCCGGAAATTTTTCGACCCTCCTCGCCCGACGGTGGTCCGCAGGCTTGCCAGGGCACCTGACAAGCGTATTCGCGGCGGTCCGTCCGCTGCAGCGCGCGGGGCTCGCCGCCTCACGATGGTCTACTCCCTGAAGCACTCCCGCATCGACGGAAATCCGCCGGAGCCAGGAGCCGCCTCCGGACGAGCCGACGGCCCGGACAATTGAATCGAGGGACCAATGCCATTTACTTAAGCCGAGGCGCTCCTCCAGGCGAGAGCTTGCGATTAATCAGCTGAGGCACTGGCTCCGGGAAACGCCCATCCGGCGTACGAATCAACGGACGATCGGTAAGCGGATTGAACCTGTACTGCGACAGAAGAGGGGGAACCTTTTCCCGGGCATCCTTCGCCTTGAGCCCTTCGACACTTACCGAGTAAGCCGTCCGCACCACCTCTTCGATGGTCGGCATCGGGATTACCTCGAGGGCAGCGGGACGCCGCCCTCGACGACCGGCTGTGCGGGCTCTGGCCGACCGCGCTGATGGTGACTCCTCGCGCGGCCGACCCCACCGACACCACCAAGGAGCGCGCCGCCCTCAACCGGCTGGCACTCGGCGCCGAGTTGATCGCCTTCGGCCGCGGCTTCCTCACCAACCCCGACTTCGTCGAACGCCCGCGGACCGACATCCGCCTCAACCCCCCGCAGGAGATCGGCCTGTACGCCGGCGACCACCGTGGCTACACCGACTACCCGACCCTAGACGAACTCGACGAACTCGACGAACTCGACGAACTCGACGAACAGACTGTCGCCGCAACCCCTTGCCGCCCATGGACCGGGCGGCGGTCCGCGGCGCGCACCTGAAGGGATTTCGGGGCGTGGCCACGCACCGCTGTCGACGCCGGCCGCGGCCGTCTCCGTCGTCGGCGTGGCTCCCTGGTCAGCGCCCTCCAGGAATTCTCCGTCTCCTCAGCGGCCGGAAGGGGCTGCCGCCAAGGGGTGGAGGCATCGTTGTCCGGCGTGCAACGCCGCAGCCGTTCCGCCATGACCTCTGCGTCGTCCCGCACCGAGACGGCCAGGAGGCTGAAGGGAGCCGTGAGCCGAAGTTCGACGCACACCACGGGCCTGCCGGGCCGTACTGCCACAAAGTCCTGCCCACCGGGGTGGCCCCGCGTGCCGACGCACAGCACGCCGGGAATCCAGACGCCGTGCAGAACCACTCCGCGCAGAGCCCGCCACCAGGCGGGCTCCACCGTCACCCGGCGTACGGCCGCCAGCGGCGTGCGCACATTTCCGCGGCGCGCGGCGGCCTTTTCCCACCACGGCAGGCGCACCACGAGGTCGTCGCCCTGCACGAGGATCCGTGCCATGTTCACTCCCTCCCTTCCCTCCTCGCTCCAGGCCGGGGGAGCGGCACGAAGGACGAGACCGGCCGTGGCCGCCGTCGTCTCTCGCGGACGGCTCGCCTGATCCACTGCCGCGTCATGACGCCTGCCGCAGACAACAGAGGCATCGGTCCGCACGGCACTACGCGTCGGGGGCGCGGAGGCCCGCTGCGTCATGCCGTCAGGACGGCTCGGCACAGTGCTACCGCTGGGGGACGCCGAGTTCGCGGCCGCGGTAGAAGCCCTCCCGTTCCTCGGCGACGTACGGGGTCATGGCCGCACGCCGCTGTGCCTCCGCCTCGGAGGACCGCCACGCGTCGCAGGTCTCCTGGGAGTCCCAGAACGACACCCCGGTGATCTCCTGTCCGTCCTCGGACCAGTAGGCGTAGGCGCGGCGAAGCCCCTGCGGGGCGGGTTCCGGCCGCCACGCCTTCTCGAAGTCCTCCAGGGTGTCCGGCCGAATGCGCCGCGTCGTCACCCAGACGAAGTGCTCTTCCATCGCAGCCTCCTCCGCAACACCGGTCGGCTCGCCGAGCTCTTCGACCACCGTAGGCCCGCGGCACGCTCTCCGCCTGCCTGGGACGCCGGCGCCGCCGATCCCGGCTCGCAGGCCTGGTCGCACGGACCGTTTCCTGTTACGGGGCCGACGGCAGACCATGGAAAGGGAGAAGGCAGTGCAGTCGGGGGCGGGAGCCGTCGGCGGTGAGGGCGATGAAGGGTTCGATCCGGCTCGGGAGTGTCCGGGGCCTGGCGCTGCGGGCGCACTGGAGCGTGCCGTTGCTCATGCTGCTCCTCGCGTACGGCCTGGCAGCCCGGACACTGCCCGGGTACGCGCCGGGTCTGGCGCCGGTGGTGTACGCGGTCGCCGGAGTGGCCGGAGCCGTGCTGCTGCTGGCGAGTCTGGTGGTGCACGAGGCCGCGCACGCGCTGACGGCCCGCAGAGCGGGGATATCCGTGCAGGACATGACACTGTGGGCGCTGGGCGGGGTCACTCGGATGGACCAGCCGACGACACCACGGACGGCCTTCCTGGTCGCCGTCAGCGGGCCGCTTGCCAGCCTGCTGCTCGGCGCCGCCGGCATCGGCGCGGCTGCCGCGGTCGCGGCGACGCCGGGCTGGCGGATCCCGGTCGCCGTACTGGGCTGGCTCGGTGGCACGAACCTGTTGCTGGGCGTCTTCAACCTGCTGCCCGCCGCGCCCCTGGACGGAGGCCGGCTGACGCAAGCCCTGCTGTGGTGGCGCACGGGGGATCGCGAGCGGGCTCAGCGGGCGGCAGGACGCGGTGGCCAGGTCGTCGGCATGGCGCTTGCCGTCCTGGGCTGGGTGACGTTCGCGCGGGGACTGCCGGCGGGATTGTGGCTGATCGTCGTCGGCCTGTTCGTGGCGGGCGCCGCGGCGGCCGAACGCCGGTGGGCCGAGCTGGTCACAGCCCTGCGGGGCGTACGGGTCGGGCAGGCGATGACCACTCCGGTGGTCACCGGCCCCGACTGGCTGACCGTGGACCGCTTCCTTTCCGAGGTGATCGCGCAGGCGGGGCACTCGGTGCTGCCGCTGCTCGACTTCGGGGGTCACCCCAGCGGCGTCGTACAGCTGCGCCGACTGGCCGGCCTGCCGTCCGAGAAGCGGGCGTCGCTGCGGGTACGCGACCTCGCGACCCCGCTGTCCCGATGCACGCTCGCCGCACCGGACGAGCTGCTGAACTCCGTTCTGGAGCGCCTCGGCACCACCGGGGCCCTCCTGCCGATCCTCGTGATGGACGACGGCCGGCTGAGCGGAATCATCACCGCGCACGACATCGACCGGTTCCTCCGACACTCGCGGCTTCCGTCGGCGCCCCCGCCGCCCCCCGGGCCGCCGTGAGAACGTTCGGCTTCCGCGTCCGGAGCGATCGGGCACCCTCGCGAGCCCCGTGTGCGGCAGACGTCCTGGGCCGTCGGAAGCGGGACATGATGGAAGTGCAGACGTGTTCCGTGAGGAGGAGTACGGCATGGCCGGGTCAGGCTCTGGCGGCACCGAGGGCGCGAGGAAGCCGGTCGTTTCCACACCCTGCACTATGAGTCCCGACCCGACACACCATGACAGCCGAGCGGGAAGCACTCCGCGAGCCGTTGGCACCGCCCACGGGGTGAAGCAGCCGAAGGGCGGGACCGGAGCCGCCCGACCGATCCCGGGCCGCACAGTGCGCAGCCACCTGGAAGGGGCGGAGCTCTCGGTCATCACACGGCGACCACGTGCACGTCCGTCGGTGCGAGGACCGTCAGGTAGGCGTCGATGTCCCCCGGGTCGGTGGTGAAGATGACCGCGCTGCCGTGCCGGGCCGCTGCCAGTGCCACCCAGGCGTCCACCGCGTCCGGACGTTTCTTCGCCGCCAGGGCCGCTCGCCCCAGAGCGGTGCCGATGCGCCGCCAGTCCGCGAGGTCCGGGCCCGTCGCACAGGCCAGACACTCCGGACGGCCCGCCTTCGTCTCGCGCAGGGGCGGCTCGGACGTACGGGCCTGCGGGACGGTGCAGTCCTTCAGCACCCCGGACAGGGCGTGCACCAGCGCCGGCTGAGGGCGCCACACCTGGGCGAGGACCGGGCCGAGCACCAGCGCCCGGTGCGGGACCGTGCGCAGTCCCTCGTGGAGAGCCACCGCCTTCGCCTTGCGGTCGGCGAGCGCGATGAGCATGCCGGTGTCGTAGACCGGCACCCGTGCGCTCACGCGGCGCGTCCCGGACGGCAGCCGTGCCGGTCCCGGCCGTGGGCGAGATCCAGGGCCTCCTCGACCTCGCGGCGTTCCTGCTCCGTCAGTTCCGCGGCCGGTTCCGGGGCGGGTTCGGCGGGCAGCCCACTTGCCGCCTGCTCGGCCCGGGCGATGAGTGCGTCCACCTCGGCGAACTGCTCCTCTATGGCATCGCTCTCGGCCATCTGGCGCGTTGCGGCATGCACCAGGTAGGCCGAGACGTCCATGCCCGCCCGTTCCGCGTGCTGCCTGATGCGTTCGGCCTGGTCCTGCTCCAGGCTGATACTGATCCGTGTCTTCGCCACGAAGGCATCGTAATACGCGTATGACGACAGGGCGAGCGCGATCGAATCTACGCAACCCCGACCCGGCCCCCGCGGTACCGACGAAGATCTCCTCGTCACCGGGCTCCAGAACCCCTAACGGAACGATCTTTCGAGTCAGGAGTCGACCTCCCAGTGGAGGGCTCCGGCCTGGGCAAGGGGTTCCAACGCCTCGATGAGGCGCGCCTCATTCGCACCAGGCGGGAGGTCCACCGCAAGACAGGTGCCCTGAAGCCACTCATGAGGCAGGCCGGTGTCGACAGCCTTACCGTGCAGCAGTTCGTGTACCTGGCCGTGGTCCGCGACGAGTGCGACGCGAAGGGTCCGGTGGCCGGACTTGTGTATGACCGCGGTCACCAGGTGGTTGCTGTCGATGGTCACTACGTCGCGGTAGCAGATTCCGTAGGTGAAGAACGGCAGACAGGCCACCTCAAACCTGTCCTCGGTGAGCTGGCGGGTCCACAACTGCTCGCGCCAGCCGTCCTGCCGGTCCGACAGGTCGGCGTGGATCATGTAGTGGGTGGGACCCCGGCCGATCGGGTCCTCGTGCGTGATGATGGTGATGGGGTGCCTCCTGGAGCTGGATCCCGGCTCTCAGATCCCGCAACAGCCGTCTCGGCCTCGATGCAGCAGGGCGCGTTCAGGCGTCGCCAGCAGATCAGCGCACATCCGAGGCTGAGGCAGTGCACGTGGGACCCGTCGGGGAGTGGGGTGAGGACGAGTTCACCCTCGATGAGTTCCGCCCGGAATCCCTCCGGGGTGTCGAGGGTGACGAGCCAGTCCAGGAGCAGTTCCTCGGAGACAGAGTCATAGGTGATCACGGTGATGTGCCTCGCTTTCTGTCGCTCGCCAGGCTGGCGTACGGGCGGATCGCTTCGACGCCTGCCAGGTCCCGTTCACCCGACCGCGCTCGCTTGACCCTGCCGCGACGTCAACGTCTCTACTGGGGGCATGCGGATCGGAGAACTCGCCACGGCCGTCGGTGTCACCACGCGGACCGTGCGGCACTACCACCATCTGGGGCTGCTGCCGGAGCCGGAGCGGCGGGCCAACGGGTACCGGGACTACACGCTGCGGCACGCCGTCGTGCTGGCGCGGATCAGGCGGCTGACCGAGCTGGGGCTCGGGCTGGCCGAGGTGCGGGACGTGCTCGCGGACGACGCCGGCAAGGACCTCGTCGAGGTGCTGACCGAGCTGGACGAGGACCTGGCATGTCAGGAGGCGGCGGTCCGGGACCGCCGGGCGCGGCTGCGGGCGCTGCTGGAGACGGAGGGCGGGCTGACCGCCGAGGGGCCCGTCTCCCCCGAACTGGCCGCGCTGTTCCGGGAGATGCCGGACCTGTCCGACTCGCCCACGGCCGCCAGGGACCGGGAGATGCTCGCCCTCATCGAGACCACGGCGCCCCCGGAACAGCGGGAACAGCTGATGGGCCTGCTGACCGGGTTCATGAAGGTGCCGGGCGGGGTGGAGCGCGCGCTCGCCGCCTACGCGCTGCTCGACGAACTCGCCGACGCCGAACCGGACGACCCCCGGGTGGACGAGGCCGCCCGTGCCCTCGCCGCGTGCCTGCCCGCCGACCTGCTTCCAAAGGACGCTTCGCTGGACCAGGACCACAGCTTCCTGCGTGCCATGTACGCCGACTTTCCCCCGGCCCAGGCGGAGGCGATCCGCCGGACACTGCACATCGTCATGGAGGAGCGGACATGAAGAGTGGCGCGTGGAAGGGTGTGCAGGTTGTCTGGACCCTCGCCCGGCACGAGCTGCGGCTGATGGTGAGCCTCGTGCTGTGGCTGGCGCGGCGTACCCACGGCACGGCGGGCGGGACGCCCTTCGGGTACGCGCGGGGCCAGGGCGCGATCATGTTCGGGTTCGCGTTCGTGTCCGTGGTCGAGACGGCGGCGATGTCCGTGCTGCTGCTCGACCGGCCGACCGTCCACGCGGTGGTGCTGTTCCTGGACGTGTACACCGTCGTGTTCGTCGTCGCGCTGCACGCGGCCAATGTCGTCCGCCCGCACGTGCTGGACCCGGGCTCCGGCACGCTGCGGATCCGCCGGGCCGTCCCCGTCGATCTGCGGATACCGCTGGAGCGGATCGCCTCCGTACGGCGTGAGCTGCGGATGAGCCATGAACGGGCCGACGGGGAGCTGGACGTCGAGGTCGGTTCGCAGACCACCATCACGCTGGAACTCACGGAGCCGGTCACCCACGTCACCCTCTTCGGGCGGCGCCGGGACGTGCGCGTCGTACGGTTCCATGCCGACGAGTCCGACGCCCTGGTCCGAGCGCTGGCGACGGGGCGACGGGAGGCGGAACAACGGGCCGCTCAGGCGTCAGGGCCCGGCGCCGTACCCTGACGGCTGAGTTCTACCGTGAGGAGCAACGCGTGCTTGTCCTGCTGCCGCCGTCCGAAGGCAAGGCCGCTTCCGGCCGCGGCGCCCCGCTGAAGCCTCAGTCCCTGTCGCTGCCGGGGCTGGCCGATGCCCGGGAGGCCGTTCTCGCCGAGCTGGTGGACCTGTGCGCCGCCGATGAGGAGAAGGCGCGCGAGGTGCTGGGGCTGAGCGAGGGGCTGCGGGGCGAGGTCGCGAAGAACCTGGAGCTGCGGACCGCCGGGGCCCGGCCCGCCGGGGAGATCTACACCGGGGTGCTGTACGACGCCCTGGACCTGGCCTCCCTCGACCCGGCCGCCAAGCGCAGGGCCGCCCGTTCGCTGCTGGTGTTCTCGGGGTTGTGGGGCGCGGTCGCGGTCACCGACCGGATTCCCTCCTACCGCTGCTCGATGGGCGTACGGCTGCCGGGGCTCGGGGCGCTGGGCGCGTACTGGCGTACGCCGATGGCCTCGGTCATGCCGGAGGCGGCGGGCAGCGGCCTGGTGCTGGACCTGCGGTCGGCCGCGTACGCGGCGGCGTGGAAGCCGAAGGGGGAGGTGGCCGCCCGTACGGCGACCGTGCGGGTGCTGCACGCGCCGACCCGGAAGGTGGTCAGCCACTTCAACAAGGCGACCAAGGGACGGATCGTCCGCAGCCTGCTGACGGGCGGGGCCGCACCGAAGGATCCCGCCGCGCTGGTCGAGGTGCTGCGGGATCTCGGGTACGTGGTGGAGGCGCGGGCGCCGGGCCGTGCGGGGACGCCGTGGGCGCTGGACGTGCTGGTGGACGAGGTGCACTGACGGCCGCCGAAAACCCCGCGTGTTGCATCCTGCGCAACGCCCTTTGCGCAGGATGCTTCGGCGCGGGCAGGATGACGCCATGAGCTCATCCCTGCCCTCCGCTCCCCTGCCCTCGTCGGCCCCCGCCCCCATGACCACTGCCACTGCCACTGCCACTGCTGCGACCGCATCCGTACTGGATCTCGCGCCCGTCATACCGGTGGTCGTGGTCGAGGACGCCGCCGACGCCGTGCCGCTGGCGCGGGCGCTGGTCGCCGGTGGACTGCCCGCGATCGAGGTGACCCTGCGGACACCCGCCGCCGTGGACGCCCTCCGCGCGATCGCCGCCGAGGTGCCGGACGCGGTGGTCGGGGCCGGCACGGTGATCACACCGGGGCAGGTGCACGAGGTGGTGGCGGCCGGGGCGCGGTTCCTGGTCAGTCCGGGCTGGACGGACGTCCTGCTGGAGTCGATGCGGGCGTCCGGGGTGCCGTTCCTGCCGGGGGTGTCGACGGTCTCGGAGGTCGTGGCGCTGCTGGAACGCGGGGTGCGGGAGATGAAGTTCTTCCCGGCGCAGGCCGCGGGCGGCACGGCGTATCTGAAGGCGATCGCCGGGCCGCTTCCCCAGGCCCGCTTCTGTCCGACCGGCGGGATCGGCCCGGACTCCGCGCCGGACTATCTCGCGCTGAAGAACGTCGCCTGCGTCGGCGGGAGCTGGATGCTCCCGGCGGACGCGGTGGCGGCGCGCGACTGGGCGCGGATCGAGCGGCTGGCCCGCGCGGCGGCGGGGCTCAGCGCAGGTGGGACGTCTCGTTGAACAGCCGGACGCTGGCGTTGCCGTCGGCGTAGTACGCCACCGCCGAGAGCGAGGCCGCCGACAGTTCCATCCGGAACAGGGCCTCGGGCGGAGCGCCCAGGGCGAGCCGTATCAAGGTCTTGATCGGTGTCACGTGGGTGACGAGCAGGACCGTGCGGCCGGCGTACGCGGCGGTGAGCTTGTCCCGGGTGGCGGCGACCCTGGTCGCGGTGTCCGCGAAGCTCTCGCCGCCGCCGGTGGGCTCGGCGTCCGGTGAGGAGAGCCAGGTGTTCAGGTCGTCGGGGTGGCGTTCGCGCACCTCGGCGAAGGTCAGGCCCTCCCACGCGCCGAAGTCGGTCTCGCGCAGCCCCTCCTCCACGCTCACCTCCAGGCCGAGCCGGGCGGCGACGATGCCGGCGGTCTCGCGCGTGCGGGCCAGAGGGGAGGCGACGACGGCCTGGACGGTGCCGCGCCGGACGAGTGCCGCGGCGGCCCGCTCGGCCTGCTCGCGGCCGGCGTCGGAGAGGGAGGGGTCGCTGCCACCGCTGCCGGAGAACCGTTTCTGGGGTGTCAGCGGGGTCTCACCGTGCCGGAGGAGCACGAAGGTGGCCGGCGGGCCCATATCGGCGGGCGCCCAACCCGAGGAAGGGGTGGCGTCCGAGGCCGGCTCGGGACCGCGGGCTGCAGCGGCCCCGGTGCCGCTGCCGGGGGTGGCCACGGCCTGCGCGGCCCGCAGGTCAGCGGCGGCCCTCCCCGCGGGGGCGTCACCTCCGCCGGCGCCGATGCCACCGGCTCCCCGCACGCCCGACTCCATGGCGCCCGACTGCAGGGCAGAGGCAGAGCTGGAAGCAGGAGCCGAGGCAGAGTCCAGGGCCGCGCGGACCCGTGCCGCACCGGCGGTCGCGTCCCCGGGCGGGGACGAGGGGCGCTCGGGCAGAACCGCCCCGGCACGCGGCGTATCCAGTGCGGCACGCGAAGCCGACGCACTCCTTCCCCGAGCTCTCAACTCCGTTCGAGCATGGGAGACCCCAAGTTCCCCCCGCTGCCCCGCGTCCATCGCCTCGTTCGCCAGGCGGTCCGCGTGCTTGTTCCGCTCGCGCGGAATCCACTCGTACGTGACCCGGCCCTGCGGGAAGACGCGTGCCGCCTCTGCCGCCAGCGGTTTCATGGCGGGGTGCTTGATCTTCCAGCGGCCCGACATCTGCTCGACGACGAGTTTGGAGTCCATCCGGACGTGGACCGCGGCCTGCGGGTCCAGCTCGCGGGCGGCCCGCAGACCGGCCAGCAGACCCGAGTACTCGGCGACGTTGTTCGTGGCGGTGCCGAGGTACTCGGCCGCCTCCGCCAGGGTCTCCCCCGTCGCCGCGTCACTGACCACGGCCCCGTAGCCGGCGGGTCCCGGGTTGCCCCGCGATCCGCCGTCCGCCTCGATGATGAACTCCCGCACCGGGAAATCCCCTCAGATCTCCTTGTATCCCGTCGGATCCCCTGGATCCAGGGGATCCCCTACAGCCCCGAATCCGACGTGCGGACCAGGATGCGCCGGCAGTTCTCGCAGCGCACCACGGTGTCGGGCGCGGCGTGGCGGATCTCGTTCAGCTCGGTGATGGCGAGTTCCTGGCGGCAGCCCTGGCAGGTGCGGGCGTAGAGCTTCGCCGCGCCGACGCCGCCCTGCTGCGCGCGCAGCTTCTCGTACAGCTTGAGCAGGTCCGCGGGAACGGATCCGGCGACGACCTCGCGCTCCTTGGTGACCCTGGCCGTCTCGCCGTCGATCTCCGCGCAGGCCGCGTCCCGGCGGGCGGTCGCGTCGTCCATCCTCGACTGGACGGAGGTGACCCGCTCGGCCAGTTCACCGGCCCGCTCCTGCGCGGACTCGCGGCGCTCCATGACCTCCAGGACGACGTCCTCGAGATTGCCCTGGCGCTTGGCGAGGGAGGCGATCTCGCGCTGGAGGTTCTCCAGGTCCTTGGGCGAGGAGGCGGCGCCGGAGTCGAGGCGCTTCTGGTCGCGGGCGGCGCGCTGGCGCACCTGGTCCACGTCCTGCTCGGCCTTGGTCTGCTCGCGGGCGCAGTCGCTCTCCTCGGTCTGCGCGGCCACGTGCAGGTCACGCAGCTGGGCGAGGTCCCGGGTCAGCGACTCGATCTCGGCGTGCTCGGGGAGCGACCTCCGCTTGTGCGCGAGCTGCTGGAGGCGGACGTCGAGATCCTGGAGGGCGAGGAGTCGGATCTGGTCGGCGGGCTCGGCGTTCAGTTGGGGGCTCCAGAGGTATCGGTGTCGAAGGAGGCCGCGTGGGCGGTCCAGGGGTCGGTGACCGTGGCGGAGACATGGACCCGCAGGCCCCATCCGTGACGGTCGGAGATCGTGTCGAGCTGGGCCGCGGCCAGTTCGCACCAGGGCCACTCGGTGGCCCAGTGTGCCGCGTCGAGCAGCGCGGGAGGCCGACCGGCGGCATGCTCCGCCGCGAACTCCGACGCCGGGTGGTGGCGCAGGTCCGCGGTGAGGTAGGCATCCACGCCGGCCGCCCTGACGTGGGCGAAGAGGCTGTCGCCGGAGCCACCGCTGACGGCGACCGTCCGCACGAGCGCTTCGGGGTCGCCGGCGACGCGGATGCCCTGGGCGGTGCGGGGCAGGCGCTCGGCGGCGCGGGCGGCGAGCTCGCGGACGGTCAGCGGGTGATCCAGTTCGCAGACCCGGCCGAGCCCGCGGCGACCCTCGGGGTCCGTGGTGTCCGGCACCAGCGGCCGGACGATGCGCAGGTCCAGGGCGCCGGCCAGGGCATCGCTCACACCGGGGTCGGCCGTGTCGGCGTTGGTGTGGGCGACGTGCAGCGCGATGTCGTTCCTGATGAGCGTGTGCACCACACGGCCCTTGGAGGTCGTGGCCGCGACGGTGGTCGTGCCGCGCAGATAGAGCGGGTGGTGGGTGACGAGCAGGTCGGCGCCCAGCTCCACCGCCTCGTCGACGATCTCCTGGACCGGGTCCACCGCGAACAGGACTCGTCCGACCTCCTGGTCGGGGTCGCCCGTGACGGTACCGACCGCGTCCCAGGACTCGGCCCACTCGGCGGGCCACAGGGTCTCCAGCGCGGTGATGACTTCAGACAGACGGGGCACAACGCAAGGCTACCTGCCCGTATGGCGCGGCAGTACCGGTGCGGGTGCGGGAACCGCGCCCGCACCGGCCGGCACATACGCCTCCGCTTCCTCGGACGAATCGTTCCTGGAACACCCTTACGTGTGAAGCGGGGCCCGGTGGGTCTCCCGTCCGCGCGTACGAAAACTACGTTCGTCGCCGGAGGTGACCGAACGATGACAACGATGACGATGCGTGCGATCGAGCCTTCCACGGGCCGGGAGGTTCCGGATCACGGGGTCTCGGGTCACGAGCTCTCGGGTCACAAGGACACCAGGTACGAGGACACCAGGCACGAGGAGAGGACCTCGGCGGCGGTGGCGCCGCCGCCACCGGGCTGTGTCCTCAGCGCCGACGGTTCCTACGGTGCGCGCCTCGCCCGCGAGGGCGATTCCCTGTTCCCGGAGCGCTGGACCCTGGGCGGCCCCGAGCCCTACGCGGTGCCGCTGCGCACCGATCAGCCCGAGGAGCCCGGCACCGAGGTACAGCCCATGGGCGACGGGCGGGTCCTCATCCACCGGCTGGTGGACGGGAGACACGCGTTCTCTCTCCTGTACCCGACCGGTCCCGGCACCGGCGAGGTGCCGCTCGGCGCGGTCGGGCGCCCGGACGGAGGGGCCCCGCTGCGGCTCCTGCCGCCCGCGCCGTGCGGGCAGCGGGCGTACGCCGTCGCCGTGGGCCCGCGGTCGACGGCCCTGTGGCTGGTGGCGGGCGGCGCCTTCGGGCCCGAGCGCGTCGCCGAGATCCCGGGCCGCTGCTCGGGCGGGGCGTGGCTGGACCGCACCGGCCGGATGCTCTCCCTGGACCGGAAGGCCGGCGGGCGCACCAAGGCGGTCGTCGTGGACCTGGAGGGCGGGGGCGAGGTGTCGCCGTTGCTGCAGATCACCGAGGGGAGCGACGACCGGGTCCTGCTCGCCGATCCGGACAGCGGCCTGCTACTGATCCGCTCGGACGCGCCCTCGCCGGGGCAGGAGCGGCTGGGCTGGGGGGTGCTGGGCAGCACGTTGCCGGTGCGCTTCCCCGCGTGCCTGCGGCTGCCGGACTGCGCGGTCACACCGTTCGCGATCCAGCCCGGCCAGGCGCTGACGCCGGAGGGGTGCGCGGTGGCGCTGCGCGTCGACGGGCCACTGGGCAGTTGGGTCGGGGTGTGGCGGCCGGCCCAGCGGCAGCTTCACCATCTCCCGGCGCCCGAAGGGTGGTTGGCCGGCAGCGGACTGTGGACGGCGGACGGGGTGCTGCGCCTGCCGTGCGCCACCCCGGCGATGCCGTGCGGGGTGGCCGTACTGAACCCGCCGGGGCTGAACCCGCCGGGGCTGAAACGACAGTCGGAGCGAGACCGGAGCGAGGACCGGAAGGAGGACCGGAACGGCTCCTCGGCGAAGCCCGAACAGCCTTCTCCGGAAGGGGAGTCCACGCTTCCGGTCGAACCGGCCGCGCCCCGCCCCGTCCCCCTGCAACAAGCACCTCTGGAACGGCTTGTAACGAAGTAGCGGCGGTCGGCGTGGCCGCCTGGATTCACCCCCTGGCCCCCTGGATAAACTCGCCCGGCTGTAGAAAAGATCATGTTTACGGGGTGAGTTTTCCGATGAACGATGCGAGCACCAACCAGCCACGGACCGTCGACGGTGGGCAGATCGCCGTCGGGCACGGCAAGCACCGCGGACCGGTGTCCCGACAGGACGCCACGACGGCCCCTCGCGGCCGCCATCGGAGGCCTGCCGGTGAGAACGAGCATGCGGAGCCGGCTGCCTGACGTCACGTCAGATACGCACTCGGACGCCAAGTGGACAGCTGAACGGCCCCGTCCGTCGTGGACGAGCGGGGCCGTTCCACGTCCGTGTCCGCGCCGCCGTGCACGACAAGCAGTTGTTCTCCGACTAGCCGCGGCAGCGCGCCCGGCCGGCCGGGCTCCCCCTCGGCTTGCGGACCGACCGGTTCAGGAGTGTGTGACGACCGTGTCGATGAGCACGGGCGCGTCACCCCTCTCGACGGCACTCACGGCCACCCGCACCTCGCCGCCATCGCCGGCCCCATCGCCGTCCCCATTGCCGCCCCCATCACCGCTGTCGCCACCGTCGCCGCGCCACATGCGGATGCGGAGCGTCTCGCCCGGGTACACGGCCCCGGCGAACCGGGTGGCGTAGCCGCGGACGCGGGTGACGTCCCCGCCGAGCAGCGTGTCGACGACCGCCTTGAGCGTCATGCCGTAGGTGCACAGTCCGTGCAGGATCGGCCGCTCGAACCCGGCGAGCTTCGCGAACCCGGGGTCGGCGTGCGGCGGATTCCAGTCGCCGGAGAGGCGGTAGAGCAGGGCCTGGCCCTCCCGGATCGGCCGCTCGACGGTCCGGTCCGGTGGCCCGGCGGGTTCCTCCCGCCGGGCGGACGGTCCGCGGTCGCCGCCCCAGCCGCCCTCGCCGCGTACCTGGATCTGCGCGTCGACGGCGTCCCCTGTACAGCCCAGCCCTCGACCGTTGCGAAGACTCCCACGTCGGGGTGGAACATACGCCCCGGCAAGGACATACCGCCACATCCGCCCTAAGCTTCCTGCGTGAACGAGATGCCCGCGGACCACCGGCCCGCCAAGTCCGTACGGGTCCTGCTCGCGGAGGACGGCGGGACGGCGCACGGGGCGCTGGCCTTACTGCTCCGGATGGAGCCGGACCTCGAGGTCGTCGCCCAGGTGGCGGCGGGGGACGCGGTCCTGGACGCGGTGCTCACCCACCGCCCCGACGTCGCCCTCCTGGACATCGAACTGCCCGGCATGAGCGGCCTGGACGCCGCCGCCGCACTGCGCGACCAGGCGCCGGATTGCCGGGTGCTGATCCTCGCCACCTCCGGCCGCCCCGGCCATCTGCAGCGGGCCATCGCCGCGGGAGCCGCCGGTTTCCTGGTCAGGGACGGTTCGGTGGACGAGCTGGCCTCGGCCATCCGCCGGGTACTGACCGGGGAGACGGTGATCGACCCAGTCCTGGCCGCCGCGGCCCAGAACGCGGAGCCCCTTCCCCTCACCCCCGGCGAATGCGCCGCCCTCGAGGCCGCGGCGAACGGCACACCGCTCGCCGACCTGGCCGCCCGGCTCCACCTCTCCGAGGCCGCCGTCACCGCCCACCTCGCCGGCGCCCTCGCCAAGACCGGCGCCCCCACTCCCACCGAGGCACTGCGCGAGGCCCGCAGACTGGGCTGGGTCTGAATCGGTCGAGCACCCGGTCGACCAGCCAGCCGGTCGCCGGTCGGTCAGTCGATCCACCCATCCGTCCGCCCATCCACCCGGCCGCCCGGCCGCCCGTCCGCCCGGGAACTCAGTGGGCCGTCGCGGCCTTTCGGGGCAGCCACAGCCACATCAGGACCAGGCCGACGGCCAGGATCGCCGTTCCGGTGCGGAAGGCCAGGGCGTAGCCCTCGGTCAGGGCCTCCGGAGTGGTACTGCTTCCCGTACGGGCCGCCGCGAGGGTCGACAGGACGGCCAGACCGAGCGAACCGCCCATCGTGCGCGAGGTGTTGATCAGGCCGGAGACCAGGCCGGCCTCCTCCGGCGCGGTGCCGGAGATGGCGAGCGCCGCGAGGGGGGTTCCGGCGAGGCCCGCGCCCAGCATCATCAGGATGCCGGGAAACATGATCGCCGTCAGGTACGCGCCGTCGGCCGTCATCGTCGACTGCCAGGCGAAACCGGCCAGCGCGACGAGCGTGCCGAGCACGGCCACGGCACGTGCCCCGGCGGCGCGCATCAGCCGGGGCGCGACCTTGGAGCCGACGACCACGGCGAGCGAGCTGGGCACCAGGGCGAATCCGGCCTCGAGCGGGGTGTAGCCGAGCACGTTCTGGGCGTAGAGGGTCATGAAGAACCACATGCAGAACATGGCGGCGCCGCTCAGGAACATCGCCACGTTCGCCGACGACACCGACCGCACCCGGAACAGTCCCAGCGGCATCAGCGGGGCCCTGGTCCGCGCCTCGACGAGGAGGAACAGGGCGATGAGGGCGAGTCCGGCGCACAGCGGCACCAGGGTGGGCGGCGCCGTCCATCCCTCGGCCTCGGTCTGGGAGATACCGAAGGCCAGGGTGGCGAGGCCCGCCGTCACCAGCATCGCGCCGGGCAGGTCGAGCCGCCGTCCGTCCCCGGCCCGGCCCTCCGCCAGCCACCAGGCCGCCCCGGCCAGCACCAGCACCCCGATCGGCACGTTGATCAGCAGCACCCACCGCCACGACAGGGTGTCCGTGAGCACCCCGCCGACGAAGCCGCCGGCCGCGCCGCCGCCTGCGCCGACGGCGGTCCAGGTCGCGATGGCGCGGGCCCGCGCGGGGCCCTCCGGGACCGCCGAGGTGACGATGGTGAGGGTGGACGGCGCCAGGACCGCGGCCCCGAGCCCTTGTACCGCCCGCGCCAGCAGCAGCTGCCAGTCCTCCTGGGCCAGCCCGCCCGCCAGGCTCGCCAGGGTGAACAGGCCGAGGCCGACGAGGAACATCCGCTTGCGCCCGTAGAGGTCACCGGCGCGTCCGCCGAGCAGCATGAACCCGGCGAAGGCGATGGCGTACGCGTTCACCACCCACTGCAGTCCCTGCTCGCTGAGGCCGAGGCCGGTACGCATCGACGGCAGCGCGACGTTGACCACGGAGATGTCGAGCACGACGAGGAACTGCCCCAGGCACGCGAGTGCCACCGCCAGCCAGGGGGGCGGCGTGCGGCGACGGGGGGTGCGGGCGGTGAGGGCGGTGTCCTGGGCTCCGAGCATGGGTGTCATGGTCTCAACCGTCCGGTGCCCCTTGCATCGGGATTTCGCCGGGCGGGTCCTCGGTCTTCCGTCCTAGGGCGATCAGGAGGGAGCCCGCACCCGTCGGCATCCCGCAGGACGGTCCGATGGCCCGTGGTGGCCCAAGGGTTGGTCAAGAAATCGTTAGTGTGCCAAAGCATCGGAATAGTTGCCCCGGCACACGGGTTCCGTACGCACGGATCCGGCACCCCCTGTCCCGTACCGACCTCACGCTTTCGGCCTGGAGGCCCCTTTTCATGACCCAGTCGACGAACGGCCGTCCCGCGGGCGGAGCGGGCAGATCCGTGGTCCCGGTGCTCGCCTTCGCGGGCATCGTCGTCGCGGTGATGCAGACCCTGCTCGTCCCGGTGATCAAGGATCTGCCCCGTCTGCTGGACACCACGCCCGGCGACGCCACGTGGGTCCTGACGTCGACGCTGCTGTCCGGTGCCGTCGCCACCCCCATCATGGGCCGTCTCGGCGACCTCTACGGCAAGCGGCGCATGCTGGTCGCCAGCCTCTCGGTCATGGTGGCCGGCGCCCTCGTCAGCGCGCTCACCAGCGACCTGCTGCTGATGATCGCCGGCCGTACCCTCCAGGGCGTCGCGATGGGCGCGATCCCGCTCGGCATCGGGCTGATGCGCGACATGCTGCCGCCGGAGCGGCTGGGCTCCTCGATGGCGCTGATGAGTTCCTCGATAGGCGTCGGCGGGGGTCTCGCGCTGCCCGCCGCCTCGCTGGTGGCCCAGAACTCCGACTGGCACGTCCTCTACTTCGGCGCCGCCGGCCTCGGTGTCCTCGCCATCGCCCTCACCCTGACCTTCGTACCGGAGTCACCGGCGCGGGCGCCCGGCACCTTCGACCTGCCGGGCGCGCTGGGGCTGTCCGCCGGTCTCGTCCTCTTCCTCCTGCCGCTCACCAAGGGCAGTGACTGGGGCTGGGCATCCGGGACCACGCTCGGCCTGTTCGGGGCGGCGGCCGTGGTGCTCCTGCTCTGGGGCGTGATGGAACTGCGGGTGCCCGCGCCCCTGGTGGACCTGCGCACCACCGCCCGCCGCGAGGTCCTCCTCACCAACCTCGCGTCGATCATGATCGGCGTCTCCTTCTTCGTCATCTCCCTGGTGCTGCCCCAACTGCTCCAGCTCCCCGCCTCCACCGGGTACGGTCTCGGCCGGTCGATGGTGGTGGCGGGTCTGTGCGTGGCGCCGCTGGGCGTGACGATGATGTTCACGGCGCCCGTCTACGCCCGTCTGTCCGCCCGCTACGGCCCCAAGGTCACCCTCGTCCTGGGCCTGTTGGTCATCGGGGCCGGTTACGCCGGCGGTCTGGGTCTGCTGGACGCGGTCTGGGGAGCCGTCGTCATCTCGGTCGTCATCGGCGCGGGCATCGGCCTGGCCTACGCATCCCTGCCCGCCCTGATCGTCGGCGCGGTCCCGGCCTCGGACACGGGCGCGGCCAACGGCCTCAACACCCTGATGCGCTCGATCGGTACGTCGATGTCGAGCGCGGTCGTCGGGATGGTGCTGGCCGGCACGGCGAACACGGTGGGCGGGGCGGAGATCCCGAGCATGCACGGCTTCCGCCTCTCCTTCATGATCGCGACGGCGGCGGTGACCGTGGGCCTGGTCCTGGCCCTGTTCATCCCCGGCCGACGCCCCTCGGACACCCTGCGGCTGCGCGCGAGCAGCGAGGAGGACGCCAACCTGGAGCGCGCGGAGCAGACCCTGCGCGGGCCGGTCCCGGCCTGACCGCCGGACCGGCATCGCTCCCCTCCCCGGTACTCCTCCGCAGTGCCCCTCCGCGGTAATCCTCACCGGCACCCCTGCCGTACCGCACGGCGGGCGGTACGGCAGCATGGACACCCAAGACATTCACCCAAGACGTGCGCCCAAGACAAGCGCTCAGGACATGCACCCCCGCCATGCGCCCCGAGCCGTGCATCCAGGACACACGACCGAGAGGACGCCGGACCGATGCCCGTTCCGACTCCGACCCCGACGCCGCCGCCGAACCCCCCGGCACCGGGGCCCGAGATCCTGGCCTCGTTCGAGGCGGCGAAGGGCTTCATGCCCGTCGGCGAGGGGCTGGCCCTGTACGCGGCGGCGGCCGAGGCGGGACGGCTGGGCCTCCCCCTGCTGGAGGTCGGCACCTACTGCGGCCGCTCCACGATCCTGCTCGCCGGTGCCGCCCGTGAGGCCGGGGTCACCGCGCTCACCGTGGACCACCACCGGGGCAGCGAGGAGCAGCAGCCGGGCTGGGAGTACCACGACCCGGAGACGGTCGACCCCGAACTCGGCGTGATGGACACCCTGCCGGCCTTCCGCCGCACGCTCCACCGGGCGGGCCTGGAGGACCACGTGGTCGCCCTGGTCGGCCGCTCCCCCAAGGTCGCGGCCCTGTGGAACTCCCCCCTCGCCCTGGTCTTCATCGACGGCGGCCACACGGACGAGCACGCCACGGCCGACTACGAGGGCTGGGCCCCGCACGTGGCCGAGGGCGGTCTCCTCGTCATCCACGACGTCTTTCCCGACCCCGTCGACGAGTTCACCGGCCAGGCCCCGTACCGCGTCTACCTCCGCGCCCTGGCCTCCGGCGCCTTCACGGAACTCCCGGCGACGGACTCGCTGCGCGTCCTGCGCCGTACGGGAAACGGGATCTGAGGCAGGTGCGTGCCGCCCGACGGTGAACGCTGCCCGATCGGACGATGGCGGGTGCGGACGGCCGTTAGGGTGGCTGCGTGTCGTACACAGGGCCCGACTTCGATCCGCCGCCGTCCCGCCGCTTCCGGCGTGGACCGCTGACCGTGGCGCTCGCCGCGCTCGTGCCGGGCGCGCTGCTCGGCTGGGCCGTCTACGCGGCCGTGGGCGGGTCGGGGGACGACGGGGGCGACGCGAGCGCGTCCGCCGGGGCGTCCGCCTCGGCCTCCTCCCCGGCACCCTCCTCCGCCGGCGCCTCACCCTCGGACGAGGCGGACGAGGCGGACGAGTCCGACGGCAAGAAGCCGAGCGCCTCCCCCGACTCCGGCTCCGCGTCCCCCTCCCCTTCCGCGTCCGCGTCCGCGCCCGCCGGGACCGGGCCGCTCAAGGGGAAGGTCGTGGTCATCGACCCCGGGCACAACCCGGGCAACTTCCAGCACACCGCGGAGATCAACCGTCAGGTGGACATCGGGACGAACTCCAAGGAGTGCGACACCACCGGCACGTCCACCGACGACGGTTTCAGCGAGGCGAAGTTCACCCTGGACGTCGCCCACCGGATGCGCGCGCTCCTCGAGGGGCAGGGCGCCACGGTGAAACTGACGCAGGACGACGACCGGCTGTTCGGACCGTGCATCGACGAACGGGCGCGGATCGGCAACGAGGCGAAGGCGGACGCCGTCGTGTCGATCCACGCGGACGGTTCGGGCGCCGGGAACCGCGGTTTCCACGTGATCCTTCCCGGGCCCGTGAACTCCGGCGCCGCCGACACCCGGGCCATCGTCGAGCCGTCCCGCGAACTCGGTGAGCGCATCGCGGGCAACTTCGTACGCGCCACCGGCAACGGGCCGTCCAACTATGTGGGCGGCGGTACCGGTCTCGTCACGCGTAAGGACCTGGGCGGTCTCAATCTGTCAACGGTTCCCAAGGTGTTCATCGAGTGCGGCAACATGCGCGATAGCAAGGACGCGGCACTTCTGACCAGCGGTGCCTGGCGGCAGAAGGCGGCGCAGGGAATCTCCGAGGGAATTGTGAGTTTCCTGCGCGGGTAGGGGTAGGTGGGCTGATCCGGGCGAACAGCCCGATCGTGCGGACGATAGTGTCGTTCCACGATGAGGGGTCACCCCCGCGCTTCACACCGGGCCCTGAGGGCGACGTGGTGACAGCGACGCCTCTGCCGACGACGAGACGACCGAGAAGGACCTGAAGTGAATATCCGCTCTCTCACTCGAGGCGACGGCGTGGTGATCGGAGCAGCGGTATTGCTGTTCATCGCGTCGTTCCTCGACCTCTACTCGATCGACGGTGCCCCCGACGACGTCATCCCCAGCCTGTGGAGCAGCGGCCCGGTCGTGCTCGGTGTCGTGCTGGCGGGCATCATCGGCGCGGCACTCGTCGTCGTGTCCCGCGGGCTGCCGCAGCCGCCGAAGGTCGCGGGCCTGGACCTCGGCCAGTTCGGCGTCGCGTTCACCGTCTTCGCCGCCTGGAGCGCGCTCGGCAACGTCTTCGATCCGTCCGGTGGCGTCAACAACGTCACCACCGGTTCCTCCACGGACGGACCCGACTCCGGTATCGGCCTGATCCTGGCCCTCGTCGCGACGCTGGTCATGGCCGCCGCCGCCGTCGCCACCCCCCTGGTCCCCGCCCTCAAGGGCGCCCTCATCCCAGCGGCCCGTCCCGCCGCCCCGCAGCCCTACGGCGCCCAGCCGCCCGGTGGTTACGGCTACCCGGGTGCGCAGCAGGCCGGCTTCGGCGGTCAGCCGCAGCCGGGCCGGCCCGGTCAGTCGTACCCCGGCCAGCAGCCCGGTCAGCCGGCCGCGCCGCCCACGGCCGACTTCTCGCCGTTCTGGTTCGCCGTGCCGGTGCCCCGGCCGCTGTTCCCGGAGGACGGTTCGCAGACGCCGATCGCCGAACTGGCCCCCGGAACCTGGTACCTGGCCGTCGAGCAGCGCGGTCCGGCCCTCGTCGCCCAGACGCAGGACGGCCGTCGCGGTGTCCTCCAGGACACCTCGGGCATCCAGCGCGGCTGACCCGCTCCGCAGCGCACGGCCCCTCGCCCTTCCGGGCGGGGGCCGTTGTCGTACGGCCGGCACCCGCGCATCCGACCCACCGGTGCCTGTCCGGCCGTCCGGGTTTCAATCGCGGTTTCGGGGCCAGACGGACACCATGTCCCCACGAACTCGCAGTGGTTCCAGCTCCGCAGGGACGGCCGTCGCGGTGATCGCGGACATCATGGCCGCCATTCTCGGACTCTGGATTCTGATGTACCTGTTGGATGCCAACCGGGCCAATGAACTGGTCCAGTTCGTCCATGACGCGGCCAACTGGCTGGCCGGCTGGTCGCGTGACCTGTTCACTTTCGACGAGGACTGGGCGCGGGTGGTCGCCGGGTACGGCCTGGCCGCCGTGGTCTACCTCTTCATCGGCCACGCCATCGCCAACAGCCTCCACCGGCGCTGACCGAACCTCCCAGACCCCCACCCCCGGCCCGTCCGGCCCACCCACCGCGTGACCAGGAGGGTCTGGGGGGTCTCCCCCGGAGAACACAGCACCTTCGACGAGGAATGGGCCCGGGTGGTCGCCGGGTACGGCCTGGCCGCCGTGGTCCACCTCTTCATCGGCCACACCATCGCCAACAGCCTCCACCGGCGGACGCGGGCGAGGGCCCTCACCCGCGTCCGCCGGCGGCCGTGCCCCCGGTCAGACCCGGGTGCAGCAGTCGGGGTCGAGGCCCTTGGGGAGGCGGTCGCCGCTGAAGACCGCGCAGGTGGCCTCGTGTCCGCCGAGCGCGGCGACGGCCAGCAGCAGTGAACCGGCCGTCCAGGCGGTCAGTTCGACCGGCCAGATCGCCTCGTCGTCGAAGACGTACCCCGTCCAGTACAGGCCGGTCTGCGGATCGCGCAGGTGCTGGATGGACTGGAGCACTTCCAGCGCGCGGTCGGACTCGCCCATCACCCAGAGGGCCAGGGCGAGTTCGGCCGACTCGCCGCCGGTCACCCACGGGTTGGGGGCCACGCAGCGCACCCCGAGGCCGGGGACGACGAAGCGGTCCCAGTCCTCCTCGATCCGGTCCTTGGCCTCGGCGTCGGTGAGGGCGCCGCCCAGTACGGGGTAGTACCAGTCCATGGAGTAGCGGTCCTTGTCGAGGAACCGCTCCGGGTGGTGCCGGATCGCATGCCGGAGCGCGCCGGCCGCCAGCTCCCAGTCCGGCTGCGGCTCCTCCCGCTGCTCGGCGATGGCGAGGGCGCAGCGCAGCGCGTGGTGGACGGAGGAGCAGCCGGTGAGCAGCGCGTCCGCGGTGGGCGTGCCGTCGTCGTCGCGCCGCCAGCCGATCTGTCCGCCGGGCTGCTGGAGCCGCAGCACCCATTCCACGGCCGCGTACACGGTGGGCCACAGACGCTCCAGAAAGGTGTCGTCGCCGGTGGAGAGGTAGTGGTGCCAGACGCCGACGGCGACGTAGGCGACGAAGTTGGTCTCCCGCCCCCGGTCGGTGACGTCGTCGGGGTCGCCGTCGGCGTACGCCGCGTACCAGGATCCGTCCGTCAGCTGGTGCCTGGCCAGCCACAGGTAGGCCTGCTCGGCGGCCTCGTGGGCGCCCGCGGCGTCCAGGGCCATCGCGGCCTCGACGTGGTCCCACGGGTCGAGGTGGTGGCCCCTGAACCAGGGGATCGCCCCGTCCTCACGCTGCACGGCGAGGATGCCGGCGACGGTCTCCACGGCCTGCTCGGCGGTGAGGACCCCGGGCAGGACGAGGTGTTCCGTCCGGGAGGCCGTCACTGGGTGGCCGCCCCGGCCTCGGCGGCCGCCATGGCGCCCACACCCGCACCTGCCCCCGCACCGGCCTCGGCGCGCGGCAGATGCGGCTTGGTCGCGTACGCCACGAAGCTCTTGCCCATCACCGGGTTCAGGGTCCGCTCCGCGAGGCGGGTCGCCAGCGGCTTCTTCATGATGTCCCAGACCAGCAGCTTGTGGTACGCCCGTACCGGCAGCGCCTTGTCGTTGTCCACGCCGAAGGCGCACTTCAGCCACCAGTACGGCGAGTGCAGCGCGTGCGCGTGGTGGGTGCCGTAGGGGCGCAGGCCAGCCTCGCGCATCCTGGCCAGCAGCTGGTCGGCCTTGTAGATGCGGATGTGGCCGCCCTCGACCTCGTGGTAGGCGTCGGACAGGGTCCAGCACACCTTCTCGGGGCCGTAGCGCGGCACGGTGACCGCGATGCGGCCGCCGGGCCTGAGCACGCGGACCATCTCGGCGAGGACGCCCTTGTCGTCGGGGATGTGCTCCATGACCTCGGAGATGATCACGACGTCGAAGGACTCGTCGGGGAAGGGCAGGGCGAGGGCGTTGCCCTCCATGGCCGTGGCGGTGGCCCCGGCGGGCGCCTCCCCGGCCTCCTTCATCGCGGCGAACCACTTGGCGACCTCGCGGATCTCCTCGCCGTTCTGGTCCAGCGCCACGACCTGCGCTCCGCGCCGGTAGCACTCGAACGCGTGCCGGCCGGCACCGCATCCGAGGTCCAGGACACGGTCGCCCGGGGCGAGCGGGAACCGGGAGAAGTCGACGGTCAGCACGTGGCCCTGCTTTCACGGTGGGAGGTGACGGGTTCTTCTGCGACGGACGCCTGGGCCACCCCGGGGCCGGCGGCGCCCGTGGCGGCCGCGGGAGCGGCGACGACGGGATCGGCCGCTGCGGCCCCGTCGGCGCGGGCCATCGCCTCGCGGTAGCGGGCGACCGTGCCCTCGGCCGCGCGGGCCCAGGTGAAGTGCCGCAGCACCCGTTCCCGTCCGGCGGCACCGAGCCGCACGCGCAGCTCCGGGTCGCCGAGCAGCCGGTTCAGCCCGGCGGCCAGCGCCTGCGCGTCGCCGGGCGGGACGGCCAGGCAGGTCTCCCCGTCGCGGCCGGCGACCTCCGGGATCGCACCGCCGGTCGTGGCGAGCAGCGGGGTGCCGGTGGCCATGGCCTCGGCGGCCGGCAGCGAGAAGCCCTCGTACAGCGACGGTACGCAGGCGATCTGGGCGGAGCGCACGAGATCGACCAGTTCCACGTCCGAGATGCCCTTGACGAACTCGACGGCGTCACCGAGCCCGTACCGCTCCATCGCCTGCGCGACGGGCCCCTTGGCGGGGCGCGTGCCGACGACGACGAGGTGCGCCTCGGGCTGCTCGACGCGGACCTTGGCCAGCGCCTCGACGAGGAAGACCAGGCCCTTGAGCGGCACGTCCGCGCTGGACGTCGTCACGATCCGGCCCGGTACGACGGGCACCGACGCATCCGGTGAGAACAGGTCGGTGTCGGCACCGATGTGGACGACGCGGATGCGGTCCTGGCGTACGCCCAGATGGCCGACGATCTCGTCGCGGGAGGTGCCGGAGACGGTGAGTACGGAGGGCAGACGGCGAGCGACCCGCTTCTGCATCCTGGTGAACGCGTACCAGCGGCGCACCGAGGCGCGCCTGCGCCTGCTCTCCGCCGCGTCCAGGTCCAACTGCCGGTCGACGGTGATGGGGTGGTGGATCGTGGTCACCAGGGGCGCGCCGACGTCGCCGAGCAGGCCGTAGCCGAGCGTCTGGTTGTCGTGGACGATGTCGAAGTCACCGCGTCGGGCCCGCAGATGACGGCGGGCGCGCAGGGAGAAGGTCAGCGGTTCGGGGAAGCCACCGGTCCACATGGTGCCGACCTCGAGCGCGTCGATCCAGTCGCGGTACTCGCCGCGGCCCGGGGTGCGGAAGGGGTCCGGCTGACGGTAGAGGTCGAGGCTGGGCAGCTCGGTCAGGCTCAGCCCGTCGTAGCCCTCGTCGAGGACGGGGTAGGGCTGGGCGCCGATGACCTCGACCTGGTGTCCGAGGCGGACGAGCTCGCGGGAGAGGTGTCGGACGTAGACACCCTGTCCGCCGCAGAACGGGTTCCCCTTGTAGGTGAGGAGCGCTATGCGGAGCGGTCGCAAGCCGTCGGAGGACGGGCCCTGCGAGAGCCCGGCCTGACTGGCCTCAGCGGTCACTCTGGGCCCCCTTCTCCCTGCACGGTCCCGCGACTGTACGTCGGGACGCTAACCTAGAACAAGTTTCAGAGTTGATCGTTCCAAGGCTCCGAATCTACCGGCAGGTAGGGACGCGGCGGGCAGTGGATCAGGTGATTCACGCCACGGCGGGATGCGTGCCATGCTGTCCGATCACCAACCCTCACCGACGGTCACGGAATGGGGCCCATGCCCGCGGAAGCCCACAGGGACAAGGCGGCCGAGGCGGCGAAGCCGAATGAGCCGGCCGAGGCGGACAAGGCGGCGAAGCCGGGAGCCGGCACCGCTCGCACCTCCCCTGCCTCACCCCTGACCGAGCGACAGGAGGCGCGCAGGCGGAGCATCCTGCGCGCGAGCGCCCGGCTGGCCGGCCGGGGCGGCTTCGACGCGGTGCAGATGCGCGAGGTCGCGGAGTCCTCGCAGGTGGCACTGGGCACGCTGTACCGGTACTTCCCGTCCAAGATCCACCTGCTGGTGGCCACGATGCAGGACCAGCTGGAGCACATGCACGGCACCCTGCGGAAGAAGCCGCCGACCGGCGCGACGGCAGCCGAGCGGGTCGCGGAGACCCTGATGCGGGCCTTCCGCGCGCTCCAGCGCGAGCCGCAACTGGCCGACGCGATGGTGCGCGCCCTGACGTTCGCGGACCGCAGCGTGAGCCCGGAGGTCGACCAGGTCACCCGCCAGACGACGATGATCATCCTGGACTCCATGGGCCTCGAGGACCCCACGCCGGACCAGCTCTCGGCGGTCCGCGTCATCGAGCACACCTGGCACTCGGCACTCATCACCTGGCTGTCGGGGCGCGCCTCCATCGCCCAGGTCAAGATCGACATAGAGACGGCGTGCCGCCTGATCGACCTGGCGGCACCAGAGGAACCCGAAACGTACTAGCGAACCGTTCGCCGCCCTTCCGCGAGCCGAACCCCAACACTCGCACTCGAAGTTCGCGCACACCGCCCGCACGATCTCCCCATGCACTACAGATGAGCACCCGTGAGCACCTTGTGCCGGAACCTGGTCAGAAAGACCAAGTGAACGTGCATCACGAAACACATGCTGACCAGCTCGAATGTTCCGTATCTTGGCCATAACCCAAGTACGTAGAGTGATCCGCATGCAGCTTCGGTACGGCTTCCGCGTGCGACACGAGGTCGCACCATTCAAGTGGGCAGCCCGGTCTCAACTGGGCTTTCCCAGACCAGTGTTCTGAGGTCTGGCCCCACGCTCACATGCGTCGCTGGCAACGGCGGGGTGTGAAGCTGAGCGCTCAAGGCCCAAGGGTGCCAAGGCATCTGGCACCACAGGCCGAGGGGCAGTTCGGAAGGGTGAACGAAAGTGAACCCCTGTCAAAGCCTCGTCAAAGTAGCCCGCCCGATGCTGAGCAAGAGCGGCGGTCACGGCCCGGATGCTGGGAGGCATCGAGCGGAGCCGAGGGTTCGGACCTGAGGCTCGCGAACACCGCTGGCCGCGGGGCAATAGGGGGCACCCTCCCCGAACGCATCTTGGTGGTGCGGAACGTGGAAACCCGGTTGAGGTCCAGAGCGATCTGGTAGGCCGACCGCAAGGGAAGCGGAACTCCTCAGCCGGACAGGATGGTCCAAAAAGCGAACGCCGGTCCCCGAAAGGGAAAGGGAAAGCGGGCGAATGCGCCTGTATAACCTGCCGGATACGGGGCTTCCCCGACCCGAAAGGGAGCAGACGTGGACCAGGTAAGCCTTTGAAGTGAACTGAGACGAAGCCCGAACCGACGGACAAGTTAGACACCGGGAGGACGGTGGACATGTCTGATCTGCCACTCACCCCGGCGAACGGACCAGAGGACGCTTCCACGCTCTGGCATCAGATCGACTGGAGCCAGCGCGAGGGAGAGGTACGGCGACTGAGACAGCGGATCTTCAAGGCCGCGCAAGAAGAGGACTGGCCCAAGGTCAGGAATCTTCAGAAGCTCATGCTGCGGAGCCACTCCAACACGCTCACCAGCGTGAGACGAGTGACCCAGCTGAGCACTGGCCGCAAGACTGCCGGGGTCGACAGGAAGAAGGCTGTCACACCCGGGGCCCGATGGAACTTGGCGACAGAAGTCCATCAGGCCGAAAAACCATGGCACGCCATGCCAGTCAAGCGGGTGTACATCCCGAAGAGCAACGGGAAACAACGACCGCTGGGGATTCCCACCATCCGAGACCGGGCCATGCAGGCTCGCGTCAAGAATGCGTTGGAACCCGAGTGGGAGGCTCGTTTCGAACCCCGGTCGTACGGTTTTCGACCGGGGAGGGGTTGCCACGACGCCATCGAGGCCATTTTCGGGGCAGCGGCACGCAAGAACGCCAAACGCCTCTGGGTCCTGGATGCGGACCTATCGGCAGCATTCGACCGCATCGACCACCCACGTCTGATGGACGCCGTCGGGGGATTCCCCGGCCGCAGCCTCATTCGGGCATGGTTGAAAGCCGGCGTGGTCGAACAAGGGCGGTTCACGCCGACCGAGGAGGGAACTCCACAAGGCGGAGTGATCAGCCCGCTGCTGATGAACGTGGCACTCCACGGGATGGAAGAGGCGGCAGGGTGCCGGTACTGGGGAACCGAGGCGAAGTCTTACGAGCCGAAGTCAGCCCCCGGGACGCCGATCCTGATCCGGTACGCAGACGATTTCGTGGTCATGTGCCACAGCAAGTCGGAGGCGGAACAGGTCAAGGAGAAACTGTCGGAGTGGCTGGAGCCGAGAGGACTACGGTTCAACGAAGAAAAGACCCGGATCACCCACGTGGAGAACGGGTTTGACTTCCTCGGCTTCAACATCCGTCGCTACGACGGAAAGCTACTTATCAAACCGAGCGCCGATGCCGTCAAGAGAATCCGGCAGACCCTGCGCACCGAAGTGAAGGGGCTTTACGGCTCCAACACGGCAGGTGTATTGAGGGTGCTGACCCCCATCATCCGAGGGTGGTCAGCGTACTACCGGAAGGCGGTTTCTTCGCGAGTATTCGCCAGCCTCGACCACTACGTGTGGAAGCTGCTGTGGGAATGGTCCCGAAGGAGCCATCCGAGGAAGTCGAGAGTCTGGGTGGCCAACAGACACTTCGGCAGGTTCAACGAGTCCAGAAATGACAAATGGGTCTTCGGGGATCGCAACAGCGGTGCCTATCTTCCCCAGTTCAAATGGACAAAAATCGTCCGTCACGTACAAGTGAAGGGTGCGGCGTCTCCTGACGACCCATCCCTGAACGAGTACTGGCAGGGACGTCGCCGAAAGAAGACGCCACCGCCCATGGACAAAGTAAGCCTGTCCCTGGCGTACAAGCAGAAAGGGCTGTGTCCGCTCTGCAATCAGGCGCTTATCGCCGGAGCCGAGTACGAGCCGGACAGTCCACGCGAGTGGATCAACTGGTTCGCGGCGTCGAAGAAGATGCTGAACAAGCATCACTTCGTTTACCGGAGAGAAGGCGGCTCCGACGAGAGAACCAACCTCCGTCTCGTGCACTCCGCCTGCCATCGACAGCTACACGCTCAAGATGGCAAGCGGGCCAACTGAAATGCGCTGGCCCATGGGGCGAGCTTGAGCCGTGTGCATTGAAAGGTGCACGCACGGTTCTGAGGGGGCCGGGATGCAGCAATGCATCCCGGCTACCCGACCTGTACCCGCAGCCAGGTCAGCGCATCGCGCTGGCAAGGGCCTTCGGGTGCGCCCGCGTGGTCTTCAACGACGCGGTGCGTGCCCGCGAGGAGGCCCGCAGGCAGAACCTGCCGTTCCCCAGGGCCGCCGAATTGTCCCGACAGCTGATCACCCAGGCCAAGCGCACGCCCGGCCGCGCCTGGCTGGGCGAGGTCTCCGCGGTGGTGCTGCAGCAGTCTCTGCGGGACGCCGAGGCCGCCTACCGCAACTTCTTCGCCTCCCGCACAGGCGAGCGCAAGGGTCCGAGGCTGGGCGCGCCGCGCTTGAAGTCGCGCAAGGACCGCAGGCAGTCGATTCGGTTCACCGCCAACGCCCGCTGGTCCATCACACCGGCCGGCCGGCTAAGCCTGCCGAAGATCGGCGAGGTGCGGGTGACATGGTCCCGCCCTCTACCCGTCGTCCCATCCTCGGTCACCGTGATCAAGGATGCGGCGGGCCGGTACTTCGCATCCTTCGTCATCGACACCGACTCGCTCGCCGACGCGGCCCGCATGCCCGACACCGGCCAGAGCATCGGTATCGATCTGGGGCTGACCCACTTCGCCGTCCTGTCCGACGGCACGAAGATCGACTCCCCGCGGTTCCTGCGCCGCGCAGAGAAGAAACTCAAAAAGGCCCAGCGGGTACTGTCCCGCAAGCAGAAGGGATCGAAGAACCGGAAGAAGGCCCGCCGGAAGGTCGCCCGCGCGCACGCGCACGTGGCGAACGCGCGCCGCGAGTTCCACCACCAGCTCTCCACCAAGCTGATCCGCGAGAACCAAGCGGTCGCGGTGGAAGACCTGGCGGTCAAGGCACTCGCGCGCACCCGGCTAGCCAAAAGCATCCATGACGCGGGCTGGTCCCAGTTCGTGAACATGCTCGCCTACAAAGCCCAGCGGTACGGGCGCATCTTCGTCAAGATCGGACGGTTCCAACCCACCAGCCAGGTGTGCTCCATCTGCGGGCACCCGAGCGGACCCAAACCACTGCACGTGCGGGAATGGACCTGCACGGCCTGCGGCACGCTCCACAACCGGGACCACAACGCCGCCATCAACGTCAAACAGGCCGCCGGACTGGCGGTGACAGCCTGCCGAGCGCCGGTAAGACCAGAACCCGTTTCTGGCACAGCGTGAAGAAACAGGAAGCCAAGGCATCCCACATGGAAACTGTGCCGCATAGCGGCACAACAACCCGCGGGAAGACCGGAATCCTCGGACATCAGCCCGAGGAGCAAGTCAAAACGACTACAACACCGACGGCTGCAGCGCGACGAGTAATGCTGTCCAAGTCATAGTCCGGGGCTTCAAGTCCCGGAGCGTGCCCGTCGACGGTGCAGGCTTCCAGCCCCTGCTCAACAGCGCCTCCCCCGCACGAGGCCGAGCCGGTTCATGCCCGGCCCGGCCCCCTCGGCACTACTCGTCAGGCGGGAACGCCGACTTCCCGCTGCCCAGCAGGGTGACGACGGCGGCTTTGGCGGGGCATATCTCGGACGCCGCCAGGATGCGCTCGGGCCGAGTCCCACTTGCACCGCCTGGTCGAGCTGGGCCGCGCGGAGGCGGTGACGGGCAGCGAGCCGGTGGTACGTGGCCGTGTGAGCGGTGGCGTACGCCGCCGGTGACCTCGGCCACCCCCTTCAGGCCGCCCCTGGCCGCTTTCCTACGGGCGGGTACAGTGGCGACGTCGTCATCACACCCGTACGGGGGGAAGCCGGTGCAATTCCGGCGCTGACCCGCAACCGTGAGCCGTCCGCCAGGACGGCGAGCCGGAATGCCCCGGACGGAACGTGACCGGCTCACGCGTCCGGCGGTTTGCCGGTGCGCGGCACCGTCGAGGCATACGGAGCCGAGCCGCCGGGGTGTCCCGTGCTGCCCGGCTCCCCCACAGGGAGAGGCCCCCGCCGATCATGAACGTCCGCAGCAGCGCAGCGGTCCTGGCCGCCATAGCCGTGATCGGCGCCGCCGCACCGGCCGCCGCCGACTCGTCCCCGTCCCCCTCGCCGTCCCAGCAGGCCCTCCCCTCCGCCCTGTACGGCGCGAGCGACCCCCAGTACGACGGTGTGTGGCGCCAGTCGCTGGCCCTGCTCGCCCAGCACACGGTGGGTGCCGAGCCGCCGAAGGCGGCCGTCGACTGGCTGGCCGGCCAGCAGTGCGCCGACGGCTCCTTCGCCCCGTTCCGCGCCGACACCGGCACCGCGTGCGACGCCAAGACCATGGTCGACACCAACCAGACCGCCGCCGCCGTGCAGGCCCTTGCCGCGCTCGGCGGGCACGACGCCGTCACCGGCAAGGCCCTCGACTGGCTGAAGTCCGTCCAGAACAAGGACGGCGGCTGGGGCTACATGGCGGGTGGGGACAGTGACGCCAACTCCACGTCCGTCGTCGTCGGCGCCCTCGCCGCCGCGGGCGAGAAGCCGGCCGAGGTCGTCAAGGACGGCAAGTCCCCCTACGACGCCCTGCTGAAGCTGGCCCTGCCGTGCGACACCAAGGGCGACGGGGCGGGCGCCTTCGCCTTCCAGCCGGACAAGAAGGGCGAACTGGTCGCCAACGCCGACGCCACCGCGGCCGGCGTGGCCGGCTCCCTCGGCGCGGGCCTGGTGGTCGAGCCGGGCAAGGGCAAGGCGGCGGACGCCGCGTGCGAGAAGGCCGGGACGCCCGAGCAGGCCGCCGCCAACGGTGCCGCCCACCTCACGGACGCGCTCGCCGCCGACGCTCATCTCGTCTCCGCGCTCCCCGGCGCCGAGGACCAGCCCGACTACGGCAACACCGCCGACGCGGTGGTCGCGCTCGCGGCGCAGGGCGCCACCGAGCCGGCCGCGAAGTCCGTGGCCTGGCTGGAGAAGAACGCCGCCGACTGGGCCGCCCAGAGCGGTCCCGCCGCCTATGCCCAGCTGATCTTCGCCGCTCACGCGACGGGCACCGACCCGCGCGCCTTCGGCGGCACCGACCTGGTGAAGCAGCTGACCGCCACCGGGCCCGCCGCGCCGGCGGCCGACGCCTCCGGCGAGAAGAACGAGCAGGGGCAGAAGGACGAGAAGGAGAAGGACGACTCGGGCTCCGGTGCGGTCGTCTGGTGGGCCCTCGGGGTCTGCCTGGTGGCCGGCGCCGGCGTCGGCATCCTGGTGAGCAGCCGGAAGAAGAGGCAGCAGCTGTGATCCACCGGCCCCGCCGAGCCGGCCCGGCCGGCCGGGCCGTCGTCCTGTTCCTGGCCGCGCTCCTGCCCCTCCTGGCGGGCGCGGGCCAGGCGCAGGCCGCCGGCTACCGGTACTGGTCCTTCTGGGACCTCGACGGCGACACCTGGACGTACGCCACCCAGGGCCCGTCCGTCGCCCGCCCCGCCGACGGCGACGTCCAGGGCTTCCGCTTCGCCGTCAGCGAGGAGTCCGACGACTCGGCGCAGCCTCGCGGCGCCGCCGACTTCGACGGCATCTGCGGGCAGACCCCGGCGAAGGACGGCAGCAAGCGGGTCGCCCTCGTCATCGACTTCGGTACGACCCAGGACGCCCCGTCCGGCGAGACCCCGCCGGCGCACCGCACCGCCGCCTGCGCCCGGGTCGCCCCGGACGCCAGCAGCGCCGAGGCACTGGCCTCCGTCGCCGAACCCCTGCGCTACGACAACAGCGCCCTGCTGTGCGCCATCGCCGGGTACCCGCAGCGCGGGTGCGGGGAGCAGGTGTCGGGGACGGACACGGAGTCCGGCACGGGCGCCTCGGCGCCCGGGAAGGAGACGGAGGGCGGCTCCAAGGACAGCAGTTCCTCGGCGTCCGAGAAGGCCGGGAAGTCCGGGGAGTCCGGGGAGTCCGGGGAGTCCGGGGAGTCCGGTGGTCCGTCCCTCGGTCTCTTCGCCGGGATCGCCGTGGTGGCGCTGCTCGGGGCGGCGGCCTTCCGGCAGGTACGCCGTCGTGGCTGAACCCGGCGGCGACCGGCCACGGGAACGCACCGCCCCCGCCCCCCGTCGCCGGCAGGGCACCCCCCTGCACCCCGGCGCCTGGTGGCTGTGGGCGCTGGCCCTCGGCGTCGCCGCCACCCGCACCACCAACCCCCTGCTGCTCGCCCTCCTGGTCGTGGTCTCCGCGTACGTCGTGGCCGTCCGCCGGCCGAACGCCCCCTGGGCCCGCTCGTACGGCGCGTTCGTCAAGCTGGCGCTGGCCGTGATCGTCGTCCGGCTGCTCTTCGCGATCGTCCTCGGCTCCCCCATCCCCGGTACGCACGTCCTTCTCGACCTGCCCGAAGTCCCGCTCCCCGACTGGGCGCAGGGCATCCGCCTGGGCGGCCGGGTCACGGCCGAGGCGCTCACGTTCGCCCTGTACGACGGCATGAAGCTGGCCACGCTGCTCATCTGCGTCGGTGCCGCGAACGCCCTCGCCAACCCGTCCCGCCTGCTGAAATCCCTGCCCGGCGCGCTGTACGAGATGGGCGTGGCCGTGGTCGTGGCGCTGACCTTCGCGCCGAGTCTGATCACGGACGTCCAGCGGCTGCGCGCCGCCCGTCGGCTGCGGGGCCGTCCCGACCGCGGGGTCCGGGGTCTGCTCCAGGTCGGACTCCCGGTGCTGGAGGGCGCGTTGGAGCGTTCGGTCGCGCTCGCCGCCGCGATGGACGCCCGCGGGTACGGCCGTACGGCACAGGTCCCGGCCGGGGTCCGGCGTACCACCGCCGCCCTCACCCTCGGCGGGCTGCTCGGCATCTGCGCGGGCACCTACGGGCTACTCACCGCCGAAGGGGCCGTATACGGCGTCCCCGTGCTCCTCGCCGGTCTGGCCGCCGCACTCGCGGGACTGCGGCTGGGCGGACGGCGTTCCCTGCGCACCCGTTACCGGCCCGACCGCTGGGACGCCCGCGCCTGGCTGGTCGCCGGCTGCGGCGCGGCGGTCGCGGCGCTGCTGGCCCTCGCCGCCGCACGTGACCCGGCGGCCCTGCACCCCGGTGTGGTGCCGCTGGTCGCGCCCACACTGCCCCTGTGGCCGGCGGCGGCCGTACTCATCGGCCTGCTCCCCGCCTTCGTCACCCCCGCCCCCGAGGACACCGGCAAGGAGCCGTCGTGATCCGCTTCGAGAACGTCTCCGTGACGTACGACGGCTCCCCCGAACCCTCCGTGCGGGGCGTCGACTTCGAGGTCCCGGAGGGCGAACTCGTCCTGCTCGCCGGGCCGTCCGGCGTCGGCAAGTCCACGGTGCTGGGCGCGGTCAGCGGCCTCGTCCCGCACTTCACGGGCGGCACCCTGCGCGGCAGGGTCACGGTGGCCGGCCGCGACACCCGTACCCACAAGCCACGCGAACTGGCCGACGTGGTGGGGACGGTGGGCCAGGACCCGCTGTCGCACTTCGTGACGGACCTCGTCGAGGACGAACTCGCCTACGGCATGGAGTCGTTGGGGCTGCCCCCGGACGTGATGCGCCGTCGCGTCGAGGAGACGCTGGACCTGCTGGGCCTGGCCGACCTGAGGGAGCGCCCCATCTCCACGCTCTCCGGCGGCCAGCAGCAGCGCGTCGCGATCGGCTCGGTCCTCACCCCGCACCCCCGGGTGCTGGTCCTCGACGAGCCGACGTCCGCGCTGGACCCCGCGGCGGCCGAGGAGGTCCTCGCGGTGCTCCAGCGTCTCGTCCACGATCTCGGCACCACCGTCCTCATGGCCGAGCACCGCCTGGAACGCGTCATCCAGTACGCCGACCGGGTGGCGCTGCTGCCGGGACCGGGCGAGCCCCCGCTGCTCGGGACCCCCGCGGAGGTGATGGCGGTCTCCCCGGTGTTCCCGCCGGTGGTGGCCCTGGGCCGGCTCGCCGGCTGGTCCCCGCTCCCGCTGACCGTACGCGACGCCCGCCGCCGCGCGGCCCCCCTGCGCGAGCGCCTCGCGGAGGCGGAGGCGGAGGCGGAGGCGAGGACAAAGGCCACATCCGTCACGGCGAAGGAAGCGACAACGACCGCACCGGGCCCCGCCCGGACGGCCCCGGCCGCCCCCACCGCCACTCGCAGGACCCCCCTCTCCCTGTTCACCCGCAAGCGGCCGGCCACGGCCACGGCCTCTCCCTCCCCCACCCCCGCCCCCGCGCCCGCCCCCGTGGCCGAGGTCCGCGCCCTGGCCGTCCGTCGCGGCGGCGTCCGCGCGCTGCGCCACATCGATCTGACGGTCGCCTCCGGCGAGACGATCGCGCTCATGGGCCGCAACGGCGCCGGCAAGTCCACGCTGCTCGGCGCACTGGTCGGGCTCGTGGAACCGTCCGCCGGTTCGGTCCGCACCGGTGGCGCCGTGCCGCACCGCACCCGCCCCCGCGACCTGGTCCGCCGGGTGGGACTCGTCCCGCAGGAGCCGCGGGACCTGCTGTACGCGGACACGGTCGCCGCGGAGTGCGTCGCCGCCGACCGGGACGCGGAGGCGGAGCCGGGCACCTGCCGCGCCCTGCTGTCGGAGCTGCTGCCCGGCATCGCGGACGACATCCACCCGCGTGACCTGTCCGAGGGCCAGCGCCTGACCCTCGCCCTGGCGGTCGTCCTCACCGCCCGCCCGCCGCTGCTCCTCCTCGACGAGCCGACCCGCGGCCTGGACTACGCGGCGAAGGCCCGTCTGGTGACCCTCCTGCGCGGGCTGGCCGCCGAGGGGCACGCGATCCTCCTGGCCACGCACGACGTGGAGCTGGCGGCGGAACTCGCCCACCGGGTCGTCCTCCTCGCCGAGGGCGAGGTCATCGCCGACGGCCCGGCGGCCGACGTGGTCGTCGCGTCGCCGTCCTTCGCCCCGCAGGTGGCCAAGATCCTGGCCCCGCAGCACTGGCTCACGGTCTCCCAGGTCCAGGAGGCCCTGTCTTGACTTCCTCTCCCGCCCCCACCCCGGCCACGGACAAGGCCTCCACAGCCACCGGCACCACCGGTCAGGCCACCGGCACCCAGCGCCAGGCGCGGGCCGTCCGTCTGGGCCCGCGTTCGCTGGTGGCGCTGGCCCTGGTGAGCGCGGTGGGCGTGGCCGCGTTCGGCTGGCCCTTCCTGGCCCCGCCCGCCTCCACCCTCAACGCCCACGCGCAGGACGCGCCGTGGCTGTTCGCGGGGCTCCTCGTGCTGTTGGTCGGGGTGGTGGCGGCGACGATCTCGGAGTCGGGCCTGGGCCCGAAGGCGGTCGCGATGCTGGGCGTGCTGGCGGCGGCGGGGGCGGCGCTGCGCCCCATCGGCGCGGGGACGGCCGGTCTGGAACCCATGTTCTTCCTGATGGTCCTCAGCGGGCGGGTCCTCGGGCCGGGTTTCGGCTTCGTGCTCGGCTCGGTGACGATGTTCGCGTCCGCGCTGCTCACGGGCGGGGTGGGCCCATGGCTCCCGTTCCAGATGCTGTCGATGGGCTGGTTCACGATGGGCGCGGGCCTGCTCCCGGGCCAGGACAGGCTGCGGGGCCGGGCGGAGCTGTGCCTGCTCGCCGCCTACGGCTTCCTGGCGGCCTTCGCCTACGGCACGATGATGAACATGGCGGGCTGGCCCTTCATGGCCGCCCTGGCCTCGAACATCTCCTTCGACCCGGACGCGTCGGTCCCCGCCAACCTGGCCCGATTCCTGGCCTACTGCCTGGCCACGTCCCTCGGCTGGGACCTGGGCCGGGCCCTGCTGACCGTCGTCCTGGCCCTGACCCTGGGCCCCCCGGTGCTCCGCGCCCTGCGCCGCGCCACCCGCAGGGCGGCTTTCGAGACGCCGGTCACGTTCACCGGCCACCCCTGAGTGTTCCCGCGCACGCCGAGGGTGACGGAACTGACGGCCCGTCGTGAGGCGCCCCACATGACCCGGCTCACATACGAAGCGGGGTCGTAGCCCGGGAGACCTCTCCGCCTCCACGCCTGCCCGCCCCTACCTGCGCGGATGACCGTCAGTTACAGACCGACACTCCCCTAAATGCGACCACGGCTAGTAAAAGGGACCTTTGCGGACAAACCCCGAAAGCTGCTTCTGTGGAGCAGTCGCCAGGCGCCGACGTGCCCCACCCGGGCCGCGGCGCCGACGTATGCCCCACCCCCACGCACCACCAGGTGTTCCGGGGCCGGAGCTACGACGACCGCCCTGCAGTCGAAGAAAAGGTTTCTACATGTCCGCCGTTTCCATCCTCCGCACCGTCGCCACCCCGAAGAAGGCCCTCGCCGGTGCCGCCGTCGCCGCCGCGGCCTGCGGCTCGCTGATCGCCGCCGCCCCCGCACAGGCCGCCACCACGGCCACGGGCTCGGCCCAGGTGACCGCGCAGTCGATGATCGGCGACTCCGCGCAGTACCAGTGCTTCTCGAACATCGTCCAGCACGAGAGCGGCTGGAACCACACCGCCACCAACGCCTCCAGCGGCGCCTACGGCCTGGTCCAGGCCCTGCCCGCCTCGAAGATGGCCTCGGCCGGCTCGGACTGGAAGACCAACCCCGCCACCCAGATCTCGTGGGGCATCGACTACATGAACGAGCGCTACGGCAGCCCGTGCGCCGCCTGGGACTTCTGGCAGGCCAACAACTGGTACTGACCGACCCGGAGCCGGTCCCAGCACCACCCGCAGCAGTACCCCGCATACCGAAAGCGGCGGCCCTTGATCCCCTGGGCCGCCGCTTTCGCCGTGCCCGGCGGGCCCTCGCGGACCACTGCGGCGGCAGGGGGACCACGCAGGGAACTACTTCCGGGCCGGCTCCTCCTGTGCGGGTTTCTCCTGTGCGGGGAAAGGACCCGGCGGCTTCGTCTCCGTGGCCTCCGGCCCCGGACCGGTGCTGGTGACGGCGGCGGCGGTCCGCCACCGTGCGGGCCCGCGGACCCTGAAGGAGGCACGTCAGGCCGAAACCGGCCACGACGACGAGGGCTCCGCCCGCCGCGTCCAGCACCCAGTGGTTGCCCGTGGCAACGATCGCGGCGACTGAGGCTCGCACCGCCCCCGGAAGAGACGCAGGCAACCCCCGGTTCACCTGACGTCCGCTCCGCTTTGGTCCCGCTTTGGCCGGGATGACGACAGACGCGGGGGGCGGGGCGCCCGCCGGGACGCGGGAGGGATCACCCGGGAGACCCGGGTGCGGGGCGCCCGGCGCCTCCTGGAGCAGGCCCTGAAGCTCCCCCGCGCGGGACGGCGGTCCGGGCGGCCGGCGTCGAGGGGTACAACGGTTCTGCCCCGGCTCGGGTGCCGGAGTGGGCCGGAGTGTCCTTGCGGCAGCGGCTTTCCGCCTCACACCTCGTGGTAGAAACCCACGTTGACGCTGCGCGGGGCCGAGCGGTCCAGGATGACGACCTCGCCGTTGCCGCCCCGGGGCAGGGCGACGCTGCCGCCGTAGGCGACCGGGTGGGCCTGGTCGCCGATGGTCAGCCGGACCTCGGAGGACGGCTCGGGGAGCGAACCGCGCAGCCAGCTCAGGTACCAGGTGCCGTCCTGGGCGCACTGGAACTCCAGGTGGACCCTGGACACGAACAGCCAGTCGTCCGGTGTGGAGAGCCGGCACACCGACCTGTCCCGGCCCACCCGCAGCACGGCGCCCGGCTCGGTCGGTGCGTCGGCCATGAGCATGCCTGCCGTGGCCCCCGATTCCGCCGACGACACGGTGGCCATGGTGAGTTCGAGCACGTGCGTTCCTCCTGAGACGTTCTGGCGGGCCGGCTGTACCGGCCCGACGGCGGCCACAACGGCCTGGTGCGGCGGCCGGAACGGCTCGCTGTCGCCGCATGATAAAACGCCCGGCTCCCTCCCGTCCGTCCGTCCGGCGGGCACAATGGCCTCATGACCGAGCGAAAGCCGCCGGACGTGTCCTTCGAAACGTGGGTGGACAAGCAGATCCGTGATGCCGAGTCGCGCGGGGACTTCGCGCGGCTGCCGGGAGCGGGAAAGCCCCTTCCGCGCGATCTGGAGACCCCGTACGACGAGATGTGGTGGGTCAAGCGGAAGCTGGCCCGCGAGGGCTACTCGGTGCTGCCGCCGACACTGGCCCTGCGCAAGGAGGCCGAGGACGCCCTGGAGGCGGCCTACGCGGCCCCCTCGGAGCGGATCGTCCGGAGGATCCTCACGGAGATCAACGTCAAGATCCGCGACATGATGTACAAGCCGCCGCCCGGCCCCCCGCTGGGCAAAAAGCCGTACGACGTCGAGGACGTCGTACGGCAGTGGCGGGAGCGCCGGGCGGGGGCGGACGGGCCGGAGCCCGGGGACGCCTGACGGCGGCCCCGGGCCCGGAACCGGTCAGGCGCGCAGGAGCCGTTCCGCCAGTTCGCGGTAGTCCCGTAGGGCCAGGCGCAGTTGCTCGGTGCCGGTCTCGGCGGCGTTCGGGCCCTCGCCGACGTCCTCGGTCTGCCAGGACCGGCGCAGGGTACGGCGCCGCTCGGTCACCGCGTCCGTGAAGCGGGCGGCGAGTTCCTCCAGCACGCGATCGGCCTCCGCGACGGAGTCCCTCGGGGTGTCCACGAAACCGGCCACGGCGTGCTGCAACTGCGCGGTGAGCTTGTCGCCGTCGTCGTGCGGGAGCAGACGGTGACCGTGCCCCTCCTCGAGGGCGCGGTCACCGCCGTGGCGGTCGCGGCGCTCGTCCAGGGACGTGTACGTGTCCGGCGTGCCGCCGGTCCGGGAGCGGCCGGCGGCCGAAGGGCCCACGCCGTCGCGGGCGGGCGTCACTGTGCCGGTGTCCTCGCGGAGGTCCGGTGCGCCGGGTCGGGCGCCCTTTTCGTAAGCGTCCCGGCGGGGGTCGCCGTGGAGGTCCTGGTGGGCGTCCTCGCCGACACCGCCGTGGGTCCCGGGGACGGTCGTGCGGGTGGTGGTGCGGGGCGCCTCGGTCAGCGGTTCGTCGCCGGGGCGCCGTGTCGTGTCGGTCATCTCGGTCAGCTCTCCTTCGCCTGTCGCCGGTGGAGCAATGAGGGCGTGTGGGGGCGGCCGCGTTCGGCCGTCCTCGCGCGGTGGCCCTCCGGGTCGCCGCGGTGGTCTTCGCCGTCGTGACGGGACGGCCGCACCAGGTCGTCGAAGAGGGTGCGGGCCTCGACCATGGCCTCGCGCATCTCCTCGGTGCCCGCGCCGCCTTCGTGCCCGCCGTTCACGCGGGCCTGCGCGACCCGGTGCACCCGGCGGTAGCCGTCGACGTGGTGGGCGTGGTGCACGGACAGGGCGGCGAGCTGCTCCTCGTACTGGCCGCCGTCGGGGTAGCCCCGGGCGGCGGCGAGGTCGGCGAGCAGCCGGTCCGCCTCGGCGACGGCCTCCCGCGGCGAGTCGACGAACCGCTCCTGCGCGGCCGTCCAGCCCGCCTCGTACCTCTCCCGTTCGGCGGTCCCCAGCGGGCGTGCCCGCAGGTCGCCGTGGAGCTTCACGCGCTGGGCCAGTTCACGTTCGGCGGCCTCCGTGTCCCCGTCGTGCTGGGTGACGGCCCGGTCGTACTCGGGTCCGAAGCGCCGCTTCAGGTGCGCGCCGTGGCGTGGCCCACGGGCGCGCAGGGTCAGTACGGCCGCCGCGATGACAACGACCGCCACGATCACGATCAAGGCAATGATCAGGCCAGTGGACATGGATGCCTTCCGGTTCGTCGGCCAACCGGCTTTCCTCGCACGCCGGTTCTCCGTTCGGGTTGCCCGAAGAACCGCCCGCAAACAGAGTTGCGCGCTCGGGGAGAGACATACGCAGAATGCGGACATGACATGGACCATCCGTCCCGAACTCCCCGGTTCCCCCGTCGCCGCCGCGCTCTGGCGGGCGTACTACACGGAGGTCAGCGACCGCTGGTACCTGCTGCACGAGGGACGCCGGACCGATCCGGAGGAACTGGAGCGGGAGATCGCCGCGGAGTCGGGCGCCGACCTGGTGCCGCCGCGGGGACATCTGCTGGTCGCGTGGTACGGGGACGAGGCGGCGGGCAGTGCGGGGATCCGACTGTCGGCCGGTACGACCGCCGAACTCACCCGGGTCTTCCTGCACCCGGGGATGCGGGGCAGGGGCGGTGCGGTGCTCCTGGTGCGCGCCGCCGAGGACGCGGCCCGCGCGTCGGGGGCCGCCCGGCTGATCCTGGACACGCGCGGCGACCTGGTGGAGGCCCGCGCCCTGTACGCGCGGCTCGGCTTCACCGAGACGGAACCGCACAACAGCCAACCGTTCGCCGAGCACTGGTTCACCAAGCGGCTCGGTTGAACTCCGGGCGGGCTCAGCCGACCGGCGCACCCGGGCGGCCGCCGCGCGCACCCCTCGGACGTCCGCCGCCGTCGTGCGGGCGTTCCCCGCTCGATCCGCCCAGTTCTCCCGACAGTTCGTGCACCAGCTGCACCAGATCGGTGGGCCGGTCCGGCCCCCACCAGTCGCCGAGCAGCTCGGCCAGGGACTCCTCCCGGGCCCGCGCCAGCCGCTCGGCGGCCTCGAACCCGTCGTCGGTCAGGACGAGGCCGAAGCCCTCGCGCCGGGCGAGGTGCCGCACCTCGGCCTGGCGGGCGGCCTCCATGACGACATCGAGCGGGACGGTGCTGCGCTCGGCGAGCAGGGCCGGTTCCACCGAGCCGTGCCTTCTGATCCGCAGCAGCATCCAGCTCGTCGCGGGCAGCAGGTCGTAGCCCGCGCGGGTGGTGGTCTTCCGGTAGACGTCGCGCCGGCCCTCGCGGGTACCGAGCAGGGACAGCGCGCGGCACACCTCGTCGTACGAGGACCGCTCCACCGGGTTGCTGGCCAGTATCTCGGTGCCGTCGGGCGCGGTGACCGAGGCGCGCAGCTTGTCCTCCTTGAGGAACCAGGCGAGGACGAACCCGACGAGGGCGAGGGGAACGGCGTACAGGAAGACGTCGGTGATGGCGGAGGCGTACGCGTGGACGACCTCCGGGCGCAGGGCGGCCGGCAGGCCTCCGATGCCGCGCGGGTCGGACTCCAGCGCGTCGGCGGAGACACCGGGCGGGAGCCGGACATCGCGGAAGGCGGCGGTGAGTTTGTCGTCGAGGCCGTTCGTGAAGATCATGCCGAAGACGGCGACGCCGAAGGAGGCTCCGATGGACCGGAAGAAGGTCACGCCGGAGGTGGCGACGCCGAGGTCCCGGTAGGAGACGGCGTTCTGCACGATCAGCACCAGGACCTGGATCACCAGGCCGAGCCCCAGGCCGAAGACGAAGAAGAAGGCGCTCATCACGGGGATGGGGCTGTTCTCGTCGAGCTGGTGGAGCAGCAGCAGGCCGATGGTGATGAGGCCGGTGCCCGCGATCGGGAACACCTTCCAGCGGCCGGTACGGCTGACGATCTGTCCGGAGGCGGTCGAGGCCAGCAGTGTTCCGGCCACCATCGGCAGCATGTGCACACCGGACATGGTCGGGCTGGTGCCTTGGACCACTTGGAGGAACGTCGGCAGATAGACGTTCGTGCCGAACATGGCGAAGCCGACGATGAAACTGACCACGACGGTGAGCGTGAAGGTGCGGATCCGGAACAGTCCCAGCGGCAGCACCGGTTCGACGGCCCGGCGTTCCACGGCCACGAACGCGACGGCGAGGACGGCGCCCAGCACCGCGAGGCCGATGATCTGCGACGAGCCCCAGGCCCAGGTGGTGCCGCCGAGGGAGGCGACCAGGACCAGGCAGGTCGCGACGGAGGCGATGAGGAAGGTGCCGAGGTAGTCGATGACGTGCCGGGTCGACCTGCGCGGGATGTGCAGCACCGTCGCGATGACGGCGAGGGCGACGATCCCGAGGGGCAGGTTGATGTAGAACACCCAGCGCCAGCTCAGGTGCTCGGTGAACAGTCCGCCGAGCAGTGGCCCGAGGACGCTCGTCGTACCGAAGACCGCGCCGAACATGCCCTGGTACTTGCCCCGTTCACGGGGCGGCACGAGGTCTCCGACGATCGCCATGGACAGCACGATCAGTCCGCCGCCGCCCAGCCCCTGGAGCGCGCGGAAACTGATCAGCTGAGCCATGTCCTGCGCCGTGCCGCACAGCGCGGACCCCACCAGGAAGATGACGATGGCGCCCTGGAACAGCCGCTTGCGGCCGTACTGGTCGCCGAGTTTGCCCCACAGCGGGGTCACGGCGGTCGAGGCCAGCAGATACGCGGTGACCACCCAGGACAGATGCTCCAGACCGCCCAGTTCACTGACGATGGTGGGCAGCGCGGTGGCCACGATGGTCTGGTCGAGGGCGGCGAGCAGCAGGCCGAGGAGCAGGGCGCTCATCGAGACGACGACGTTGCGGGGCACCTGCTCGTGGGGGCCGCCGACACCACCCGGGCCACCCGGACCACCCGGGCCACCCGGACCACCCGGGCCACCCGGGCCGCCCGGAGCGGCATCGGGGGCCGGCGGTCCGGAACCGGCACCGGGCGAGGGCCGCGCGCTGCCCGCCCTCTCCGCCCTGCCGTGCGCGTCCCCGGACATGACCACCTCCACAGGTTCTCGTTTCCACGGTCCATCGTGATCGGTATGGCCGGTTATGGCCTGTCGAGCCCATCCGGAGGGTCGCATTCCGGGGGCGTGTGCGTCGGCATGTGGAGAAGATCTGCATAATCTCTGGAGATCACGAGGGGAGGGAGTACACGTGGACGATTCGACGGGCACCCCGTGTCCGGAATGCGGTGCGTTCAGGAACAGGGACAACACCCCTTCCTGCGCCTGCACTCTGCGCGCGTCCGACGCCCTCCGCGACGCCCGTACGGCGCAGGTGGCAGAGGCCGAGGACTTCACTCCGCTCCGCATCCGCCCGTACGTCGAACTCGACGACGACACGACGGCCGCACCGGCCGCACCGGGTACGCCGAACAGCGGTGGCACGCCGGGGGGCAGCCGCCCCCCGGCCCCTGAAGCCGGACAAGAAGCCGACCGGATCGAACAGGCCGGGCAAAGGGCGGAAGAGCCCCCCGCCCAGCCCGATGCGAGCCGGCAGGACGCACCGGCGGCTCACGGCGGGCTCGCGGCGCGGAACGAGCAGACCCCGCAGGCCGGGCAGGCCGGGCAGGTGACGCCCGGTGCACCGCAGCCGGCCGACGCGACCATGCAACTGCGCGCCATCGCCCCGGACGCACTCACCGCGCCCGGGACTCCGGGTACTCCCGTCGCCTCCGGAGCCCCAGGGGCTCCCGAGGACCCGGACGCGACGTCCGTACTCCCCTCGGCCACTCCGGTGACGGCCCCTCAGCCCTCGCCCCTCGCCGCACCTCTCGCGCCGCCCATGAGCGAGCCGAGTGCCACCGACCTGAACCTGTTCGACTCCACGCGCCCCCTCAGGGCGGTGTCCGCCGCGGCAGGGCCGCACACGGGCCCGGCCCCGGACGCCGGCGGACCCGCTCCCTCCGCCGGCCGCCGCCGTCGCCGCACCACGCTGCTCGTGGCCGCCGGAGCCGTCGTGGCGGTGGTCGGGGGCGCCGGATGGGCGAGCGGGTTGTTCGCCTACGAGACGCCGTCGCGGGACGGCGCACTGCCGAAGGACGTACGGGCGAGCGTGCCGGACGCGCCGTCCGACGCGCCCCTGGCGGCGCCGGCCGCGAGCGCTTCCGGCTCACCGGAGGTGTCCGCCCCGGCGTCGGCCTCGGCCGCTCCGTCCGGGAGCGCGAGCCCGTCGGCGTCGCCGTCGGCCTCGGAGCCGGGGCCGGAGGACGAAGCGGAGGCGGACGCTTCGGCGACCCCGTCAAACGCGGCGGAGTCCTCCGCGGCCCCGACGACGACCGCCCCGGCCGCCGTCCCCGAGGAGACGGAGGAAGCGGACGACGGCAACGCCACCGGCGCCACGCTGAGGCGCGGCGACCGGGGTCCGGAGGTCGCCGACCTCCAGCAGCGCCTGAGCAAGGTGTACCTGTACAACGACTCGGCCCACGGCCGGTTCAATCACCGCACGGAGGACGCCGTCCGCAACTACCAGTGGTCGCGGGGCGTCCGCGGCGACGAGCTGGGTGTGTACGGACCGGAGACCCGGAGCCGCCTGGAGGCGGAGACGAACAACCGCTGAGGCGACGGAACGCGCCGCGCCGGCCTCAACGCCGCGCGGCGGCGGCAGGCGGCGTCAGCCCGCGTGCCCGGCGTCCGTGATGTGCAGCAGGATCGTCCCGTCCGCGCCGCGCTCCACCCGTACCTGGGTCAGGTCGCGCACGACCACGTCCGGGTCGTGGAACCCGGCGCGCGGGCCGATGCCGACGACCCGCATGCCGGCCGCGCGTCCCGCGGCGATTCCCGCCCCGGAGTCCTCGAAGACCACGCAGTCGGCCGGGGCGACGCCCAGTTCCGCCGCGCCCTTGAGGAAGCCCTCGGGGTCGGGCTTGCTCGCGCCGACCGACTCGGCGGTCACCCGCACCTCGGGCCGCTCCAGCCCGGCGGCGGCCATCCGCGCCGTGGACAGGGCGACGTCGGCGGAGGTCACCAGGGCGTGCGGGAAGCCGTCGAGCGAGGCGAGGAACGCGCGGGCGCCCGGTATCTCGACGACGCCCTCGGTGTCCGAGGTCTCCTCGGCGAGCATGCGCGCGTTGTCGGCGTGGTTCTGCTCCACCGGCCGGTTCGGCAGCAGCAGCGCCATCGAGGCGTAGCCCTGGCGGCCGTGCACGACCTTCATGACCTCGTCGCCGTCGAGCCCGTTCCGCTCGGCCCAGCGCCGCCAGACGCGCTCGACCGAGGCGTCCGAGTTGACGAGGGTGCCGTCCATGTCCAGCAGGAGGGCACGGGCGGTGAGTACGGCGGTGGCCGTCATCGGCAGCTCCAAAGCGCGGGTGCGGGGTCCGGGCGCGGGACCCGGGTGCGGGCCCCGGTGCGGTTCCCGGGGAGGGGGACAAGGCGGCCCCGCCCGCCGGTCAGGGAAAACGGGCGGGAGCCACTTTGTTCATTCACGATACAAAACAAGCCCGGCATCCCGCCAGCACCCCCGCCGACCGTTCACGGATCGTTGGCCGCGCCGTCGCCCCCGCAGCCGTCGGCGGAACCGGCCGACCGGCCGGCCGCCCCGCTCGTGCCACCCTCCCCGCCGGCCCTGCCCGACTCGCCCGTCCGCCCCGTCGGCCCCGTCGCCCCGCCCCGCCCCGCCCCGCTCAGCCGGTCACCACCTCCCACAGGCTCCACACCCCGAGCCCCAGCATCAGCAGCGCCGCGATCCGGGTGATCAGCTTGAGCGGAACCCGCTTCATCAGGGCCTTTCCGCCGACAATGCCCAGCCCGGCCACCGTCCACAGCGCCAGCACCGCACCCAGGCCGACGGAGAGCGGGTCGTCGTAACGGGCGGCGAGGTTGGCCGTCATGATCTGGGTGAGATCGCCGAACTCGGCGACCAGGATGAGCATGAAGCCCGCCCCGGACACCTTCCAGAAGGACTGGTTCTCCGGCTTGCGGATCTCCTCGTCGTCGTCGTCCTTCCTGAACAGCAGCACCGCCGCGCCGCCCAGGAAGAGCACGCCCGTGATCGCGTGCACGAGCTGCTGCGGCAGCAGGGTGAGCACGCTGCCCGCCGCCACCGCGAGCACGACATGCACGGCGAAGGCGGCGGCGACACCTGCGAAGACGTAGGAGGCCCGGTAGCGGGTGCCGAGGACGAGGCCGGCGAGCGCGGTCTTGTCCGGCAGCTCGGCGAGGAAGACGACGCCGAACACGACGGCCGTCACGGTCAGGTTGATCAAGGTTCCTCGATCGGTCGGGGCTGCCCCACCGAGAGTCTGTGTGTGTCCACGGGACACCTCGGCACGGCAGCACACATGGCACCCGTGCCGAGGGGCACGGGCGTGCACTGCTTGCCGAAGGTCTCGCCGGCCGACCCCTGTACGGGGCCTGCCTCCGGGCGCCGGCTCAGACGGGCTGAGCAGTATGTCGACGGTCCGGCGAAGGGCTACTCCCCCTCTGCGCCATCCATCGTACGCGAGGCCGGTCCGAGCACCCTCCCGAGTACCGCCCGAGCGCCGCCCGAGCACCCGCCCGAGCGCCTGCCGGGCAGCCACACCCACCCTCCTGCGCGCCCCCCGCACACCCTTCGGTGCCCCGCCCGTAGAGGCGGGGCGCCCGCAGAAACGTCACGCCCGCACGACATCCACACCACATCGGCACCGCCGCACGTCTAGACACGTCATGCACACGTCATTAAGTTCTCACCGGGTCCACCCCTCCCCGTAACGCCGCGAGGCGAGCATTCCCCTTGCTCGCACCCCAACGCCCCCACCCCACAAGGGAGTTCGCATGCCCAAGTTCTACGCGCGTCGACGCCTGAGCATAGTCGCGGCGCTCACCGGGCTCATAGCCTCCGCCGGAATGCTCAACGGCCCGAGCGCCTCCGCCGCCCTCCCCACCCCGGTCAGCGGCTCCACGGCCCGCACCTACCTCGCCTCGCTCACCGTGTCCACCGAAAGCCGCACCGGCTACAACCGTGACCTCTTCCCCCACTGGATCACCATCAGCGGCACCTGCAACACCCGCGAGACGGTCCTCAAGCGCGACGGCACGAACGTCGTCACCGACTCCGCCTGCGCTTCCACCAGCGGCAGTTGGTACTCCCCGTTCGACGGCGCCACCTGGACCGCCGCCTCCGACGTCGACATCGACCACCTCGTCCCGCTCGCCGAGGCCTGGGACTCCGGCGCCGGCTCCTGGACCACCGCCCGGCGCCAGGCCTTCGCCAACGACCTCACCCGCCCGCAGCTCCTCGCGGTCACCGACAACGTCAACCAGTCCAAGGGCGACAAGGACCCCGCCGAGTGGATGCCGTCCCGCACGGCCTACCGCTGCACCTACGTCCGCGCCTGGGTGCAGGTGAAGTACTACTACGGCCTGTCGGTCGACTCGGCCGAGAAGTCCGCCCTGCAGGGCTACCTCGCGAGCTGCTGACCGCGCGGTACACCGCAACAGGCGCAAGATCCCCCGTACTCCTCCGTCGTTCCGTACCGTACGGGGCGACGGAGGAAGGGGCACCACCATGACCGGACTGCGCCTCGGGCCGCTGCTGAGGTACATCGACGGTTCGTCCGCGACCGTCTGGGTCGAGACGAGCCGGCCGGGCACCATCGAGGTGCGCTGCGCCGACGGGCCCGGCGGGACGGCCCGCACCTTCCAGATCGCGGGGCACCACTACGCGCTCGTCGAGGTGACCGGCCTGACACCCGGCACGGCGACGCCGTACGAGGTGTTCCTCGACCGCACCCGCGTGTGGCCGCCGGCCGAGGACGAGGCCTTCGCGTCGCTGCCGCCCTCCGTCATCTCCACGCCCGGCGCGGAGGCCGGCGCCGGGGTGCGGGTCGCCTTCGGCTCCTGCCGCTGGGCGTCCCCGCCGGTCGGCGAACCCGATCCCGTCGGCCCCGACGCGCTGCACGGCCTGGCCGCGCGCATCGCCGCCGATCCGGACGGCGAGCGGCCCGACGTGCTGCTCCTCCTGGGCGACCAGGTGTACGCGGACGAGGTCTCCGACGCCACGCGCGCCTATCTCGCCGCCCGCCGCGGCCTCGAGGCCCCGCCGGGCGACCAGGTGGCGGACTACGAGGAGTACACCCACCTCTACTACGAGTCCTGGCTCGACCCGCTGGTGCGCTGGCTGCTGTCGACCGTCCCCACGTGCATGGTCTTCGACGACCACGACGTGGTCGACGACTGGAACACCTCCGCCTCCTGGGTCGCCGACATGCGGGCCACGTCCTGGTGGGGCGAGCGGGTGCACAGCGGTCTGATGTCGTACTGGGTGTACCAGCATCTCGGCAACCTCTCCCCGCGCGAACTGGCGGCGGACCCGCTGTACGCGTCCGTGCGGGAACGCCCCGACGGTACGGACGTGCTGCGGGCCTTCGCCGCGAAGGCCGAGGCCGACGCGGCCTCGGTGCGCTGGAGTTACCGGCGCGACTTCGGCCGGGTGCGGCTGCTGATGGTGGACAGCCGGGCGGCCCGGGTCCTGGCGGAGGGCGAGCGTGCGATGCTCGACCCGGCCGAGGCGGCCTGGCTGCGCGAACAGGCTCTGGACGGGCGCGGCGCGTACGACCATCTCCTCATCGGTACGTCCCTGCCCTGGCTGCTGCCGCATCTGGTGCACGACGTCGAGGGGTGGAGCTCCGTGCTGGCCCGGGGCGACAAGGGGCCCCGCTGGGCGCGGTTCGGGGAGTGGCTGCGGCGCGCGGCGGATCTGGAGCACTGGGCGGCGTTCCCGGAGTCCTTCGGGGAGCTGGCGGAGGTGATCGCCGAGGCCGGTACGGGACCGGACGCGCCGGCGACGGTGTGTGTTCTCTCCGGTGATGTCCATCACGCGTATGTCGCGGAGCCGAGCTGGGACACGAAGGGCCGGGGGCGCGGGTCCGGGGACGGACGGGGACGGGTGCGGGGGCCGGATGCCCGGGTGGTGCAGCTGACCTGCTCCCCTGTGCACAACTCCATTCCCCTGTCGATCCGGCTCGGGTTCCGCTTCGGCTGGAGCGCCGTCGCCCGCGGCCTCGGCCGGGTCTTCGCCCGGCACGGGCACTCGGGGCGACCGCCGGTCAAGTGGCGTAGGACCGGCGGGCCTTGGTTCGGCAACCAGCTCATGACGCTGACGATGCGCGGACGCTCCTCGGTGCTGCGGCTGGAGCACGCGCACACGGCGGAGCGCCCGGCACCGGGGACGGACGCGGGGCAGCCGGGCCCGGGACCGGAGGTCCGGCTGAGAAGGGTGACGGAGACCGAACTGAGCGGGTGAGGTACGGGAGGGACGCAGGGCAACACATAGGCACGGCGTCGTACACACGAACTCTTCGTGACCTTTCCGTCACCTGTCCGGCGTACTCTCAGTGACTGTCAACGGTCACTCCTGCCGCTCCTCCGCGCCACCGCGGCACGGTCTGGCCGACGGGGGAGCAACGGGGAGTTCGGGTGGAGAGTTTCGGGTCGCTGATCGGCAGCCCATGGGTCTACGCGGTGGTGGCCCTCTCGGTCCTCCTTGACGTGTTCCTGCCGGTACTGCCGAGCGGGGTCCTCGTGATCGCGGCGGCCACGGCCGCCGCCGCGGGCACCGCGACCGACGTGCCCGACATCCTGGTCCTGACGCTCTGCGCCGCCACCGCCTCCGTCCTGGGCGACCTGGTCGCCTACCGTCTCGCCTGGCGCGGCGGCGACCGCCTGGACCGGGCGATCGCCCGCTCCCGCCGTCTGGCCGGTGCGCAGGAACGTCTCGGCGCCGCTCTGGCCCGCGGCGGCGGCGGTCTGGTCGTCCTCGCCCGTTTCGCCCCGGCCGGCCGCTCACTGGTCTCGCTCGGCGCGGGCGCCGCCCGCCGCCGGGCCCGCGACTTCCTGCCCTGGTCGGCACTGGCCGGCCTGTCCTGGGCCGCCTACAGCGTGGCCCTCGGCTACCTCGGCGCCCACTGGCTGGGCGCGACCTGGGTCGCCACCGCGGTGTCGGTCGGCGCGCTGTTCGGGGCGGGCGCGGGGGCGGCGTACCTGATGCGCAGGCAGCCCGTACCGGTAGAGGCGTCGTAACGGGGTAACGGGGGCCCGCCCCGCTCCTCTTCACCCGCTACGCCGTTCACCCACTCGCCCCGTCCCCCATCCCGCTCCCCCGTCCACCGCGCCTTCTCGTCCACCGCGCCTCTTCGTCCACCCCGCCTGCCGCGCCGTGGTCGTGCTCGCGCCCGCGCCGCGCACCTCCAGGCCGTCCAGCAGGCCGGCCGTGGCCTCGGCGATCGCGTCCACGGCCCGGTCGAAGACCTCGCGATTGTGGGCGGCCGGCGCCCGGAAGCCGGACACCTTCCTCACGTACTGCAGGGCGGCGGCCCGGATCTCGTCTTCGGTGGCCTCCTCGGACAACGCGGGCGGACGCAGGGTCTTGATACTCCGGCACATGCCCCCAGTCTCACCCCGGGACGCCCTCGACGGCCATACCGGACGACCGCGTACCCGGGCTTGCCCGATCGGGCGAACCGGGCGAGGAGACCCCCGAGTCGACCCGTCCTCCAAAATCGAACAGACGTATCATTAATGCGTGGCTGCGACCTATGACTTCCCGAGTGACCTCCTCGCCGGTCAGGAGGAGTTGCGTCAGGTCCAGGCCGAGCTGTCGGCCCTTGTCAACTACGCGAGCCCTGATGAAGGGCCGCGCTTGCAGCTGGAGTACCAGAGGTGTCCGCCGCATGGGGCTGGTTGACGGCAGCCCAGACGTGTTCGGCGCGGTCCGCGATGTTGCGGCCCGCATTGTGGTCTGCGTGCGCGACGACGCCGCATGACCGGCAGGCGAAGAGTTCCTGCGTGGGACGGTTGGCCTTCTCCGTGTGCCCGCACCACGAACACTGCTGGCTCGTGTAGGCGGGATCGACCTGGACGAACGGGACCCCGGCTCGCTCTGCCTTGTACTGCACGAAGGCGGCGAGCTGGGCGAATGCCCAGGAATGCAGCGCGACCCGTTGGGGCTTTCGGAGCCGTACCCGTTCGCGAATACCGGTCAGGTCTTCCAGACCGATTCCGCGCCCGGTGCGTTCAGCCTCGGTCACGATGCGCTTGGAGATGACGTGGTTGATGTGCGTGGCGTGCCGCGCCTCACGACGGGACCGCTTCTTCAGCTTCCGCTTGGCGGACTTCGTCCCCCGTGCCTGGAGTTCGGCGCGGATGCGGAGCTGCCGGCGCCGGTACTTGTTCAGCTCCTGCCCGGCGAACGGCTCCCCCTCGTCCGAGGTGGTGGCGATGTTCGCGATCCCGAGGTCCACGCCGATCCAGCCGTTCGGCCGCATGTTGGGATCGGCGGCCGGGATCTCGCACGTGGCGATCAGATACCAGGCCCCGTCACGGCGGACGAGGTCGCTCTCTCCCTTGCGACGCTCAGCCAGCGTCTTCAACGCGCCGGGCGAGCAGACGAACGGCACACCCCGGATACGGCCGCTGGTGGTCCAGACCGACACGGTCTGCTGGTCGTACTGCCAGGAAAGACACCGGTCGTCATACGACTGGGCGGCGTCGGGGCGGAAGCGGACCGGGGTGTTCGCGATGCGCCGGCACCGATCGGAGTCCTTCTTGCCGTAGTTCCCGGCCTTCAGGTTCGCCTTGCGGGTCGAGTAGGCATCGGCCACCTTCCTGATCACATGCAGTGCCGGCTGCGCCGACAGCCCCCGCGCCTTCAGCTCGGCATAGGCGAAAGGCTGCAATGCCTTGCGCGTGCGGTCCCGGTCACCCTCCCGGCCCTGGGCGCGGACAGACAGTCAGTTCGCCGCGTCGTTGGTCGCGTGCAGGGTCGCCTCAAGTGCCGTGGCCACCTCGGGCGACGGCGTGAGTTTGACCTGCACGACGACTTTCACACCGTGCATCGTAGCATCGTGTCTATGTCGCCACGATGGGAACCAAACCCCGATATCCGCAGGGGACGCAGCGTCGTCCACACCCTGCACGCGCATCTGGTCTTTGTCCCGAAGTATCGGCGCGGCGTCTTCACCGACGAGATCCTGACCCGATGCGAAGAGATCATGAGCGAGGTGTGCGCCAAGGCCAACGCCGAGTTGCGGGAGTTCAACGGCGAACGCGACCATGTCCACCTCCTCGTTCACTACCCACCGCAGGTCAAGCTGTCCGCCCTGGTGGGCTCCCTCAAGGGCGTCTCCGCCCACTACCTCCGCAAGGAGTTCCACGACCACATCAAGCGGTACCTGTGGGGCGAACACTTCTGGTCCCCGTCCTACTTCGCCGCCTCCGCCGGTGGCGCACCACTGGCAGTGGTCAAGGAGTACATCGAGAACCAGAACCGGCCCGACTGAGCGCGGCACCGTCGCGGAAGCTTTACGAAGCGACGCGGCGGCGCTCCGCGCCGCCCTACGCAGGATGCAATTCCTCCGGAGTCGGGAGCACGAGCTGGTGGTGTTCGTCAGCACCCATCGGTACTGGGCGGAGCTGACCGGCGCCGACCGCGTCCACGCCCGCTCCCGGCTGAAGCACGCGCACGGGACAGCGCCGTCGCCGGGCGGGACGGAACCGTCCCCGTAGGGACACCCCCGGTACGAACGGCACCACGAACGGAACAGGGTCCTCCGGAGCTGCTCCGGAGGACCCTGTTCCCGCGAGACCGCGGGCTCGCGATGCGGTGGGCGCGGACGGTTTCGAACCGCCGACATCCTGCTTGTAAGGCAGGCGCTCTACCCCTGAGCTACGCACCCGGGACCCGGGCGCACCGCCCAGACCGATTCGACAGCCTACATGGCCCGGGGAACGATCCCGGCTCCCGGGTCCTTCCTCATCCGTCCGGGCGGGTTCCCCCGTTACCTTTTTCGTGGCCCCGCAATGGGGCGCCTGGCCCCCGGGCCCGGTATGGCTGTGTGCCCCCTGTCGAAGTCGATGACCTGGGGGGTGTTGCCGCCGGGCTTCGGGGCACCGCTTGACCGCTGATGAGGGGCCTGACGACCGCCCGGCCCGGCGCAATGCCGGACCGTTTTACGGGTGGGGATGTCTGCGTAACGTGGTTGCCGGCGTGTGGTGCCGCAGGGACGGCCGGGAGACGGGACACGAGTGACGAGGGGCACGGGCAGATGGTCGACACGACCGCGACAGATCTCTTCCTCGGCCTGGACCTGGGCAAGGAGTTCCACCACGCCCACGGCCGGACCGCGGACGGCAGAACCGTGCACGACAAACGGCTGCCCAACACCGAGCCGAAACTGCTCGAACTGTTCACCAGACTGGTGGCGAAGTTCGGCACCGTCCTGGTGATCGTGGACCAGGTCGCCAACATCGGCGCGCTGCCGTTGACGGTGGCCCGCGCGGCGGGTTGCCGGGTCGCCTACCTGCCCGGGTTGTCGATGCGGCGGGCCGCCGACCTGCACCCGGGCGAGGCCAAGACCGACGCCCGCGACGCGTTCGTGATCGCGGAGACCGCCCGGTCCATGCCGCACACCCTGCGCGCGGTGGACCGTGACGACGAGGTGCTGGCCGAGCTGACGATGCTCACCGGCTACGACAACGACCTGGCCGGCGAGGTCAACCGCACCACCAACCGGCTGCGCGGCCTGCTCTCCCAGATCCATCCCTCTCTTGAGCGTGTGCTCGGCCCGCGCCCGGCCTACCCCTACGTCCAGGCCCTCCTGGCCCGGCACGGCTCCCCGGCCCGGCTGAAGAAGCTCGGCCGCACGCGGTGCGAGGCCCTGCTCAGGGCGCACGGCTCGCGCAAGGCCCACCACCTCGCCACCGAGATCTTCGACGCGCTCGCCGAGCAGACCCTGGTCGTTCCCGGCACCGAGGCGTCCGCGCTGATCGTGCCGGGCCTGGCCGCCCAGCTCGCCGCCGCCCACGCCCAGCGACGCCAGGCCGAGCAGGAGATCGCCGCCCTGCTGGAGGCCCTCCCTCTTTTCCACCTCCTGACGTCCCTGCCCGGCCTGGGCGTCAGGACCACGGCCGCGGTGATCGTCGCGATCGGTGACGGCACCGGCTTCCCCACCGCCGGACACCTCGCCTCCTACGCCGGACTCGCCCCGGCCACGAAGTCCTCGGGCACCTCCATCCGCGGCGAGCACGCACCCCACCGCGGCAACCGGCTCCTCAAACGTGCCCTGTTCCAGGCCGCGTTCGCCGCGATCGGCTGCAAGAGTGACCCGTCCTCCCGGATCTACTACGACCGTCAGAGAGCACGCGGCAAGACCCACACCCAGGCGATCCTCCGCCTGGCCCGGCAACGCGTGAACGTCATCCACGCGATGATCCGCACCGGCACCCTCTACGAACCACGCATCCCCCGACGACGTCGGCCTCGCCGCTTGACGGCTCCACCGCTGCTGCCCTCCAGGCCCCATCACGCCCGCACGCCGGCACGGCCAGTCCGGCCCTGCCGGCCACCGGACTGCCCACCGCGCACCCGATCCGCCGGGAACGTCCCGCTTCGCGGGACGTTCCCGAAAGCCAGGATCAACCTCCACGAACCGGCCCTGACGGGGTTGACGAAACAGATAGGGGCACCCCCCCCGATCCCCTCAGCGTTCTTCCCCGGTTCCGTCCTGGGGGTAACCCCACCTCGAATCCGGGAGTGGCCCGGATCCCCCTGCGGGTCCCGTCTCCGTACGGTCGAAGAGCGCCGGAAAGCGCGACCGTCCGTCCCAGGGGGAGACCGTCATGACCCGCACGACCCGCACGTTCAGTACCACCGGTACCACCCGCGCCACCGCCGGCTCCTCCCGTGGTGTGCGCCTGCGCGCGGTCGCCCTCGGCGGGGCCTCCGTGGTGCTCGTCGGCGGGCTGACGGCCTGCGGGGCGTCGGCCGCGGACGACACCGACCCCGACCGCCGGTCCTTCGACCTGCCGGGCAGCACCCTCACCGTCGACTCCGACGACTCGGCGCTCGAGATCGTCGCCGTGGACCGAAGCCCGTCGGGGAAGGTCGAGGTCACCCGGTGGTTCCAGGGCACCGTCGCCCTCGGCACGGACCCGAAGGCCACCTGGTCGATGGAGGGCGACCGGCTGAAGCTGCGGATCAAGTGCTCCGGCGTCGTCGCCAACTGCTCCGCCAAGCATCGTGTCGAGGTGCCCCGCGGGGTCGCCGTGAAGGTCGAGGAGGGCGACGGCGGTGTGCGCGCCCGGGGTTTCCGCGACGCGCTGGACATCCGTACCGGGGACGGCTCCATACACGTCACCGACACCACCGGTCCCCTGACCCTGCGGACCGGCGACGGATCGGTGCGGGCCGAGGTCGCGTCCCGCACGGTGCGCGCCCGGACCGGCGACGGCTCGATCCGTCTGGAGCTGAGCGCCGTACCCGACCTGGTGGAGTCCCGCAGCGGCGACGGTTCCACCACCGTCGAACTGCCCCGGGCCGCCTACCGGGTGACGTCCGGGACCGGTGACGGCGCCGAGAAGGTGTCGGTGCCCCGCGACGACACCAGCTCCCATGCGGTGGACGTCCGCACCGGCGACGGGAGCCTCACGGTCCGTACGGCGGACTGACCGACCCGTGTGTTCGCCCCTCACCGGTGGGACAATGGCCATCGGGAAGGGCGAACGACAGTACGGGAGAGGGATGTGACGGCGATACCAGAGCAGCCGTACTCGCCGTCGAGACCACGCGTGGGCCGTACGCGTGGTCTTCTGTCCGGGGTTCCGGTCTTCCGGAGCCCTGCCTTCCGGGGCCCCGTCTTCCAGGGCCCCGGAAGGCAGGGCCCCGTCTTCCGGGGCCGGGTCACTCGGGACCGGGGCACCGGTCCGCTCCGTGACACGCTCGCGCTGACGGTCCTGCCGCTGGTGGCGGTGCTGGCCCTGCCCGCCGCGTTCGCCGGCGGCGGCACCCGGCGCTGGTTCGGCGGGCGGGCCGAGAACCAGCGAGCCGAGGCGCAGGCCGCCAAGGACGCGGCGGCGGCCGCGTTCTACGAGCTGGACACCGCCCAGCGGGACCTGCGGATCTCCATCGAGACGATCACCGCCGTGGACAGTTCCCCCGCCGCCCGCCGCGCCGTCGCCGACTTCGAGGCGCTCGGCCGCCGGATCGACGAGGCCAGCCACACCTACATCGACGCCGTCGACGCCCATGATCTCGACCGCCACGACCTGGAGGCCTCCGCCGCCTCCCGGGCCCGCACCGAACTGACCGCCGCCAAGGGCGAGCTGGACCGGGTCAAGCGGGAACTGGACCGCTTCACCGACGGGCTCGGCCCCCTCCTCGGCAAGGCCGAGACCCAGCTGGCCCGGCTCGCACCCGCCGTCGAGCGGGCCCGTCAGGCGCTGCTCGCCGCGTCGAACGCGCTGGACACCGCCCGTGCGGCGAAGCTGCGGGCCGATGATCTCGCCGCCCGGCTCGCCGCGCTCTCCACGGAGCTGACCAAGCTGAACCAGGGCGCCGGGCAGCACGGCGTGCCGCAGACCCTGGAGCGGGCCGAACGGGTCATCCGCCAGGCCGAGGCCATCCGCGCGGAGGCCGACCGGCTGCCGGAACAGGCCGCCGAGACCGGCCGCCGGCTGGTCTCCCTGCGCACCCGCGCGCAGGCCCTCACCACCCGCAGTGAGCAGGTGGAACCGGTGCTCAGCGAGCTGCGCCGGCGCTTCAGCGCCGCCTGCTGGCAGGATCTCCAGGGCGTCCCCGCCCTGGCCACCGAGAACGTGCGGCAGGCCGAGAGCAAGCTCGCCGAGGCGAGCACCGCACGCGACGAGCAGCGCTGGGCGGACGCCACCGCGCTGCTGTCGACCGTACGGGCGCTGCTGAACACGACCGACGAGGCCGTGTCCGCCGCCGGAGACCGGCTGCGGCAGCTGAACGCCGTGCAGAAGGACCCGGAACAGGAGATCGAACGCACCCGCTTCGCCATCCGGGACGCCCAGCGCCTGGCCATGGCCGGCCGTCACACCCCGGACCCGCGCCACGCACACCCGCTGGACAGTGCCGTGGCCCGGCTGGAGCGGGCCGTCGCCGCGCTGGAGGGCCGCCACCCCGACTACTGGCACTTCCTGACGGAGACGGAAGCGGTCAGACAGTCGGTGGCACGGGTGGTGGCCCTGATCCGTGAGGACCGGGGCGGCTCCGCCGGCTGACCGGTACGGATCCGGCCGCCCCCGCTACAACCCGCAGCCGCAGCCCGCGGCCATCGGCCCGCGCCCCGCAGCCCACGCACCTCGGCCGGCGGCCACCGCCACGGGCCACGGGCCACAACCGCCGTCCGCCGGTTAGCCTGTACTCATGCCTCGCTACGAGTACCGCTGCCGGACCTGCGGCGACACCTTCGAACTGAGCCGTCCCATGGCCGAATCCGCTGCCCCGGCCGACTGCCCGGCAGGACACGACGACACCGTGAAGCTCCTGTCCACGGTCGCCGTGGGCGGTGCCGCCCAGGCACCGGCTGCCGCTCCCCGCGCGGGCGGAGGCGGTGGTGGCGGGGGCTGCTGCGGCGGAGGCTGCTGCGGCTGACCGCCCCCGCCCCGGCGGCACCCGGGCGTCGGGGCGCGGCCAGGGAGCTGTCGGGGATCTTCCTCAGGTTCTCTTCAACTGCGGCTCCGTACGGTTGCCTGCATGACAGCCGTCGCAGCGCACACCGTGTCCGCCGCAGCGGGCGGGGAAGCCGGGCCCCAGTGGGTCAACGACCTCATGGACACCTTGGGTGCGCCGGGGGCGGGGCTCGCCATCGCGCTGGAGAACCTCTTTCCGCCGCTGCCGAGCGAGGTGATCCTGCCGATGGCCGGGTTCGCCGCGAGCAGCGGGCGGATGGGCCTGCTCGCCGTACTGCTGTGGACGACGGCCGGTTCGGTGATCGGTGCGCTCGCGCTGTACGGCGTGGGTGCGCTGCTCGGCCGGGAACGGACGGTGGCGATCGCGGGGCGGCTGCCGCTGGTGAAGGTCTCGGACATCGAGAAGACCGAGGCGTGGTTCCTGCGGCACGGGACCAAGGCGGTGTTCTTCGGCCGGATGATCCCGATCTTCCGCTCGCTGATCTCGGTGCCGGCCGGTGTGGAGCGCATGCGGCTGTCCGTGTTCCTCGGTCTGACCACGCTGGGCAGTGCCCTCTGGAACACCGTCTTCGTGCTCGCGGGCTACGCGCTGGGCGAGAACTGGCAGCAGGTCACGACCGTCGTGTCGGCCTACTCGAAGGTGGTCCTCGGCCTGGCCGCGCTGGCGGTGCTCGCGTTCTTCGTCCTGCGGATGCTGCGGCCGGGTGCCGGCCGCAGGCGGCGCGACCGGCAGGCGGGCACGGAAGAGGTACGGCCGTCGGACTCCCCCGAGGAGGACGACCCCGCCGACCGGTACGACCTGGCCGGCCGGGGACGCCACGGCTGACTCCGCTCACAGCTCCCCGGCGGCCTCGCCGAGGCCGCCGCCCCACTGAGGCCGCCCGCGGGGGCCGCCCGCGGGGGCCGCCTCACCGGCCCTGGCGCGCCGCTCCCAGGAACTCCCGCAGGATCTCCTCCCCGGCCACGACCCCGCGCTCGGGGAGCGCGGTGATCCCGGGGGCCGTCCAGTCGGCGTCGGCCAGTTCACCGTGGCCGGGGCGCCAGCCCCGGTCGGCGGCGAGCAGCAGGTCGGCGTCGAGGAGCGAGTCGCCGGCGGCGAGGGTGAGGTCGGCACCGGTGCGGCGGGCGACCTCGCGCATGGCCGCGCTCTTGGTGAGCGGCTTGGGTACGGCGTAGATCTTGCGGCCCTGCAGGGAGACCGTCCAGCCGCGGTTCTCCGCCCAGACGGCGAGTTCCTTCACCCACTGCTCGGGCAGCAGCTCGCGCTCGACGACGAGGTAGGCGAAGAGGTCCTCGGCGACGCGGTGCTTGCGCGTCCAGGCCGGGTCGGCGGTCCGCTCCAGATGGCCGCGTACCTCGGAGAGCGGGGCGCACTCGGCGGCGAGGCGGGCGCTCACCCGTGCGTGCCAGTCCGGGTCGCTCTCGCCGTCGACCAGGAGGTGGCCGCCGTTGGCGCAGATCGCGTACGCCGGTGCGGGGCCGGGGAGGCTGATGCGCCGGTACTGCTCGCGGGTGCGGGTGGTGGTCGGTACGAACACGGCGGTGTCGGCGAGTTCGGTGAGGAGCCGGGCCGCCGTCTCCGTCAGGTAGGACAGCGGTCGGCTCTCGTAGACCTCCACGCACAGCAGGCGCGGGGCCTCGGCGTCGGGTCCGGTCAGGGCGAGGGCGTTGGCGGAGTAGATGAGGGTGCGGTCGAGGTCGCTGGCGACGAGAACGGTCATCAGGACGTCACCGCCCTGCCGTCGGCGCCGGTCGCGCCGCGCGTGTACCGGGGGTGGATCAGGCCGACGCAGGTGTAGGGCAGTTCGGCGACCTCCTCGACGGGGACGCCCCGCTGCTCGGCCAGCAGCCGTACGTGGTCGAGGTCGTGGCCGGCTCCGGCGCGCGCGAGGATCTTCCACGGCACGCGGCGCAGCAGGACGCGGGTGGTCTCGCCGACGCCGGGCTTGACGAGGTTCACGTCGTGAATCCCGTACTCCTCACTGATGCGTTCGACCGCGGCCCAGCCCTCCCAGGTGGGGGTGCGGTCGGTGGCGAGCAGTTCCTTGGCCTGGGCGCAGGCGTCGTCCGTGACTTCGGGGAAGCGGGCGGAGACGGCGTCCAGGAAGGCCACCGAGGCGTCCGCGCCGGCGAGTTCGCGGTAGAACTTGGCGCCGTGGAAGTCGTCCGGGCCGACCAGGTCGGCGCGGAGGACGGTGCGTGAAATGAGGCCGGAGACGGTCGAGTTGAGGCAGGCGGACGGGATCAGGTAGTCCTCGCGGGTGCCGTACGTCCGCACGCAGGAGCCGGGGTCGGCCAGTACCGCGATCTCCGGGTCGAAGCCGGTGACGCCGTGGGTCTTCTCGAACTCCTCGACGGCCTGGGCGAGTTCGCGGGTGATGGCGCCCTTGCCGGTCCAGCCGTCGACGAAGACGACGTCTCGGGGGTCGTGGTGGGCGGCCAGCCAGCGCAGCGCGTTGGCGTCGATGCCCCGGCCGCGGACGATGGAGACGGCGTAGTGCGGGAGGTCGAGCCGGTGGCGGTACTGGGCCCAGCGGCGCATCAGGATGCCGATGGGGGTGCCGGCCCGGGCCAGGGAGACGAGCACCGGGCGCGGGGACCTCTCGGCGAGCACGGTTTCGGTGACCACGCCGACCGCGTGGGCGAGGCGGGCCGCCGAGGTGTGCAGGGCCGCGCGGAACAGCTCCTGGTAGTCCACGCTCGGCTGGTATTCGACGGGCAGGGACTCGGCGTAGTGCGCGCCGCCGCTCTGGATGGCCTCCTCGCGCTCCTCGGTGGGTGCCTCCAGGGTGACGTCGGAGAGGTCCTGGAGCAGCCAGCCGACTTCTTCGGGCGCGTACGAGGAGAAGGCGGGGCCGCGAAGGGGCTCGGGCAGCATGGGTGCGGGCCTTTCGGGGGCGGCCGGGGAACCCGGGGCGTCCGGTCCGGCCGGCGCGTCAGGTGGGGCGGGTGCGTACGACGGCACGACCGCGAGGAGGACCTGCGGGGTGTGGGCGGCGAGTTCGGTCAGCAGCCCGCCGGGCACGTGCAGGGCGGGGGTGTCCGCGGCCGAGTCGACGACGGCGACGACGGTGTCGAAGCCGGCTCCGGCGACGTTGTAGGCGTAGCGCTCGCCGGGGCCGTCGGCGGGGTCGTCGTGGGCGGGGAAGGCCAGCCGGGTGCGTATCGCGTAGCCGGGGTCGTCCACGGCGAGGACGGGCGAGCGGGTGGTGGTCGAGAAGCGGACCTCGGCACCGGCCTTCCGGGCGGGCGGTGTCTGCTCCGGACTCTCTCCCCGCTTCTCTCCCCGCTTCTGCTCCAGCTTCTGCTCCAGTGTGTGGGCGAGGCGGAGCGGGGCGTACATCAGTTCCTCGAAGCCGAGGACGAGGACGCGGCGGGCGCCGTCGGGCAGGGCGTCGGCGAGCCTGTCGGCCATGGCGGGCAGGGCGTCGTCCAGGCGGGCGCGGTGCGCGGGCGTGAACCCGTGCCGCCCGCCGTCGGGCAGCCCGTCCGGCCAGCCCAGTTCGAAGCGTGCGACCCGGCCGGCCCGCGGTGCCGTCCCGGCCGCCGTCTGTGCGGCCTCCTCCGCCTCCTGGCGGGCCACGAGCTCCCTCCCCTTCTCCAGCACGCCCTCCGGGAGCCGTACCGTGCCCGAGAGGGTCGTCACCAGGTCGACACGGGCGCCGATCCCGCGGGCGAAGTCGTCCAGCCGGCCGGTGTCGGCGGGCGAGCGCATGTCGACCAGGGCGACGACCACGTACCGCCGCCGGGGGTGGCGTGCGTGCAGGTCGCGGATGGTGTTCAGGATCGTGTTGCCGGTGGAGAACTCGTCGTCGACCAGGACCAGCGGCCCGTCCCCGGCCAGCAGTCCGGGGTCCTCGGGGAGCAGCAGGTGCGAGGTGGCGTGGGAGTGGGACTCCTCGAAGCCGCCCGCCGTGGCGACCCCGGGGACCGGGCGGCGGGTGGAGTGCAGGCAGGGGGCGACGCCCAGACCGTCGGCGACCGAGTGGCCGAGGCCGGTGGCGGTTTCGGCGTACCCGAGGACCACCGCCCGGTGCGCCTGTTCGCCGAGCAGTTCGCGGACCCGGCGGCCCAGGGCGACGCCGTGGCCGTACACGACGGCGGGCGACTGCGGTACGTGCTTGCCGAGGACGTGGGACACCAGCAGGTGCGCCCGCTTGGGGTTGCGGCGCAGTGCCAGCCCGAGCAGCCCGGTCAGCCGGTCGTCGCCCGCCAGCTCGACGCCGAGGCGCTCGGCGACCCAGCTCCCGGACCAGACGTCCCCGGCGGGTACGTCCCCGGCCGGTATGTCCTCGCCGGTCCGCGATCCTTCGCGCGCCTCGCGGCGCACTTCCTCGTTCACTGCCTTCTCCATGGATTCCTTGCCGTCGGTCCGGTCGGGTCGTCGGGGCGTCGGGTCACTTGGCCAGGCCGGCCGCGAGCAGCTCCACGAACCCGATGTCCTCGTTCGCGACGCCGAACACCTCGGCGCGCAGCACGGTCCGCTCGGCCCAGGCGCGGTGCGGCTTCACCTCGTTCATTTTGTTCGTGTACGCCGACCTCATGACACCGCCGCCGTCGCGTTCCGGCCGCAGGATGTCCTGGGCGTCGCTGTACTCCTCGTGGCTGACGACGGACAGCGCGTGCACGGGCAGGACGTGCGAGGGGTGGATGCAGGTCTTGCCCTGCAGTCCGTTGGCCCGGTCCAGGGAGATCTCCCGCAGCAGGCCGTCCATGGCGTGCTCGATCAGTGACTGGCGCAGCTTCACGGCCTTCACCTCGAGGAACGGACTCTGCCGCAGCTGCGGCTTGAACATGCGCTCCTGGGCCCGGAAGTACTCCCAGACCGGCCCGGTCACGGTGAATCCGGTGCCGTCGACCCGGGCCAGCATGTTCACCACGTCGGCGATCACGGAGGCGACGAGCTGGAGGTCGTAGGCCGTCATGTCGGGACCGCGGCGCAGCCCGTACGGGGAGCAGAAGTCGGTCACGCCGAGGCGCAGGGCGAGGACCCGGTCGCGGTACTTGTCGACCGCGCGGAGGATGCCCTCGAGGGTTTCCACCCGGGTCTCGCGGTAGAGCAGCTCCGGGGACTCCAGCACCGGCATCGCGAAGAGGCGGTGTCCGCCGGAGGCCTCGGCGACGGTGAGGGCCTCGAGGAAGGGCGTGCCGCGTTCCTCGGTGAACTTCGGCAGGACGAACCCGGACAGCAGCCCGGCGATGGGGCCGAGGCGTCGGACGAGGTCGGGTATCTGCTCGGGGGTGCGGACCCGGATGAACAGCAGCGGCAGATCGGCCCCGGGCCGGCCGGCCAGGTCGGCGAACTGGGCCACGAGGTTCGCCTCGCCGGCGGCCACGTCGTCGTCGCCTATGGAGTCCTCGAGGCACAGCACCATCGAGACCACGCCGTTCCCGGCCTGCTTGACGATGTCGTCGGCGAGCCGGGGGCGGGTCGCGGGGCTGTACAGCGTGGCGCCGAGGGCCATGGAGAGCAGGCGGGCCGGGGACTGGGCCGTGAACCGGCCCGGCTCCCGGTGGAAGAGACGTTTCCGCGCCGCAGGGGCGATCTGTCCGAAGTGATGCATTGAACTCCCCCTGGGCCGTGGGACATGCTGAGGAATGGCTGTGGAATGTCGGAAGGTGGCCGGTAATAGTACGTACGTATCGATGTCGGCGGTTCCCGCCGAGTGTGAACTTCGGGTGACCCGGTCGTGTCGGTGCCGGTCGGCGTCGGCGCGTGCCGGTACCCCGCATTGTCGTGACCAGGACGGAGAAGGCAGGATGACCGCATGACGCACGCCATGCTGAAGGGGTCGAACGTCCCGCTCCGGACCACCACGGTACGCGCCGTGCTGCGCTGGTCGCCTGGCCAGGGGGTACCTGACGTGGACGCGTCCGCTCTGCTTCTCGGGCTCGACGGCCGGGTCCGGTCGGACGAGGACTTCGTCTTCTACAACCAGCCCCGGCACCCCTCCGGCAAAGTGTGGCGGCTGGGCAAGAAACGCGTCGCCGAGAGCCTGACCGACACGATCCAGACAGATCTCGGCGGGGTCGAGGAGGGCGTCGGGCGGATTCTGCTGGTGGCGTCGGCGGACGGTGTCACCTTCGACACCGTGGACACCCTGCGCATCCTGCTGTACGACGCCGAGGCCCCGGACGCGGAGGCGCTGGCGTACTTCGACGTCACGCCGGAGACGGGCCGGGAGACCGCGCTGATCTGCGGTGAGCTGTACCGGCGCGGGGACGGCTGGAAGTTCCGGGCGCTCGGCGAGGGCTATTCGAACGGGCTGAAGGGCCTGGCGACGGACTTCGGGATCTCGGTGGACGAGTCGGAGGCCGCACAGGAGCCTGTGGCCGCCGACGCCGCCCCGCCCGCGCCCTCGGTCTCCTCCGATGCACTGACCCAGGTGCATGCCCCCGTCGTGGTCGATCCGTCCCTCCCGCTGCCGTCCGAGCAGCCGCCGGGAGTCCCGGCGCAGCCCGCGTACGGCTACCCGCCCCAGCAGCCGCCAGCCACGCAGCCGGCCTACGGCTACCCGCAGCCGACCGCCCCGCCCGCCTACGGCTACCCCCAGACGTCCCCCGTGCCCGCCGTCGCAGCGGCCCCGGCCGGCTACGGCTACCCGCACCCGGCCGCCCACACCCCCGACCCCGACTTCCGCCTGCCTCCGCAGGGGCCGCAGTTCATCGGGCGGTAGGCCCCTCCTGGAGCCCGGTCACCGCCCCGTCTTCGACTTGAAGCCACGCCCCCACTGCAGGCCCCAGCCGTAGAGGCGGTCCAACTCCCCCTGGAAGCCGTAGACGAACTTCACCTCGCGGTGGACGATGATCTCTTCCTTGATGTTCTCGATCATCACCACCGCGCAGGAGCGGGCCTGCGGGTGGCGTTCGTCCAGGCTTATCTCGATCCGCGGGCCGTTGCCGGGGTAGAGCGTGACCATGGCCTGGGTCCGGTCGAAGGCGGGTGTCTGGTCGTAGATGTACACGAAGACCAGCAGGCGTTTGATGTTCTCGCGCTGGTCCAGGTTGACGTAGAGCGTCTCCCCCGAGCCCGAGCCGAACCGGTCGTCGCCGCTGAGCTTGACGTACGGCGGCCCGTTGACGTCGCCGAGGAAGCCGCCGAGCGGCTGGACCACGCCCTTGGTGCCGTCCTGGAGTTCGTACAGGCAGCCGAGGTCCAGGTCGACGTTGACCATGCTCTGGCTGTGGGCGATGACCTCCGGGGGCTTGAGCGCCTTGAAGGGGTGGCGCAGCAGGCTCTCCCGCTGGGGGCCGCCCAGGTCGGAGGTCCGCATCCGCCAGCTCAGGTTGACCCGGAGATTTCCGGTGGCCGCGCCCTGTCTGGTCAGGGACACCTGCGCATACCGTTTCGTCAGCTCGATGGCGTTGGTCGCCGCGTTGCCCGAGTCGAAGGCGCTGTCGTTTCCGCGCCACAGTCCGTCCAGGAAGCCCATTCCCGCCCCAAGTCCACTCGTCGAACCCCGCTGCCCCGCTGATACCGCTGCCCCGTGATCCCGCTGCCCTGCTGTCCCGCCCGCCCCTCACGGGTCGTCCGGCGCCCGTGAGGGCTCCGGACGGCCGTCGGGGCGGCCCCGAGGACTGGTCCTCGACGGCCGCCCCGAACAGAGCGTTCCTCACCAGGAGGGCTGTCACACCCCGGAGGAGACCTCGGTCTTCTCGCCCGAGCCGCCCTCGGCCGCCGCGTGGGCCTTGTTGCGGCGCACGGAGGACCAGAAGGACAGGCCGATCAGGAAGACACCGATGAGACCGGTGATGATCTCGTTGACCTCGTACTGGATCGTGATGAGCAGGAGCGCGGCGAGTGCGCCGATCGCGTAGTGCGCGCCGTGCTCCAGGAAGACGTACTCGTCGAGGGTGCCCTGGCGGACCAGGTAGACCGTCAGCGAACGGACGTACATGGCGCCGATACCGAGGCCCAGGGCCATCAGCACGATGTCGTTGGTGATGGCGAAGGCGCCGATCACGCCGTCGAAGGAGAAGGAGGCGTCCAGGACCTCGAGGTAGAGGAACATGAAGAACGCGGCCTTGCCGCCGATGGCGAGGGCCGTCTTGGGCTTGCCGGCCTGCGCGGCCTTCTCCTCCTCCTCGTGCTCGCGCTCCTCCGACTCCTCGAGCCGGTTCTCGAAGTAGCCGGAGAGTCCGCCCACGATCATGTAGGTGATCAGACCGCCGATACCGGCGAGGAGGACGGTTTCCGCCTTGTCGACATGCATGCCGCCGTGCTGGTGGGCGTTGGCCCCGACCGTCAGGGAGGCGATCAGCAGAACGATCAGCGCGATACAGGCCGACAGCATGTCGACCTTGCCGAGCTTGGACAGCGGGCGCTCGATCCAGGTCAGCCACTTGATGTCCCGGTCCTCGAAGATGAAGTCCAGGAAGATCATCAACAGGAACATGCCACCGAAGGCGGCGATCGACGGGTGGGCGTCGGTGACCAGTTCCTGGTAGCGGTCCTTGTCGGTGAGGGCGAGATCGACCGCCTCGATGGGTCCGAGCGAGGCACTGATGGCGACGATCACGACGGGGAAGACCAGCCGCATACCGAAGACGGCGATCAGGATGCCGACGGTGAGGAAGATCTTCTGCCAGAAGGCATTCATCTTCTTCAGGATTCCGGCGTTGACCACCGCGTTGTCGAAGGACAGCGAAATCTCGAGGATCGAGAGGATCGCCACGATGCCGAAGGCGGTCCACCCCCCGAAGAGGATCGCTGCGACCAGGCCGAGCGCGGTGACCGCGAACGACCAGCCGAAGGTTTTCAGAACCACTGGCTACCCCATCATGTGTGGGGGGCTCCCCCGGACGATCTCCGGAGGAGACTCTCCCCGCTGCCGTAGTCGGCTTTACGAAACATTGACTCCGAAGTCTAGAGCGATGCCTCGCAGCCCGGACGCGTACCCCTGCCCCACCGCCCTGAACTTCCATTCACCCTGATAACGGTAGAGCTCACCGAAGATCATCGCGGTTTCGGTGGAGGCGTCCTCGCTCAGGTCGTAGCGGGCGAGTTCCTGGCCGTCCGCCTGGTTGACGACTCGGATGAAAGCATTACTGACCTGACCGAAAGCCTGGCCGCGGTCGTCGGCCAGGTGGATGGAGACCGGGAAAATGATCTTGTCGCACCGGTCCGGCACCTTGGAGAGGTCGACCAGCAGGGACTCGTCGTCGCCCTCGCCCTCACCGGTGAGGTTGTCACCCGTGTGCTCCACCGAGCCGTCCGGGCTGTGGAGCTGGTTGTAGAAGATGAACCACTCGTCCCCCATGACCCGGCCGCCGCTGCACATCAGTGCGCTGGCATCGAGGTCGAAGGGGGCTCCGGTGGTGGAGCGTGCGTCCCAGCCGAGCCCGATCAACACCTGCGTGAGGTTCGGTGCGGCCTTGGACAGGGAGACGTTTCCTCCCTTGGCGAGTGTGACGCCCATATTGCTGGTCCCTCCCCGGGTGATGTTTCTCGGAAGCCGCTGTCCAGCACCGGAAGGGCTCGGGCAACAGCTTCACAGGTGGTCCTGCGCGTGCGGCGCCGCACGTAAACCGTGCGGCGCCGGACGGAACAGCCGTGCGAGACGTTCGTGTCCCGGGCGTCGATGCCCGGGACGCGAACGTCTCAGACGTTCACACCGAAGTCCTGGGCGATGCCACGCAGACCGGAGGCGTAGCCCTGGCCGATGGCGCGGAACTTCCACTCGGCGCCGTGCCGGTACAGCTCGCCGAAGACCATGGCGGTCTCGGTGGAGGCGTCCTCGGACAGGTCGTAGCGGGCGATCTCGGCGCCGCCGGCCTGGTTGACGACGCGGATGAACGCGTTGCGCACCTGGCCGAAGGACTGCTGGCGGTTCTCGGCGTCGTAGATCGACACCGGGAAGACGATCTTCTCGATCTCGGCGGGGACACCCGCGAGGTCGACCTTGATCTGCTCGTCGTCGCCCTCGCCCTCACCGGTGAGGTTGTCGCCTGTGTGCTCGACCGAGCCGTCGGGGCTCTTGAGGTTGTTGAAGAAGACGAAGTTGGCGTCGTTGGTGACCTTGCCGGTGTTGTTCACCAGCAGCGCACTGGCGTCCAGGTCGAAGTCGGTGCCGGTCGTGGTGCGGATGTCCCACCCCAGTCCGACGATGACCGCGGTCAGGCCCGGCGCCTCCTTGGTCAGCGATACGTTGCCGCCCTTGCTGAGGCTGACTCCCACGAGTCCTCCATTGATTGTCCGGGGGCAGGAAGCCCCGTCGTGCGTCGGATGTCGGATGTCGGATGTCGGATCAACGAATCGATCCTAGTAATGGGTTCCCGGCCACCGCAGGTCCCGGGACCGGAGAAGCACCCCGTCGGGCGTGCTCACAGCGTGTCGAGCGCCTCGACGTAGTCGTTCAGGTCGCGTGCGTCGGGCAGCGCGTTGACGACCGTCCACCGGACGAGGCCCTCACGGTCGATGACGAAGGTCCCCCGTACGGCGCAGCCCTTGCCCTCGTCGAAGACGCCGTAGGCGCGCGAGACGTCCCCGTGCGGCCAGAAGTCCGACAGCAGGGGGTACTCCAGGCTCTCCTGCTCGGCGAAGACGCGCAGGGTGTGGATGGAGTCGGTGGAGACGGCGAGCAGTCGCGTGTCGCCGTCGGCGAGGCGGGCCGGGCCGTCGCGCAGGGCGCGCAGCTCATCGGTGCACACGCTGGTGAAGGCGAAGGGGTAGAAGACGAGCACCACGTTCTGACGGCCGTGGTGGTCGGACAGCCGGACGGGCGCGCCGTGGTTGTCCTTGAGCTCGAAGTCGGGGGCATGATCGCCGACCTGGATCGCCATCGCCTGGATCGTCCCTTCGGGGGTACTGTTCCCGGTCTGTTCCCTGGGAACAGACTACGCAAGGGGTACGACAATGGCCCGGACGGGCTGAGCTGATCAGCCCGTCCGGTACACAGCGGGGGACGGCCGGCCGCGTGAGCGGGGCCGCCGCCGTGGTTCTACCTCCGGGACTTGGCGGCCTTGGGAGTGGCCAGCCTGCTGCCGCTCCAGTCCTTGCCGACGCTGACGCCCTTGGCGGCGGTAAGGCCGGCGGTGGTGGCTGCTTCCGAGATGTCACTCGGCTCCACGTATCCCGAACGGCCGGTCTTCGGCGTAAGGAGCAGGATCGCCCCGCCTTCCTCGATGTACGTGCCGGCGTCCACCAGCGCATCCGTCAGGTCGCCGTCGTCCTCGCGGAACCACAGCACAACGGCGTCAGCCACGTCGTCGTAGTCCTCGTCGACAAGGTCGCTCTCGATGACGCCCTCGATGGCCTCGCGGAGCTCCTGGTCGACGTCGTCGTCGTAGCCGATCTCCTGGACCACCTGCCCGGGCTGGAACCCCAGCCTGGCGGCAGGGTTCGTCCGCTCCTCCGCGTGGTCCGCGGTCGCGCTCACGGTTTGCCTCCTGATCATGGTTTGGGAATATCTCAGCCACGCGCGGGCGCGCGGCGTTGGCCGTAGTCCACACGGGCGGGACGGATCGCGCAAGTACCCGGCCGCCCGGACCGCCTAAACGGTGACGATCCTGGCCGGGCCACCGCAACTCCAGGCACATCATCCTGACTCACAGCGACTTGCACCATACCCTTGTGCCCCGAATGGGCGTTTGGGAACTGTATACGGGTACGAGACTCGCATGACTCCGAGATTCGCTCCGTACGCGCCACCGTACCGGTGTCGGGTGCGGGTTACCTATCGGTAGAGATGACGTGCGCGGCCCCGGGGTGGAGCATGGGGATCGCGCAGACCCGGCTGCATCAGTGAAGCAGCGGCCTCCTCACGGCCCTTCGACAGGTAAGGAACAGCGTGGCTTCCGCATCCGATCGCAACCCGATCATCATTGGTGGCCTTCCGAGTCAGGTTCCTGACTTCGACCCCGAGGAAACCAAGGAGTGGCTCGACTCCCTCGACGCCGCCGTCGACGAACGCGGCCGGGAGCGGGCCCGCTATCTGATGCTGCGCCTGATCGAGCGGGCCCGCGAGCGGCGCGTGGCCGTGCCCGAGATGCGCAGCACGGACTATGTGAACACGATCCCCACCCGCGCGGAGCCGTTCTTCCCTGGCAACGAGGAGATCGAGCGCAAGATCCTCAACGCGACCCGCTGGAACGCGGCGGTGATGGTCTCGCGCGCGCAGCGGCCCGGGATCGGTGTCGGCGGCCACATCGCCACCTTCGCCTCCTCGGCGTCGCTCTACGACGTGGGCTTCAACCACTTCTTCCGCGGCAAGGACGAGGGCGACGGCGGTGACCAGGTCTTCTTCCAGGGCCACGCCTCGCCGGGCATCTACGCGCGGGCGTACCTGCTGGACCGGCTGAGCGAGCGGCAGCTGGACGGCTTCCGGCAGGAGAAGTCGAAGGCGCCCGAAGCGCTGTCGTCGTATCCGCACCCGCGTTCGATGCCGGACTTCTGGGAGTTCCCGACCGTGTCGATGGGCCTCGGCCCGATCAGCGCGATCTACCAGGCCCGGATGAACCGCTACATGCAGGCGCGCGGCATCACCAACACCTCGAAGTCGCACGTGTGGGCGTTCCTCGGCGACGGCGAGATGGACGAGCCGGAGTCGCTGGGCCAGCTGACGCTCGCGGCCCGGGAGAACCTCGACAACCTCACCTTCGTCGTCAACTGCAACCTGCAGCGCCTGGACGGGCCGGTGCGCGGCAACGGCAAGATCATCCAGGAGCTGGAGTCGGTCTTCCGGGGCGCCGGCTGGAACGTGATCAAACTGGTCTGGGACCGCTCCTGGGACCCGCTGCTCGCCCAGGACCGGGACGGCGTCCTGGTCAACCGGATGAACACCACGCCGGACGGCCAGTACCAGACGTACGCCACCGAGTCCGGGGCGTACATCCGCGACCACTTCTTCGGTGACGACCACCGGCTGCGCGCCATGATCGAGAACATGACCGACGACCAGGTGCTGCACCTGGGGCGCGGCGGTCACGACCACAAGAAGATCTTCGCGGCGTACCAGGCGGCGATGGACCACAAGGGCCAGCCGACGGTGATCCTCGCCAAGACGGTCAAGGGCTGGACACTCGGCCCGAACTTCGAGGGCCGCAACGCCACGCACCAGATGAAGAAGCTGACGGTCGACGACCTCAAGGGCTTCCGCGACCGGCTGCACCTGCCGATCCCCGACAAGGAGCTGGAGTCCGGCCTGCCGCCGTACTACCACCCGGGCCGGGACTCGGAGGAGATCCAGTACATGCACGACCGCCGCAAGTCGCTCGGCGGGTACGTGCCGACGCGTGTACTGCGCTCGAAGCCCCTCGCCCTGCCCGAGGACAAGACGTACGCGAACGTGAAGAAGGGCTCGGGCCAGCAGTCCATCGCGACGACCATGGCCTTTGTCCGTCTCCTCAAGGATCTCCTGCGGGACAAGGAGATCGGCAAGCGATTCGTGCTGATCGCGCCGGACGAGTACCGTACGTTCGGCATGGACTCCTTCTTCCCGAGCGCGAAGATCTACAACCCGCTCGGACAGCAGTACGAGTCCGTGGACCGCGAGCTGCTGCTCGCGTACAAGGAGGCACCGAACGGGCAGATGCTGCACGACGGCATCTCCGAGGCCGGCTGCACGGCCTCGCTGATCGCGGCCGGCTCGGCGTACGCCACACACGGCGAGCCGCTGATCCCGGTGTACGTCTTCTACTCGATGTTCGGTTTCCAGCGCACCGGTGACCAGTTCTGGCAGATGGGCGACCAGCTGGCGCGCGGTTTCGTCCTCGGCGCGACCGCGGGACGTACCACTCTGACCGGTGAGGGCCTTCAGCACGCGGACGGCCACTCGCAGCTGCTGGCGTCCACGAACCCGGCGTGCGTGGCCTACGACCCGGCCTTCGGGTTCGAGATCGCGCACATCGTGCAGGACGGCCTGCGCCGGATGTACGGCACCGACGAGCAGCATCCGCACGGCGAGGACGTCTTCTACTACCTGACCGTCTACAACGAGCCCATCCGGCACCCGGCCGAGCCGGCGAACGTGGACGTGGACGGCATTCTCAAGGGCCTGTACCGCTTCAGCGAGGGCACGGCGGGCTCGATGCCGGCCCAGATCCTCGCCTCCGGTGTCGCGGTGCCCTGGGCCCTCGAGGCGCAGCGGATCCTCGCCGAGGAGTGGGACGTCCGGGCCGACGTCTGGTCGGCGACCTCCTGGAACGAGCTGCGGCGCGAGGCCGTGGAGTGCGAACGGCACAACCTGCTGGGCCCGGAGGAGGAGCAGCGGGTGCCGTACGTCACCCGGAAGCTGTCCTCGGCCCAGGGGCCGGTCCTGGCGGTGTCGGACTGGATGCGCTCGGTGCCGGACCAGATCGCGCGCTGGGTGCCGGGGACGTACCAGTCGCTGGGCGCGGACGGTTTCGGCTTCGCCGACACGCGCGGGGCGGCCCGGCGGTTCTTCCACATCGACGCGCAGTCGATCGTGGTGGGAGTGCTGACGGAGCTGGCCCGCGAGGGGCACGTCGACCGGTCCGTGCTCAAGCAGGCCATCGACCGCTACCAGCTGCTCGACGTGGCCGCGGCCGACCCGGGTCCGGCGGGCGGCGACGCATGACGCGGGCGCGCGGCGCATGAAGAGCTGCGCATGAAGAAGGGCCTCCGGCGTTCGCCGGAGGCCCTTCTTCCGTTCCGTTCCGGAGACTTCTGCCCTGTTGTTTCCGGGTCGCCCGGATCGTCCGGGTCGCCAGGGTGGTCAGAACACTCCGTAGCCCGGGCCGGTGGCCGAGGCCAGCCAGATGACCGCCAGCAGTGTGTCGATGGCGCCCAGGACCACGGCGATCAGTGCCGGGAGCGAGCGGGACCCGCCCCAGCTGCGGCCCATGGTGAGCCAGCCGCAGACGATCGCCACCGGGCCGAGGACGATCCCCAGCACGAAGAATCCGGCGACCGCGCAGATGACTCCGATGATTCCGAGCGTCGCGCGATCCGGCCCTCCCCCAAGCTCTCGGCTTCGCTCGAGCAGGGGGGACCCCCATCGTGACCACGTCCGGCCACGTGAGCGGGGGTGCCTGCGCGCGCTGTTCCCGAAGCTCGCCATCATCAACTCCCTGAACCCCTAGGTTGGTTGGAGTTGTAGCGGGGTTCGACATGCGGGTACCCCGGCTCGGAGCGTGAATGCCCCCGAAACGAGGGCGGACGAGCCGCCGCCTGCGCGCTGCCCCCCTCCGGCAGCGCGCCGCAGCCGCACCCCCAGGCCTCATCCAGGCCCTACGGAGAACATGACCCACTGTCACCTGTGGCACCCTTCGAACGGAAGGGATCACCGCATAGGTTCACCCTGACGAGCGAACCCCGGTCACCGAGGCCGGTTCAGGTTCCGTCAGATGTGGCCGATGCCCGCACTGCTCGCCGCGCGTCTGCGGCACTCGAGTGAACTGGAGGAGCGGCCGGCCCACGTGATCGCCGGCCGTGAGGGCGTCGACCTGGACACCGATCCCCGGCCGCACATCCTGGTGGCCGCCGTCTGCGGCGTGGTCCGGGTGGCGGAACGGTCCCGGTCCGCCGGGGACTCCGGCCTCACCGGCCGGCGTGAGCTGACGACGGCTCACCTGGACCAGCCGGGACCCGCTCTGGCGGGGCCCGCTCTGGCGGGGCCCTGGAGCGACGCCCGACCCACCTCCGGGTAACCACTGCTCACCCATCGACGCACCGAAACGTGATACCCGTCACTTGGCTGACGCGAGACCCTCTCGTTCTCCTAGTGTGTCCTGTCAGTGACTTCCTTCGACACCACCCCGCAACTGAACCTGTGGCGTGCGCTCCTCGCACTGGCCGTCGTCTTCGTGATGCTGGCGACCACCGGTTGGACGGCACTGCGCCAACAGCGGGACACGGCACCGCTCCCGGCCTCGCTCATCGCCTGGGAGCAGGGGCACATAGGAGGCCGCCGGCTGCCCGGCCCCGAGACCGCGCCCGCCGAACTGGCCCGGTTCTTCGCCTCCCTCACCAAGGCGCAGCGGACGGGCCTCGCCCACCGCTTCCCCCTCGCGGTCGGCAACATGAACGGAGCCCCGGCCGCGCTGCGCTACCGCGCCAACCGCATCGCGCTGGGGCAGGCCCGTGAGGTCGAGCGGGAACGGATGCGCGACAAACGGCTCACGCCCGCCGGACAACATCAGGCGGGCCGCCGGATGAACCGCTTCACGGCCCTGATGAGCCCGGGCCGCCAGATCCTCGCCTTCGACCCGTCGGGCCCCGGCCGGGTCGCCGAGGTGCTCGGCAACCTGCGCGGGGCCGAGCGGGTCTCGGTCGTCGTCCCCGGCGTCGACACCGACCTGCTCACCTTCCAGCGCAGCCACCGCCGCTATACGGCGCCCGTCGGCATGGCCCGGTCGCTCTACGCGGCCGAGCACACGGCGGCCCCCTCGACCCGTACCGCCGTGATCGCCTGGGCCGACTACACCGCGCCCAGCGGGCTCGGCATGGAGTCGGCGATGGCGGCGCGCGCCGAGGACGGCGCGGCACGCCTCGGCGCGCTGCTGCGCGCCCTGCCCGGCGAGGCCCGCGTCTCCCTGTTCTGTCACAGCTACGGCTCCGTGGTGTGCGGGCTCGCCGCGCCCACGCTGCCCGGCCGGGTGACCGACATAGCGGTGGCCGGCAGCCCCGGCATGCGGGCCGAGTCGGTCACCGACCTGCGCACCCACGCACGGGTGTGGGCGATGCGGGACGCCGACGACTGGATCCAGGACGTGCCCTACCTGGAGGTCGGCGGACTGGGGCACGGGGCCGACCCGGTGTCCCCGGCCTTCGGAGCACGCGTGCTGTCGGCGCGTGAGGCCCGAGGACACAGCGGGTACTTCGTGCCGGGCACCGACAGTCTGCGCAACTTCGCCGAGATCGGTGTTGGCGCATACCGCGCGGTGGACTGCGCACACGAGGACGGCGTATGCCGGACGGGTTTGTCCGGCGCCGCCGCATCGGGACGCGCGTAGAGAACGGAGGAACTGCGGTATGCACGGGGAGGGGACGAAAAAGCTCGTGCCGCATACGATGAGCCGCATGGGTGACGTACTGGCCGGATTTCACGCTGCCTGGGAGTTCACGTCCGACTCCGTGCTCATCCGGTACGAAAGGGGGATCAGAACACCCAAGTTGTTTCAGGCACTCGGGGAACGCCGCATCCCCCTGGAGGCCGTCGCCGGAGTGACGCTGACCCCCGGCAGACGCGACACCGTCGTGCTGCGCATCGAGCCGCGGCCCGGCGCCGACCCGTTGATGGAGGCGGCGGCCGGACAGCTGAAGGACAGCTGTGACCCCTACCGGCTCGTGCTGCCCGCCGAACGCGGGACGCTCGCCGAGTACTACGCCGACGAGCTCCTCGCCCTGCTCACCGAGTCGGGTCCCGCCGAGCGCCATCTGGTGTCCGCCCCGACAACACCGCTGCACTTCAAGGCGTACGACGGCAGGGCCTCCTTCGACGGGAAGGCGGTCTCCTTCCGCTGGTCCTGGACGGGGGCCTCGTCCGCGAAGTGGAAGGCCGGCGACCAGCGTTTCCCCGTCGAGGAGTTGTGCGGCGTGGAGTGGCGCTCCCCGGAGGTCTTCGAAGGACATCTGCGACTGCTGCACCACGACGAGCCCGCCCGGTCACCGCACGCCGACCAGGACCCGGCGGCCGTGGTGTTCGGGCTGGGCTACGGACCCGTGCACGAGTCGCTGCCGTTCGCGGCGGCCGTACTGGCGGCGGCGCGGACGACCGCGCCGGTGCCCGTGGCGGCCGCGGCCGCCGTGCGCCGCGACCCCGCGGACATCGCCGACCGTATACGCCACCTCGGGGAACTGCACCAGGCGGGACTGGTGACGGACGAGGAGTTCTCCGTGAAGAAGGCGGAGTTGCTGGCGGAGCTGTAGGCGCCCCGGTCGAGGCACCCCGCCGGGTCCACGGCGGGGTCCACAGCGGGGGCGACTCGTGGGTGCCGCCGCATCCCGGCCGCCCGGCGGGTACGCCGTCGGCGAAACCGTGAGCACTGTGCGGCACGGTGTTCACGGCCATCACGGCCTTCACGGCCTTCACGGCCTTCACGGATGAGCGCCGGTCGAGCAGAGGAACCGTCAGTGTTCACCGCCCAGCCCTTCGGTACCGCCGTCGCTCAACGCGACCTCTCCGACGCCAGGGCGCGCCCGGCGTCCGCGTAGAAGCTGATCTTCCGGTCGAGCACGGCGAGGGTGCCCTGGAGCTCGGCGATCCGGGCCATCACGTCCTCGCGGGTCGCCTTGAGGAGTTCGAAGCGGTCGGCGTAGGTGTGGTCGCCCTCCCGCACCATCTCCGCGTACCGGACCATGTCCGCGACCGGCATCCCGGTCAGGCGGAGCTTGCCGACGAGGGCGAGCCAGTCGAGGTCGCGGTTGCTGTAGCGGCGCTGGCCGGTGTGCGACCGGTCGATGTGCGGCATCAGCCCGATGCGCTCGTACCAGCGCAAGGTGTGCGCGCTCAGCCCGGTGAGGGCGGCCACCTCACTGATCGTGTACTTGTCCGCGCCGTCCGGCCGCCGGTCGCCCTGCGGCGGCCCGGCGCAGGTGTCGGTCCTGGCACCCGTGTTCTCACCCGTGGTTTCCGTCACCGTCATACCCTCCACGCTAGATCCCTGGAGTGCACTCCAGGCAAGCACGGCCGACGGGAAAACGGCGGGAGGGCGGGAGGCCTGGCCGATTAACATGCCGGCCATGACTCGTGCACCTCGCTCACCTCGTTTACCTCGTGTGCGCCGTGCGGTGCCCGAAGACGCGGAGGAAGTACTGCGCCTGCGCCAGGTGATGATCGACTCGATGGCCCGGTCCTCCCCCGCCACGGACTGGCACGCCGACGCCCTGCCGGTGCTGCGCGCGAAGCTCGCCGAGCCGGCCGGCCCGTTCGCGGCGTTCGTCGTGGACCACCCGGAGCGGGGCGGGCTGTCGACGCTGGTGGCCGGCACGATCGAGTACCGCATCGGCGGCGCGCACGACCCGCACGGCACCGACGGCTATGTCTTCAGCGTCGCCACCGACCCGGACGCCCGCCGCCAGGGTCACGCGCGCGCCTGCATGGAGGCCCTGCTGGAGTGGTTCCGCGAGCGGGGCGCCTGCCGTATCCGTCTCACCGCGTCCTCGCAGGCCGAGCCGCTGTACGCCTCGATGGGCTTCACACGGCGACCGGACCCGTTGCTCGAGCTGCGGCTGTGAGCGCATACCCTCGAAGGCATGTCGCTCAAGAGCCTCGCGTCGATCGAGAACTGGCCGGTACCCACCGCGGCGGCGGGAGTCGTCCGGGCGGACGGCACCGTCCTGGACACCCACGGCCCCACCGGCCACCGCTTCCCGCTCGCCTCGGTCACCAAGCCGCTCGCGGCGTACGCGGCGCTCGTGGCGTACGAGGAGGGCGCGATCGAGCTGGACGAGCCGGCCGGCCCCGAGGGCTCGACGGTCCGCCACCTCCTCGCCCACACCTCCGGCCTCGCCTTCGACGAGCACCGGGTGACCTCCGCCCCCGGTGAGCGCCGCCTGTACTCCAACGCCGGGTTCGAGCAGCTCGGCGACCACATCACGAAGGCGACGGAGATCCCGTTCGCCGAGTACCTGCGGCAGGCGGTGCTGGAGCCGCTGAGGATGACGTCGACGTCCCTCGACGGCACCGGCTCCCCGGCGAAGGACGGCACGTCCACGGTGGACGACCTGCTGCGCTTCGCCGCCGAGGTGCAGGCCCCGCGTCTGCTGGACCCGCGCACGGTCGCCGAGGCGATGACGGTCCAGTACCGGGGCACCAAGGGCGTCCTGCCGGGCTACGGCCACCAGAACCCCAACGACTGGGGCCTCGGCTTCGAGATCCGCGACTCCAAGTCCCCTCACTGGACGGGCGGTTCCTCCTCGCCCCGTACCTTCGGCCACTTCGGCCAGTCGGGCACGTTCCTGTGGATCGACCCGGCGGCGGGTGTCGCCTGCGCGGCCCTGACCGACCGCGCCTTCGGCCCCTGGGCGGTCGAGGCCTGGCCGCCCTTCACGGACGCGGTCCTGGCCGAGATCCGCGGCTGACCTCACACTCGAACCACACCACTTTCCCCCGCCCGCCCGGATCCGGAGTCGTCCCCCACCGGTCCGTCACCGCCTCGATGAGCAAGAGCCCGCGCCCGCCCTCGGCCAGCGCCTCCTGCGCTGCCGCCACGGGCAGTCGCGGGCACGCGTCGGAGACCTCGGCCCGGACCGCCCCCGGCAGCAGCAGGAAGCAGATCCCGCAACGGCGGCCGGGGACATGCCGGATGACGTGGGCGAGCAGCTCCGACAGCGCGAGTTCGGCCGCGTCGGCGACCTCCAGCAGGCCGGAGCCCTTGAGGTAGAGCCACAGGATGCGCCGCAGGTGCCGGACCGAGTGCTCGCCCAGGGCGAACTCGGCCCGGTACCGCGTCTCGACGTCCGCCGCACGCGGACCAGTTGCATGATTCACACCACCAGAATGCGACCCTCCGCATACGCTCGACCACGCAACGAAATCAACGTCGCGAGACGTCAGGCCAGGCCGGAGGCACCACCGTGGCCAACATCCAGACGCTCGACCCCAGCGCGTCCCCCCTCGATTACTACGGCTGGGAGTTGCGCCGCCAACGCGAGGCCCACGGCCTCAAACAGGGCCAGCTCGGCGAGATCATCTTCTGTACGGGCTCGCTGATCTGCCAGATCGAGACCACGAAGAAGATCCCGACCCGCGACTTCTCCGAACGCGTGGACGCCGCCCTCGGCACCGACGGCACCTTCTCCCGCCTGATCGGCCTGGTGCTACGCAGTCAACTGCCGTCCTGGTTTCAGCCGCACGCGGAGATGGAAGCAAGGGCTACCTACCTCTCCACTTACCAAGCACAACTGGTGTACGGGTTGTTGCAGACAAGGGAGTACGCGCGGGCCGTCCTCGCCACCGGCATGCCGGACGACCTGGACGGATTGGCGGCGGCCCGTATGGAACGCCAGCGCATCCTGGAGCGGGAGCAACCACCGCTCACCTGGGCTGTCCTGGACGAGGCGGTACTGCTCCGCCCGATCGGCGGCCACGAGGTCATGCGCCGCCAACTCGCCCACCTGTTGGATCTCACACGTCACCGCTGGGTGCACGTACAGGTGCTTCCAAATGCAGCGGGCGAACACGCGAGTCTGGCCGGTTCGTTCACCACCATGCGCTTCAACGACGACCCGGATGTCGTCTACACGGAGGACCTCATCTCCGGCCATATGACGGCCAATCCCGAGACCCTCAGGGAAGCATCGCTCCGTTACGCTCGCTTGCAGGCCGCGGCCCTCTCCGTGGAGGACTCGGCGGCGCTGATCGCACGAGTCATGGAGGAGCGCTATGGAGAACGGCCCCAGCCCGAGGAACGTGCAGTGGCGTAAGTCCAGCTACAGCGGTAACACCGGCGGCGAATGCGTCGAGTGCACCGTTGCCGCTGGCGCTGCCTGGCGCACCTCCAGCCACAGCGGAAGCAACGGCGGCGAGTGCGTCGAGGTGGCCGACGGCTGCCCGGCCGGCGCCGTCCCGGTCCGCGACAGCAAGAACCCCACCGGCCCCGTCGTCACCATCGGCGCCCCCGCCTGGCAGACCTTCGTCAACACCCTGCGCTGACCGCCCTGCCCGAGAGCTGCACCAACCGCCTCAACACAACGGCGTGGTCCCGCCGCCACCCGACGCGACGGGACCCGCCACCCTCTACCTCGACGGTGCGACGCCACGATCCGCCCGGCGCAACTCACCGGCCGCCAGGACTGCGCATGCGGCACCGACGAGGACCACGCCGGGCATCGTGAGCATGCTGCGCTGATCGGTCTCCAGGACAGCCTGATACCGCTCCCGGGAGAGTTCGACCGTGCCGCGTGCAGTGGTGTCGAAAGCGAAGTATTTCCCGTCCCTCACCTCGGCGGACTGCAGATTCCCCTCCCGCCCCATACTGAGGAACATCATCGCCATACCCGACAGGACCAGCACCGCAAGCCCTGCTTGAACCTTGCCGGGAAGACACCTCAAGGCCTGCCAGACCTGGGCTTTGTCCACCCGCGCCAGCAAGAGGCGAGCCAGGGCAGCCATCAAGATCGGGAAGAGCAGTACAACGATCAGCGCCAGCAGCAGCCCCTCCTCGATCAGCAGCAAGGTCCCGGGCAGCCAAGTGAGCCCGGCCAGCACCATCAGAACGGCGCCCAGCCCTGCCGCGATACCACCGTGCACCTTGAACGACCACCCCATGATCCGCAGCCTGCCACAGGCATCACACCAGGTCACTGCTGGCCCCCGGCAGCGATAACCGCTTCAGCCTGCCGCTTCTTGCTCTGCCGACATTCGCCACCCGCCAAGTAGCCTTTATCGCAGGCTCACTCAGGCTGAACAGGCCTTCTCGACCTCGCGGGGCGGCAGCTACGGTCCAGGCGCATGACGGCACATCAGAGCCAGAGCAAAAGGCCCTGCGCCGACTGCGTTCGACCGCGAGCCCACGGAACCACTCGCGATCCAGTCACCGAGACTTTCACCGCTGTGGCCATGGCAGCTGCAGCCACCTCGTTTTTCATCAACGGTTGACTCAGAGGAGATCTATCGCCGACTCCAGCCGACACACCGCCCCAAAAGCGTGAACACTTTGGCCACCACTGTCCCGATGCCGCCCGTTTGAGCGCTTACGTGACACATATCCGCCGACTGCTCACGCTTTTCCGCAAGGCACCCGTCTCCGGCCCCGCAGCGTCGGGGCCGCGGAGATCCTCTACACCACACAGCGGGAGGCCATCCGTTGGTCTTGGCCAACGTGCTGCGGACCGACATGCACGCCCACCTGCCGCTTACTCAGGACAGCGACCCGGCCTGCGCAGTCGCCGTCCTTGCTCGCGCTCAGCAGGACGCCACCTGGAACCGGCAGCAGATCTCCAACCAGCTCCGGTCCCTGCTGCGCGAGTACTACCCGGCCGCTCTCGCGGCCGTCGAAGCCTGGAAGAACGGCCTCTGCCGTCCCGAAGCCCATAGCTCTTGAAGGCGGCCCCCACACCGGCCACGGCAGCTCGGCTTACCCGCACACAGCTGCAGAGCGCACTCAAGCGGGCCGGTCGCCAGCCGGGGGGCGCCGCCGAGGCAGGCCGGCTCCGCGAGACCTTCCGGGCCGACGGAAACTGCTGCCGCGTGACTTGCCACAGCGCACCTTGCTCAGGTCGCCCACAGCAGTCGATCATTCGCAGATGAGACCCGAAGTTCTGGCGTTCGTCGTCGCCGGCCCGCTCCCCGACCGGGACGCCGACGAGGAGATCGTCGACCTGCGCTTCAGACAACTCGAAGCCATCTCCGCACCCGTCACACCCGATGAGGCGCATGCTCTGGCTGCCTGCTTCGGCCCCGACGACTGCTACGGCGTCGCCTGGTCGCTACTGCACCTGATCGAGACCGGCCCAGGATCGCTGCCGCCAGTGACACGCCCCGACCCCGACGCCGACGTCTGGCATCACACGCTCTGGAACCGCTGGGGAAAGCACGGGCTCACCGACGAGGACTTGACGCACTAGAGCCCTGAGGTGTCTGGACAGCACCGTTCACCGGGCCGAGTCTCCGTCTGTTCGGCAAGCCAACGGCATCTCTCACGCCACTGCTTCAGGAATCGGTGAGGGCGTAGGCGCCGTGGGGTGGGTCCGGGTAGTGGGATTGCTGTGGCTCATTGGGGCCGGATTCGCTTTGGTGGCAAGGGAGTTGCAGGGTCAGGCCGGGGGCTGGCGCAGGCCGCGACCGGTACCGGGGTGCGGCGATATTGGCGGCCTGGCTTAACGTAGTCATATTCTTGCTCAGAGTGATCAGGTCCGGTGCTGTCACGCCGGGTCGATGGGGAGTGGGTGTGGGTTCTACGGCTGCGGCCGGTCCGCGGGTGGAGGCGGCGTCGACCGGTCAGGGGATGAAGTCGCCTGACGCCGACCCGTGGCACGAGGCGCTCAAGAGACTCGTCGGGTCGGCGGTGGACGACCCCGCGGTGGCCGACGAGGCGGTGCGGCGCCTGCGCTCCGGACTGCTGACGGCACGTGACATGCGGTTGGTGCTCCTGGGGACGGCACACCTACCGGGTTGGCAGCCGGTGCGCCGAGCGGTGATCGATGTCCTGGCCGGCGATGTGGAGCAGGCGCGGCACGTCCTCGTCGCCCACACCCAGGTCGAGGTGCTGCCGCCTCCGCGCTACGACGAGGTCCCACCGGAACACGGCGGCACCGGTGCCGTGTTCGCGGCCGTGGTCGGGCCCGTGGGTGAGCAGGTCACCGGGCCCGCCCGGCAGGCTCGTACCGGCCGGGAGGCGAAGGACCGGGCGGCGCTCGCCCTGCTGGCCGGTCTGGCCGGCGTCGAGCTGCCGGGCCAGGAGCCGGGCCGGGGCGGGGCAGCCGGGCGCCCGGTTCTGCCGGGCATGCTGACGGAGGTCTTCGAACACCGCCTGCTGCGCGCCCTGTCGGCGGGGCGGGGGCCCGGTCCGGAGCTGGCGGAAGAGGCTCTGCGCCGGGCCGGCGCGGGACGGCTGCGCCACCGCGACCTGTACCTGCTGCTCCTCACCGCCCGGGGCAGGGAGTGGACGGAGACCCGCACGGCGGCACTTCGGCGTGCCGCGGCGATGCCCCCGGCTCCGGCCAGGCTGCTGCACTGGTACGCCGAACAGCACGGTGACGGCGATGGACACGGCCTGTTCTACGAGGAGGAGCCGGACAGCGCCGGTGGCCGCCACCGCGTGCGGGCCCGGCTGCGGGCGGAGCGCACGTGGACCGGGCCGGAACGGACCGCCTGGTCACGCGGGACGGCCAAGCACTACGCCTGCTGCGCGCTGCTCGCCGAACTGGCCGGTCTGCCGGAGCCCGCCCCGCAGGTCGAGGACAGGCGAGCCGAGGCCGTACGCATCACGGTCCCCGCGCAGGGCCAGGATCCCGTCAAGACGCTCAACAAGCACTACCAGCGGGAATCGATCACCAAGCCCGAGTCGACGCTGCGCGTCCTGGGACCGCGCGTGGAGTGCACCTACCGCTGCCGCCACCGGGACAGTGACCTGCAGGTCCAGGTCACCGCGGTCGGCCCGGACAAGAACTCGGCACGCGGTGCCGCGGCGCTGAAACTGCTGCGCAAACTCGCCTCCATCGACGCCGCCGACAGCGCCGACACCGTCGACAGCGCTGCCGCCCTCGGCATCCCCGGCGCCCTCGGCATCCCCAATGCCATCGGCGCTGCCCGCCATGGTGCGGATGGACCGCTCTCCGTGGGAGCGGGCTCCGTGGCCATGCCGGCCGCCCCCTCGCCGGCCCAGGTGCGCGAAGCGGTCGCGGCGGGCTGCCCGGTGTCGTTCGTGCCCGCCCAGGGCGCGGGCCCGGCGGTGTGGTGGGTGCGGGACAGTGGCTCCCGTTCCCGTGTGCTGCCGGTGACCGGCCTGTACGTCCCGCTCGTGGACGGCCTGCCCGCGGTGCACCGGGCCGGTGACGGAGCGGATCCGACCGCGGTGTTCTGGCAGCGGGCGGTGCACATCGCCCTGCAGCTCGTCCGTGCCCGGCTCGTCCATCCCGCGCTCGACGAGCGCGGGCACGCGGTGTGGCGCGTGGGCCCGGTCCCGGCGGACGCCGAGGACGCGTTGACGGCGCTCGCCGCCGCGGCACCGCCCGGTGCCGTATTGCCCAGTGCCGCGTTGTCCGGTCCTGTACTGCCCGGTGCCGGGCTGTCCCATCCCGGTGCGACCGCCCGTCAGTCCCTTCTCGCCTGCTGCGACGCGGTGGCCGACGCGCTGGTGCGCACCCCTGCCGCCGTCCTGTGCGGTGCCGGCCCCTGGACGGCGCCCGTACCGGGCCCGGTCGACGCCGGGACGCGGGGCAGGGTGCGCGGCTGGCTGGATGATGTGGAGGACCTGGTCGACGGCGGCCCGGCCCCGCAGCTGGTTCTGCGGATCCAGTCGCCCGGCGAGGAGCAGGCCGCCGCCGGCCGACTCACCGCCGACCTGCACCTGGCCCCGGCAGGCTCCGCCTCCACGGGCTCGGTCTCCACAGACTCCGCCTCCCCGGACTCCGCCTCCCCGGACTCCGTCCCGGACGAAACGGGCGAGGTGGCCGCCGCCCGGGTGTGGTCCGGTGCCGCGCGCGTCGGCGGAGAAGGCGCCGACACGGTCCGGCCGCGGGTACGGCGGGTCCTGCGTCGGGCCGCGCGGCTGAATCCGGCCCTGGACCCACTGGCCGCGCTGGCCGGTGAGGAGCACCCGCGGCAGTGCGTCCTGCACTCCCGCGCGATCGCCGCGCTGCTGACGCAGGAGGCCGAACTCGCCGAAGCGGGCGTACGGGTGGTCTGGCCCGAACGACTGCGCACCGCCCTGTCGGCGGCCGCGGTCGTCGGCACGCCGGACGGAGATGCGGACGGCGGGCCCGGCCGGACGACCGGGGCGACCGGGGCGACAGGGGAGCGGTCGCGGTTCAGTGTGACGGCGATGCTCGACTTCCGCTGGCAGGTCGCCCTCGACGGCTCCGACCTCAGCGAGGAGGAGATGGACGCCCTCGCCGAAGCGGCCCGGCCGCTGGTGCGCATCCGAGGAGAGTGGGTGCTGGCCGACCCTGTCCTGCAGCGCCGCGCCCGCCACCGGCTCCTGGGCCGGCTGCCCGGGACGCAGGCGCTGACCGCCGCCCTGACGGGCACCGTCGCCGTCGCCGGCGACACGGTCGCCTGCCGGCCCGCCGGACCGCTCGCCGACATGATCGGTGTGCTGCGGCAGGGCGAACACCATCACGAGGCGGTGCCCGTGCCCGCCGGGCTGACGGCCACTCTGCGCGGCTACCAGCAACGGGCCCTGACCTGGCTCGCGCACACCACACGCCTCGGGTTCGGCGCCCTCCTCGCCGACGACATGGGGCTGGGCAAGACCCTCACCGCGCTCGCCTTCACCCTGCACCACCAGCGCCGCAGCCCTGGTCCGGCGCTGGTGATCTGCCCGGCGTCCCTCGTGGCCACCTGGTGTCGCGAGGCCGCCCGTTTCGCCCCCCACCTGCCGGTCGTCGCCTACCACGGCGCCGAACGCACGCTGGAAGCGGTCACCGACACCACGCTGGTGGTCACCACCTACGACCTGCTGCGCCGCGACGCCGCCCGCCTCGCCGAGCGCAGTTGGGGCCTGGTCGTCGCCGACGAGGCCCAGCACGCGAAGAACCCCGCCTCCGCCACCGCCCGCCGGCTGCGCGCCCTGCCCTCCACCACCCGTCTGGCGCTGACCGGCACCCCGGTGGAGAACAACCTGTCCGAACTGTGGGCGCTGCTCGACTGGACCAACCCGGGCCTGTTCGGGCCGCTGACGGTGTTCCGGTCCCGGTGGGCGAACGCCGCGGAGAAGAACCCCGACGGCGTGGAGGCCGCCGAACTGGGCCGGGTCGTCGCCCCGTTCCTGCTCCGGCGCCGCAAGACCGACCCCGGTATCGCCCCCGAACTCCCGGCGAAGATCGACCGGCCGCGTCCGGTGCAGCTGACCACCGAGCAGGCCGGCCTGTACGAGGCGGTCGTCCGTGAGACCCTGCGGCAGATCCAGGACGCCCGCGGCATCGAACGCAGCGGTCTGGTCTTCAAGCTCCTGACCGCGCTGAAACAGATCACCAACCATCCCGCCCACTACCTGCGTGAACAGCCGCCCACCAGCGGCGAGTCACCCGCGTTCACGGCGCGTTCGGCCAAGACCGCGGCCCTCGTCGACCTGCTGGAGACGATCCGGGCGCGCGATGAGGCCGCACTGGTCTTCACCAGCTACGTCGCCATGGGCCGCCTGCTCACCGCCCATCTCACCCACCTCGGGCACGACCCGCTCTTCCTGCACGGGGCGACGCCCCTGGCCGAGCGGACGCGTATGGTCGACGCCTTCCAGGCCGGCCGGCACCCGGTGATGGTCCTGTCCCTCAAAGCGGCCGGGACCGGCCTGACCCTCACCCGTGCCGCCCACGTCGTCCACTACGACCGCAGCTGGAACGCCGCCGTCGAGGACCAGGCCACCGACCGCGCCCACCGCATCGGCCAGCACCGGACGGTGACCGTGCACCGTCTGATCACCAGGCACACCGTCGAGGACCGCATCGACGAACTCCTCGCCCGTAAGCGCACCCTGGCCTCCGCCGTCCTGACCGGCGGAGACCAGGCGCTCACCCGGCTCACCGACCGGGAGCTGGCCGACCTCGTGGCCCTGGGGGAACACCGGTGAGCGAGCCGCACACCACCGTCGGATGGGCCCATGCCCTGACCGCTTCCCTCCTCGCCGCCCTCACCCGGGCCGCCGGGGACACCGCGCTCCTCGACGCGGCACGGCGCCTGCTCCTCGACGGGGAGGCGGGCACGCTCAACGTCAACCGGGGCTTCGCCACGACCAAGTTCCCCCTGCCCGGCGGTCGCGTCGCCCGGCCCCGGCTGCTCGTCACCGAACTCACGGACGCCGACTGGGACCGCGTCGAAACCGCGCTCCGCGCACGTCCCGACGCCGTGGCCGTCGCCGGAACCGCCGCCGTCAGCGACCGGCTCACCGATCCGGCACACACCGGCGGCGTCCCCCTCGTCCCCGGTCCGGAGGACATCTCCCACACCTGCACCTGCGCTCCCGAAGCCGCCGACGCCGCGTGCCCGCACTCCGTCGCCCTCGGCATGCTCCTCACCGACCGGCTGCGCACCACGCCCGCCCCCCTGTTCACCCTGCGCGGCCGCCCCCACCAGCACGTGAAGAAGCGCCTGCGCGCGAGCGGCACGGACCCCGGGCAGGCACGGGACCCGATGCCCGGAACCCCGGTGTCCAAAATCCCGGTGCCCGGGACACCAGAGTCCGGGCCCCCACCCACCGCCACGGCCCCGGTCCCAGCCCAGGCACAGGCACAGGCACAGGCACAGGCCACAGAGTCGACCCCGCCGAGCCCGCCCGCCCCGCCGGTCCCCGGCCCGGTCGACCTCGATCTCACCGGGGCACGCCCGGTACCGGCCGGTTCGCTCGCCGCGCCCCCCGCCCCGCTGCCCGCGGCCGAGGCCCTGGACGCGCTGGCGGCGGACGCCGCCCACCGCGCCGGAGCCCTTCTCGACGGCGCCCTGCTCAACGGTGCCCTCCTCGACGGGCAGGAACTCCCGGCCGGTTCCGGCAGCGGCCCCAGCGGTAACCCCGGCTCCGCCCCCTGCTCCGACCCCGGCGGCGACATCGCGCGCTTCCTGGCCCTGCCGCACGGGGCGCCGTTCCGGCAGGCCGCCATGGACCGTCTCGGCCTGGACCTCGTCGGCATGGGCCACTACCGACTCGCCCACACCCACGGCGGACCGGCCGGAGCAGCCGCCTACCTCGAGCCGTTCACCGTCGGCCACGACGTCCTCGCCGACGCCCAGGCCCGCATCCAGTCGCTGCGCCCCGCCGCCACGGCCCCCATCGCGTGCGAACACAACCGGCTCACCGACGACGCCGCCGGCATCCAGCTCAGGTACGGACCGGACGGGCGCTGGCACCCCTACCGCGCCCCGTACGGCATCTGGCAACCCGTCCCCGGCCCGTCCGCCGACCCGGCCCGGGCCTACCGCGCCGCCCGCACCGCGGGGCGCGCGAACCGGCGTACTTCATAGCGCCGCAGCATCTCCCTCCCCCACCCGCTCAGCGCTCCCCGGCAGGTGTCCTGGGCTGGAGGATGTCGTCGATCGAGTCCTCGCGCCACTGCTCGAGAAGGTGGTGGAAGGCGTGGGCGCCGTGGGGGTAGGCGGTGGGGCCGTTGGGGCGGCCCCGGCCTTCGCGGTTGTAGTAGCCGGGGGTGCACTCGGCGTGGAACCACTCGTGGTCGGGGGCGTCCATGGCCAGGGTGGCGAGCCAGGCGTCCTCGATCTCGCGGGGTGGTTCGACGAGCGCGCCGCCCGCTTCGGCGGCGGCGACCAACGCGGCGGCGTGGACGGCCTGTTCGTCCAGGATGTGGGTGAAGTTGACGCTGCTGGCGTTCTGCAGCGAGCCCATCTGGATCAGGTTGGGGAAGCCGTTGCTGGTGAAGCCGTGCAGGGTGCGCGGGCCCTGCCGCGCCCAGGCGTGCAGGAGTTGGGTGCCTCCCCGGCCGTGGACGGGGAGCCTGCCGGAGAGGACGCCGGAGGTGCCGACGGAGAAACCCGTGGCGAAGATCAGGCAGTCGAGGTCGTACGTCGTGCCGTCGACGACCACGCCGGTCTCGGTGACGCGCTCGATGCCGTGGGTGTCGGCGGTGTCGACCAGGGTGACGTTGTCGCGGTTGAAGGCCTGGTAGTACTTGTCGGAGAAGGTGGGGCGCTTGCAGGCGTACCGGTACCAGGGCTTGAGCTTCTCCGCCGTGTCCGGGTCGGTGACGGTCTGCTCGACGCGGGCGCGGAGATCGTTCATCTTGGCGGCGTCGGCCGCCTCGTAGGCCGCTTCGAAGGCCTCCCGGTCGTCCTGGCGGCGGAAACTCGGCAGGAGCTTCTCCAGGAGGCCGGCCGATTCGGTCCAGCGGTCGGCGACGAGGTCCTGGTCGGCCGGTTCGCCGGAGACGATGCGGAGGTAGTTCTCGCGGCGCTCGCGCGCCCAGCCCTCACGGTCGGCGCCGACGTCCCGGGCGGTGGTGCGGCGGTTGGCGCGGACGTCCACGGTGGAGGGGGTGCGCTGGAAGACGTAGACGTGTGCGGCGTCCTCGGCCAGCATCGGGATGGCCTGGATGCCGGTGGCGCCGGTGCCGACGACGCCCACCCGCTTGTCCGCGAGGCCCGTCATGCCGCCGTCCGGGGTGCCGCCGGTGTAGGCGTAGTCCCACCGCGAGGTGTGGAAGGTGTGCCCCTTGAAGTCCTGGACGCCGGGGATCCCGGGGAGCTTCGGTGTGGAGAGGGTGCCGGTGGAGGTGACGACGTACGTGGCCCGGAACGCGTCGCCGCGGTCGGTGGTCACGGTCCACGTCCCGGTGTCCTCGTCCCAGGTCAGTGAGGTGACCGAGGTGGAGAACAGGGCGCTCTCGTAGAGGTCGAACTGCCGGGCGACGCGCACCGCGTGGCGGCGGATCTCCTCGCCGGGGGCGTACTTCCACTCCGGGACGTATCCGGTCTCGTCGAGCATCGGCAGGTACACGTGCGACTCGATGTCGCAGTGGATGCCCGGGTACCGGTTCCAGTACCAGGTGCCCCCGAAGTCGCCGCCCGTCTCGACGATGCGGACGGACTCCACGCCCTGCTGCCGCATCCGCGCCCCGGCGAGGATGCCGCCGAATCCGCCGCCGACCACGGCGACGTCGACGGTGTCGTGCAGTGGCTCCCGCTCAACGACTTCACCGGCATACGGGTCGGCGGCGTAGTAGCCGAACTCGGCTTCGGGGGCCTGGTACTGGGTGGTGCCGTCCGGGCGCACGCGTCGCTCGCGCTCGGAGCGGTAGCGCTGCCTCAGCACGTCCAGCTCCTCGCGGGACGGGGCCTGGTGGGGCGCCATATGGGGGATCGCCATGTGAGGGATCGTCATGTGGGGGGACCTGCCTCAATCCTCTGTCGTTCCGGCCGCGTCGACCTGTGCGGTCGTCGGCTCCGCTACGGTAACAACTACCGGACAGCGCTGTCCGGTTGGGATTCGGACGCGCGGTGGCGCGTACTGGCCCGTCTCCGCCCCACTGCCCCCGGCACCCTCGACCCCACTCCCCCCACACACACAGCCGACAGGAAGAGTGACCCCCCATGCGACGACTCCCTCTTCGCTCCCTCGCCGTGCTCGCCGCCATCGGCTCCCTAACCCTCACCGGATGCGGTACGCAGACGGGTGACGCCGGTGAGCAGACGGCCGGGGCTCCCGGCGCGGGCGGGCGGGCCCTTCGCGCGCAGCAGGTGATGCAGCTGACGGAGGTGCACGAGCAGACCGGGATGACGCTGCTGGAGGGGCCGGCCTTCGGTGCGGACGGCGACCTGTTCGTCGTCGACGTCACCGCGCCCGAGGGCGAGCCGAAGGTGATGCGCGTCGACGTCCGCAAGAAGACGAAGCGCACGGTCCACACCGATGGGCGCGGGGCATACACCTCGGCGCAGTTCAGCCCGTACGACGGACGGCTCTACCTGACCGACTTCGCGCACGGCGAGGTCGTGAGCCTGAACCCGGACGACCCGGACGGCAGCGACCTGCGGACCTTCTTCTCCGGCAAGGTCGACGGGGCGCCGATGAACCCCGACGACATCGCCTTCGACGAGGACGGCAACCTGTACGTCAGCGACTCGCGCGGCCTGACCGAGGGCAAGGCGCTCGGCCGGGTGGTGCGGATCGACCGCGACGGCGAGGAGGTCACCGTGCTGGCCGACGGCCTCGCCGCGACGAACGGGGTCTCGTTCGACGCGGAGTACCGCGGGCTGTGGTTCAGCGAGCTGACGGAGAACCGGATCTCGTACCTCCCCGTCGGCGGGAAGGGCGGGGTCACGGCCCGGCACACCGCCGTCCGGGTCGACGGCGGGATCGCGCAGACCGACTCGATCGCCGTGGACGCGGACGGCAACCTCTACCAGGCGCTGCACGGCCGGCCCGCGATGGTCGTGTACGACCGGCACGGTGAGCGCCTGGCGACCGTCGAGGTGCCCGCCCGCGCCGCCGAGGGCCTGGAGTCGGCGACGAACGTGGCGATCACGCCTGGCGGGACCAAGGCGTACATGACCGTCAGCGGGCCCGCGGGCGGATACCTGTACACCTTCGACGCGCTGGCGAAGGGCACCCGTCAGTCCAACGGCGGCTGACGGCCCCGGACGCCTAGCCGCCGAAGGGCCGCACCGGTCCCACCTCGACGCCGAGGAGCCGCCAGGCCGCCAGCGCCCTGCGCTCCCGCCCCTCGCGGGAGGGGCCGGTGACGGCGCCGGAGACCATGGCGACGGCGAGCATGAGGTCGTCCGCCGCGCTCAGCCGGTGGCCGCCGTCGTCGGGCAGGTGGGCGCGCAGGGCTAGTTCGACCCGCCGGGACAGGGCCAGGGCGTGCGCGCGGACGCCGGAGCGGCGGTCCGATCCGTCGGCGTGCAGGAGGCCGATGAACGCGGCCGACTCCTTCAGGTGCCAGGTCAGCACACCGAGCACACCGGCGAGGGTCGCGTCCTCGGCCGCGGCCGCCTGCTCGACCTGGCGGACGTTCTCCTCCAGTACGGCTGTCGTCACGGCGGCCCGGTCGGGGAAGTGCCGGTACAGGACGCCCTGCCCGACGCCGGCCCGGCGGGCGATCGCGGACAGCGGGGCGTCCAGGCCGTGCTCCGCGTAGATCTCCCGGGCGGCGGCGACCAGCGCGGCACGGTTGCGGGCGGCGGCCTTCGGCCCGTCGTTCGCGGGCCGCCGCTCTTCATTCGCGGGCCGGCGTCGCTCACTCGTGGGCCGCGGCCGGTCCGGCAGGGGGTGCTGCGTCACGTCGGAAGGGTACGGCAGCGTCCGCCCGCCGCCGCTGAGCCGGGAGGCCGAGGAGTCGGCGCCGGTGCGCCGGTTCACGTGCCGCGCATCTCCCACAGCAGCAGCTCGGACGTGGTCACGGCGACCGCTTCGGCGTCCTTCGTGTCCGTGAGGCGGGAGGCGTCCCCCGGCCCCAGCCGCCCGCCGTCCAGATCCACCTCGCCGCGCACGACGTGGATGTATACGTACGCCGCGCCCGGGATCGCTGTCCGCTCCCCCGCCGTCAGGCGGCGGACGTGGAGCATGGCACCCGCCTCCGGGAGGGCGTACGGGGTGGAGTCGGCTATGCCGCGGACCACCTCGTAGAAGGGGTCGCCGCCGGGTTCCAGCGGGGCCAGCCACATCTGGAGGAAGGTCAGGGGTCCGGAGCCCGCGTTGCGTTCCACGTGCCGTACGCCGGAGGCGGCGCTCAGGCGCTGGACGTCGCCGGGGCGGACGAGTGTCTCGTGGCCGGTGGAGTCACGGTGGGTCAGCTCGCCCTCCACCACCCACGTCACGATCTCGGTGTGGCTGTGCGGATGCTCGTCGAAGCCGGCGCCGGGGGCGAGCCGCTCCTCGTTGCAGGCGATCACCGCGCCGAAGCGCAGGTGGTCGGGGTCGTAGTGCGGGCCGAAGGAGAAGGCGTGCCGGCTCTCGATCCCGGCCGCCGGATCGCCGCCCTGGAAGCGCTCGTGCGCGCGCCGTACGTCGGTCACGCGGTCCACGGTAGCCCCGGCGCGAGACCCCCCGGGCCCCGGTGGGAAACCCGGTGCGAGACCCCCGGGCCCCCCGCGGGAGACCCGGCGACGCGTTCCGGTGTCCGGATGAGGCAGTCTTGTCACCGTGCCCGAACCCGAAACCAGCATGCCCGAGACCCCGGCAGGCCCCGCCCATCCGCATCCCGCGACGCTGAAGCGGCTGGAGAAGTCGTCCGGCCACCTCGCCGCGCAGGCCATCCTGCGGATGGACGAGACGCTGCCCTGGTACCGGGCGATGCCACCGGAGAACCGTTCCTGGATCGGGTTGGTCGCCCAGGCGGGCATCGCCGCCTTCACCGAGTGGTTCCGGCGCCCCGAGGCACCGCAGGCCATCTCCACCGACGTCTTCGGGACCGCGCCGCGCGAGCTGACCCGGGCCATCACGCTGCGGCAGACCGTGGAGATGGTGCGTACCACCATCGAGGTCATGGAGACGGCCATCGACGAGGTGGCCGCGCCGGGCGACGAGTCGGTGCTGCGCGAGGCGCTCCTGGTGTACGCGCGGGAGATCGCGTTCGCCACCGCCCAGGTGTACGCGCAGGCGGCCGAGGCGCGGGGCGCCTGGGACGCGCGGCTGGAGTCGCTGGTCGTGAACGCGGTGCTCAGCGGCGAGGCCGACGAGGGTGCCGTGTCGCGGGCCGCCGCCCTGGGGTGGAACTCGCCGGAGCATGTGTGCGTGCTGCTCGGCACCGCGCCCGACGGCGACTCGGAGCTGACCGTGGAGGCGATCCGGCGGGCCGCCCGGCACGCCAAGCTCCAGGTGCTGACGGGGGTGCTGGGGAACCGGCTGGTGGTGATCGCGGGCGGCAGCGACAATCCGCTGGCCGTGGCCAAGTCGCTGATCGGGCCGTACGCGCAGGGGCCGGTGGTGGCGGGCCCGGTGGTGCCGGACCTCCAGGCGGCGACCCGGTCCGCGCAGGCCGCCGCGGCGGGCCTGAAGGCGTGTTCCGCCTGGCAGGACGCGCCGCGCCCGGTACTGGCCGACGATCTGCTGCCGGAGCGGGCGATCTCCGGTGACACCTCGGCCCGTGAGCAGTTGGTGGAGGAGATCTACAGACCGCTCGAGGAGACCGGGGCCGCGCTGCTGGAGACCCTCAGCGTCTATCTGGAGCAGGCGAGCAGCCTCGAGGGGGCCGCCCGAATGCTGTTCGTGCACCCCAATACCGTGCGTTACCGGCTCCGACGTGTGACGGACGTCACCGGATGGTCACCCTCCGATGTACGCTCTGCGTTCACACTGCGGGTCGCGCTGATCCTGGGGCGTCTGGTCGACGGCGATCTCCAGCTCTAGCCTCTTGTCGGGGTTCCACAAAACCCCCTCGTGTTCTTCGTCCCTGTCCTCACGGGCGGCTTCGGCCGTCGTCAAGAGAGAGTGTGAGAGTGCTCGTACTCGTCGCTCCCGGCCAGGGCGCTCAGACGCCCGGCTTCCTGACTGAATGGCTCGACCTCCCCGGTGCCGCGGACCGCGTCGCCGCCTGGTCCGACGCCATCGGACTCGACCTCGCCCACTACGGCACCGGGGCCGACGCGGACGCGATCCGCGACACGGCCGTCGCCCAGCCGCTGCTGGTCGCGGCCGGGCTGCTGTCCGTCTCGGCGCTGGGTGCCGGTGCGGACGACACCGCCTCGGCGGTGGCGCGGCTCGCGCCCGGCGCGGTCGCCGGGCACAGCGTCGGTGAGTTCACCGCGGCCGCGTTCGCGGGGGTCCTCGACGACACGGCCGCGCTGAGCCTGGTCCGCAAGCGGGGTCTGGCCATGGCCGACGCCGCCGCGGTCACCGAGACCGGCATGGCGGCGCTGCTCGGCGGCGACCCGGACGTCACCGTCGCACACCTGGAGAAGCTGGGGCTGACCCCGGCGAACATCAACGGCGCGGGCCAGATCGTGGCGGCCGGCACCAAGGAGCAACTGGCCGCGCTGGAGGCGGACAAGCCTCAGGGCGTGCGTCGGGTCGTCGCGCTCAAGGTGGCCGGCGCCTTCCACACGCACCACATGGGCCCCGCCGTCGACACGCTGGCGAAGGCGGCCGAGGACCTGACACCGGGCGACCCGAAGGCCGTCTACGTGTCGAACAAGGACGGTGCGACGGTCGCGACCGGTGCCGGGGTGCTGGAGCGCCTGGTGGGCCAGGTGGCGAACCCGGTGCGCTGGGACCTGTGCATGGAGACGTTCAAGGAGCTCGGGGTGACCGCGCTGATCGAGGTGTGCCCCGGGGGGACCCTGACCGGCCTCGCCAAGCGTGCCCTGCCCGGCGTCGCGACGCTCGCCCTGAAGACCCCCGCCGACCTCGACGCCGCCCGCGAGCTCGTAGCCGAGCACGCCTGACGCCCTTAGGAGCAGAATCCGCATGGCGAAGATCAAGCCCAGTAAGGGTGCCCCGTACGCCCGCATCCTGGGTGTGGGCGGCTACCGGCCCACCCGGGTCGTGCCGAACGAGGTGATCCTGGAGACGATCGACTCGTCCGACGAATGGATCCGCTCGCGTTCCGGGATCGAGACGCGGCACTGGGCGTCGCCCGAGGAGACCGTCGCGGCGATGTCCGTCGAGGCGTCGGGCAAGGCGATCGCGGACGCGGGCATCGACGCCGGACAGATCGGCGCCGTGGTCGTCTCGACCGTGTCGCACTTCAAGCAGACCCCGGCCGTGGCCACCGAGATCGCCCACCTGCTGGGCACGGACAAGGCCGCCGCCTTCGACATCTCGGCGGGCTGCGCGGGCTTCGGCTACGGCCTCACCCTCGCCAAGGGCATGGTGGTGGAGGGTTCCGCCGAGTACGTGCTCGTCATCGGTGTGGAGCGGCTGAGCGACCTGACCGACCTGGAGGACCGGGCCACCGCCTTCCTGTTCGGTGACGGCGCGGGCGCGGTCGTCGTCGGTCCGTCCCAGGAGCCCGCGATCGGCCCGACCGTGTGGGGCTCGGAGGGCGACAAGTCCGAGGTCATCAAGCAGACCGTGGCGTGGACGGACTACCGCGACGGCGAGGTCGAGAAGTTCCCCGCGATCACGCAGGAGGGCCAGGCGGTGTTCCGCTGGGCCGTGTTCGAGATGGCGAAGGTCGCCCAGCAGGCGCTGGACGCGGCCGGGATCACCTCGGACGAGCTGGACGTCTTCATCCCGCACCAGGCCAATGTGCGGATCATCGACTCGATGGTGAAGACCCTCAAACTGCCGGAACATGTCACGGTCGCCCGTGACATCCGTACCACCGGCAACACCTCGGCCGCCTCGATCCCGCTCGCGATGGAGCGGCTTCTGGCGACCGGCGATGCGAAGAGCGGCGACACCGCGCTCGTCATCGGCTTCGGGGCGGGTCTCGTCTACGCCGCAACGGTCGTTACTCTCCCCTAGGCACTCCGTGCCGGATCACCCGGTCCGGCAGTACGGAGAACCGCACCACCCGCCGCTGTCGCGGCGGGCGCCACACCCTCAGGAATCACAGCGAAGGAGCGCCATCATGGCCGCCACTCAGGAAGAGATCGTCGCCGGTCTCGCGGAGATCGTGAACGAGATCGCCGGCATCCCGGTTGAGGACGTCCAGCTGGACAAGTCCTTCACCGACGACCTGGACGTCGACTCGCTGTCCATGGTCGAGGTCGTCGTCGCCGCCGAAGAGCGCTTCGACGTCAAGATCCCGGACGACGACGTCAAGAACCTCAAGACCGTCGGCGACGCCACCGAGTACATCCTCAAGCACCAGGCCTGAGCGCTGCCGGTCCTTCCGTCCGGATCATGCCGAGCCCGGCATGATCCGGACGGAAGGCCCGGGGCCGGGAGTCCCCGGCCCCGCCGCCCGGCGGTGGCGCCGTACGAATCCTCGTATCCGTTGGAGAAAGAATTCCGATGAGCTCGACCAATCGCACTGTGGTCGTCACCGGTATCGGCGCAACCACACCGCTGGGTGGCGACGCGGCCTCGACCTGGGAGGGTCTGATCGCCGGACGTTCCGGAGTCAAGCCCCTGACCCAGGAGTGGGCCGCCGACCAGGCGGTCCGTATCGCGGCCCCCGTGGCCGTGGAACCCACTGAGACCATCCCGCGGCCGCAGGCCCGCCGCCTGGACCGCTCGGCGCAGTTCGCGCTGGTCGCGGCCAAGGAGGCGTGGGCCGACGCCGGCTTCGAGGGCAGGGCCGGTGAGGACCCGAACGTCGCCCCGGAGCGGCTGGGCACGGTCATCGCCTCCGGTATCGGTGGCGTGACGACCCTGCTCGACCAGTACGACGTGCTGAAGGAGAAGGGCGTCCGCCGCGTCTCCCCGCACACCGTCCCCATGCTGATGCCGAACGGCCCGTCGGCCAACGTCGGCCTGCTCGTGGGCGCCCAGGCGGGTGTGCACACCCCCGTCTCGGCCTGCGCCTCGGGCGCGGAGGCCATCGGCTACGCCATCGAGATGATCCGTTCCGGCCGTGCCGACGTCGTCGTCGCGGGGGGCACGGAGGCGGCGATCCACCCGCTGCCGATCGCCGCGTTCGGCAACATGATGGCGATGTCCAAGAACAACGACGACCCGCAGGGCGCCTCGCGGCCGTACGACGTCGGCCGGGACGGCTTCGTCCTCGGCGAGGGCGCGGGCGTGATCGTCCTGGAGTCCGCCGAGCACGCCGCCGCGCGCGGCGCCCGCGTCTACGCGGAGGCGGTCGGCCAGGGCATCTCGGCCGACGGCCACGACATCGTGCAGCCGGAGCCGGAGGGCCGCGGCATCTCGCACGCCCTGCAGAACCTGATGGACGCCAACGACCTGGACCCGTCCGAGATCGTGCACGTCAACGCGCACGCCACCTCGACGCCGGCCGGTGACATCGCCGAACTGAAGGCGCTGCGCAAGGTGTTCGGCGACGACGTCGACCACATGGCGGTCTCCGCGACCAAGTCGATGACCGGGCACCTGCTCGGTGGCGCCGGTGGCGTGGAGTCGGTGGCGACGGTGCTCGCGCTGTACCACCGGGTGGCTCCGCCGACCATCAACCTCGACACCATCGACCCCGAGGCCGAGGCGAACGCGGACGTGGTCCGCGGCGAGGCGCGCAAGCTGCCCGTCGAGGGCCGCATCGCCGCCCTCAACGACTCGTTCGGGTTCGGCGGGCACAACGTGGTGCTGGCGTTCCGGTCGGTCTGACCGACGCCGGTACGCCGGGTGCGTACGTGCGAAGGGCCCCACCCACCGGGTGGGGCCCTTCGGCGTGTCGGGGAGAGCGGAAGTACACCGTACGGGGGTACCCAGACGGAGTACGGGGGTACCCAGACGGAGTACGGGGGTACCCAGACGGAGTACGGGGGTACCTGGACGGAGCACGGGAATACCTGGACGGAGCGCGGAGGTACCGGGTACGGAGCACGGAGGTATGGGGTGGGGCTGGGTTCCGGCGCGGTCAGACGACCTGGTGGAGCCAGCGGACCGGGGCACCCTCGCCCGCGTAGCGGAACGGTTCCAGTTCGTCGTCCCAGGGCTTGCCGAGGAGCTTGGCGATCTCGGCCTCCAGGTCGGTCTCGCCGTGCTGGGACCTGGCCAGGGCGGCGCGCAGCCGGTCCTCGGGGATCATGATGTCGCCGTGCATGCCGGTGACGGCGTGGAAGATGCCGAGGTCGGGGGTGCAGCTGTAGCGCTCACCCTCGGCGGTGGGGCAGGGCTCCGAGGTGACCTCGAAGCGCAGCAACTGCCATCCGCGCAGCGCCGAGGCGAGCTTGGAGGCGGTGCCGGCCTGGCCCTTGAAGGAGAACTCCGAGCGCCAGGTGCCGGGAGCGGCGGGCTGCCGGATCCAGTCCAGGCTGACGCGCACGCCGAGCACCCCCGCGACGGCCCACTCGACGTGTGGGCACAGCGCACGCGGCGCGGAGTGCACGTACAGGACTCCACGTGTCGTCACCGGAACCTCCGGGCAGAGCGGGACAGGTCGGAAAGGGCCGATCAGCGGGTGGCCGGGAGGACCACGTTGTGGCCGAGGCTACCGTGTGGCGGGGGAAGGAGTGTGACGTACCGTCCGTCCCGGTACCCGGAAATCGCCGCCATTCACCCGGCAGGCCGACAACCCAGGGGCGCCGGCCCAAGATCATGTGAGCCGTTCCATATACGCCGTTCCGTCTGAGCCGTTCTGCCCGGGCGGACCGCCGGGCGGACCGCCCGGGCAGGCGGGAACTCCCGTGCGTTGTTATGCATGGGGGACGGTGACCGATGTGCGGGGAGGCTGTGGGATGGACCAGGGGACACGGTGGAAGGGGCCGAAGCGGGGCGGCCGTTCGCGGGCCGTGCTCGCCGCCGTGGCGGCCGCCGCCGTACTGGGGGCCGCCGGCTGCGACGCCGTCGGCGGTGACGAGGCCGCTCCGTCCGGCACCGGGGCGAAGAAGGCCGCGCCGGCCCCGTCGCCCACTCCGGTCTGGGACACCAGCCCCGCCTCCGTGGCCGCCGTGGGCGATTCGATCACGACCGGTTTCGACGCGTGCGCGGTGTTGACGGACTGTCCCGAGGTGTCGTGGGCGACGGGCGGCAGCGAGAAGGTCGACAGTCTGGCGGTGCGGCTGCTGGGCCCGGCGGGGGCTGCCGAGCGGAGCTGGAACTACGCGGTCACCGGGGCGCGGATGGCGGACCTGCCCGGTCAGATGGCCCTGGCGGTGGGCCGGAAGCCGGAGTTGGTGGCGGTGATGGCCGGGGCCAACGACGCCTGCCGGGCCACCACGTCGGCGATGACGCCGGTGGCCGGCTTCCGCGCGGACTTCGAGGAAGCGATACGCACCCTGCGCAAGGCGCTGCCCAAGGCCCAGGTGTACGTGGCGAGCGTGCCGGACCTGAAACGGCTGTGGGCGCAGGGGCGGACCAGCGAGATGGGCAAGCAGGTGTGGAAGCTCGGCATCTGCCCGTCGATGCTGGGCGATCCGGACGCTCTGGACGCGGCGGCGAACGAGCGGCGCGCGACAGTGCAGGACCGGGTGGAGGAGTACAACAAGGCGCTGGAGGAGGTATGCGCCGAGGACGACCGGTGCCGCTACGACGGCGGGGCGGTGTACGAGTACAGGTTCGGCACCACGCAGTTGAGCCGCTGGGACTGGTTCCACCCCAGCATCGACGGCCAGGCCCGGCTGGCGGAGATCGCCCACCGTACGGTCACGGCGGCGAAGCCGTGACTTATTGTTTCGCACATGAACGAACTCTTCGGCACACTTTCCGACGGCACTCCGGTGCACCGCTGGACCCTGGAGCGGGCCGGCGTACGCGTACGGGTGCTGTCGTACGGCGGGATCGTGCAGGCCGTCGAGGTGCCGGACCGGGAGGGGCGGTCCGGGAACGTGGTGCTGGGCTTTTCCGGCCTGGACGACTATCTCGCCCATCCGGGGCCGTACTTGGGCGCCCTGATCGGGCGGTACGCCAACCGCATCGCGGGCGCCCGCTTCCCGCTGGACGGCCGGGTCCACACGCTCGCCCCGAACAACGGTCCGAACTCGCTGCACGGCGGTGAGCGGGGCTTCGACAAGCGCGTGTGGGACGTGACGCCGGTGGCTCACGGTCTGCGCCTCACCCTGGTCTCCGCGGACGGCGAGGAGGGCTTCCCGGGCCGCCTGGAGATGTCGGTGACGTACACCCTGGACGAGCGGGGCGCGCTGGGGATCGGGTACGAGGCGGTGACGGACGCGCCGACGGTGGTGAACCCGACGAACCACTCGTACTGGAACCTGGCCGGAACCGGGTCCGGTGCCGGATCCGGGGCCGGGACCGGGATCGCGGCCGGGCACGAACTGCGGCTCGCCGCCTCCCGCTTCACCCCCGTCGACGCGGATCTGATCCCGGCCGGCGACCACCAGGACGTGACCGGCACCCGCTTCGACTTCCGCGAGGCGCGCAGGACCGGCACCGGGTACGACCACAATTACGTGCTCGACAAGGGGGTGACACCGACACCGGTGGAGGTCGCCGAACTGTACGGCCCGGGCTCCGGGCGGGTGCTCACGGTGGCGACCACCGAACCCGGGATGCAGGTCTACACCGCCGACCACATCGGGGAGCCCTTCGCTCCCGGCGCCGGCATCGCGCTGGAGACGCAGCACTTCCCGGACTCCCCGAACCGGCCCGGCTTCCCGAGCACGGTCCTGCGGCCGGGCGGGACGTTCCGCTCGGAGACGGTGTACGGCTTCGCGGTGCGTTAGCGGGGCCCGCTCGCCCGGGCCCGGCCGGGGTGACGCACATGAGCCCCGGCCCGGGGTCAGGGTCCCGGGCCGGGGCTGCTCATGCAGAGGGATACCCCGGCCGACGGGAGCTACCCCGATTCAGACGGTAATCGTCATAGCGATCCCGCGGTCCGCGATCGGGCATTCGATCGAGAGTTCGTACGAATCCTTCACAAAGGGACACGATGTGGTCACCTCGTCCCACTCTCAGTGTCCGTCCGGCTGATCGACGGAGACGGCTGCGACGGCACGCCCGGCGTCTCGGCGGCGTCGCCGTCCCTGGTCTCCTCGCCGAGCAGGTCCCGTGCCATGAGGGTGGCGCCGGCGACCGCGCCCGGCATCAGGAACACGGCGACGAACGGGACGAGGTAGGCCAGTCCCAGCGGCGTGCCGAAGCCCCAGACAAGGGCCTTGCGGCCCCTCAGCAGGGCCAGCCGCGCCCGCAGCTCGACCCCGCGCCGTTGCAGGGCCACCGCCGTCAGCTCCTCCGTGAGGAAGAACCCGGTGACCATGAACCCGATCACCGGTACGACGGTCTGCCCGACGAACGGGACGAACCCGAGCGCGAAGAGCAGCACCGCCCAGAGCAGGGCCCGTACGACGATGCGGAGGCTGTCCCGGCCGGAGATCCACAGATCCCGCCACAGCGGCAGATCGGACTCGGGGGCGGTGCCGTCGGGCGAGACGTCCCGGTCGACCTTCTCGGAGAGGCTGTCGTAGAAGGGCTGGCCGATGAGCAGGGTCACGGCGGTGAAGGTGATGACGGAGAGCAGCAGGCCGAGCGCGAAGAGGAGGACGGTGAGCAGTCCGCGGAACAGTCCGAGCCAGGGGCTGGACCAGTCGTCCGCGAACGGTGTCGCCCAGCCGACGAAGCCCGCTCCCCACATGGCCAGCGCGAGCAGCGCCGCCACGTAGAGCACCAGCGTGATCAGTCCCGGCAGCAGGCCGAAACCGTACTGCTTGCCGTGCCGGGCGACCCAGCGCTGGCCCTTCAGGAGATACCGGAAACCCACCCCAAGATCGCGCATGGGGGAACTATAGGGGCCCGTCGTCGGCGTGTCGTCGGCCGACGCCCGGCCGGTCATCGGCCGGGCGCCACCCTCAGGCTCCGGCGTCAGAGCTTGACGATCATCTTTCCGGTGTTGTCGCCCCGCAGGACGCCCAGGAACGCCTCGAGGTTGTTCTCGATACCCTCGACGACGGTCTCCCGGTACTTGAGCTCGCCCGAGGCGATCCAGCCGCCGACCTCCCGCACGAAGTCCGGCCGCAGGTCGTTGTGGTCGCTCACCAGGAAGCCCTCGATGCGGCCCCGGGTCTGGATGAGGCGGGCGAGGTTGCGCGGGCCCGGCGCCGGCTCCGTGTTGTTGTAGACGGAGATCATCCCGCACACGGCGATCCGTCCGCCCCGGTTCAGCGAACCGATCGCGGCCTCCAGGTGGTCCCCGCCGACGTTGTCGAAGTAGACGTCGATGCCGTCCGGCGCGGCTTCGCGCAGCTGCCGGCTCACCGGGCCGTTCTTGTAGTTGAACGCGGCGTCGAATCCGTACTCCTCGACGAGCAGGGCGACCTTCTCGTCGGATCCGGCGGAGCCGATCACCCGCGAGGCGCCCTTGAGCTTCGCGAGCTGCCCCACCTGGCTGCCGACGGCACCAGCGGCGCCGGACACGAAGACGGTGTCGCCCTCCTTGAGCGCGGCGACGCGCAGCAGTCCCGCGTACGCGGTGAATCCCGGCATGCCCAGCACGCCCAGGTAGGTGGAGAGCGGCGCGGCGCCGGCGTCCACCTTGACGGCGCCCTTGGCGTCCACCAGCGCGTACTCGCGCCAGCCGAGGCCGTGCAGCACGTGGTCGCCGACGGCCAGCCCTTCCGCGCCGGAGGCGACGACCTCACCGACGGCACCGCCCTGCATGACCTCGCCCACCGCATACGGCGCCACGTAGGACTTGGCGTCACTCATCCGGCCGCGCATGTAGGGATCGACGGAGAGGTACGTGTTCCGCACCAGCACCTGGCCCTCCCCCGGCGTGGGGATCTCCGCCTCGACCAGGGCGAAGTCCTCGGGCTTCGGCCGGCCTACGGGCCGGCTCGCCAGGTGCCATTCACGGCCGGTGGCGGGGAGTGTGGGGGTGTCGGACATGGGGTGGGGCCTCTCCTCGAAATGTTTCATCACCTGAAACAACCATGCCGTTGAATATTTCAGGATGTCAAGCATGTGGGTACCCTGAGGGCATGGCCGCCACACCCAGTTCCCCCGGACGCCCCGACGACCTGACCCTGGAGGTCGTCGGCCTCATCGGCTCGGTGGTGGCCCGCTACCACGAGGAGTACGAGGAGGCGGCGGCCGGACACGACCTCACCGGCGCGCAGGCCCGGCTCCTGAGCCTGCTCTGCCTGGAGCCCCTGCCGATGAGGAAGCTCGCCCACCGCCTGAAGTGCGAGCCGTCGAACGTCACCGGCATCGTCGACCGCCTGGAGGCCCGTGGTCTGGCCGAGCGCCGCCCGGACCCGGCGGACCGCCGGGTGAAGGTGGCGGCGGCGACGCGGGAGGGCCGCAGGGTGGCCCGCGGCCTGCGCGAGTCGCTGCGCTTCGCCCGCGAGCCGCTGGCCGCCCTCACGGACGAGGAACGCCGCTCCCTGCGCGACATTCTGCGGACGATGCTGGACACCGAAGGGACGGCGGCCGAAGGCCGGGAGTGAGCGGCCGTCAGGTGCACCACCACAGGAAGCGGTCGCAGGTCTCCGAGGGTTCCGGCTCCGGCTCCGGCTCCGGTTCGGGATCCGGTTCGGGCTTCGTGGGGGCCGGGTCAGGGTCGTCCGGGTCGGCCGTGGCGTCCGGCCGGGCCGGGGGCTCCGGCGGTCGGCCCGTCGCCGGGTCTGCCGAGGAGGTGCCCGCGGGCGCCGACGAGGTCGCCTCGCCGGGCTCGTCCTCCGCCTCCGCCGACTCCTCGCCCGTCGGCGACTGCGAGACCGACGGCGAGCCGGACGCCTCCGCGGAGGGGGACGTCACGGATGCGTCCCCGCCCGCACCCGGGGCGCCGCTCGACTGCGGCGCCGGCTCGGTCCCGGACGCCCCGCCGTCCGGCGTCTCGTCCCCGGCCACCGCCGGCTCGGACTTCGCCCCGGGCGCGTCCAGCCCCAGCTCCGCGAGGCTCAACGCGCCCGCGGCCAGGACGAACCCCGCCACGACCAGCAACGAACGCCGCCGTCGCCTGCGGTGCGCCGCGGCCTTGCGGTCCCGGCGGCTCTCCCCCGCCCCCGCACCTTCGTCACCTTCGTCCGCGGCCGGGACGGCCTCGTCCGCGGGGTCCGCGGACAGAGGGTGCGCGGGGTTCTCGTCCTGCCGTTTCCCGGGCCCGGCGGTCCCATCGGTCCCACCGGCCTCGGCAGGCCCCGGGGCCGCCCCCGGGTCCGGCTCGTGTCCGCGGTCCGGCCGAGGTCCGGATTCCGGCTCCGGCTCCGGCTCCGGCTCCGGCTCCGGCTCCGGCTCCGGCTCCGGCTCCGGCTCCGGCGGATCGTTCTCGTACGCCGTCCGGGAGGCGTCGGAAGCCTCCGGGCGAGCCTGGAGGGTTTTTTCGGCGGGGGTGCCGCACCCAGGGCAGGCGAGGGCGCCGTTGAGGTGCCTTCGGCACGGGTGGCAGTAATCCATGACGCGTGAAGGCTAAGTTCCGCTCACGTCCGGTTCCTAGAGCAAACTGTGAAGGTTTGGTAGGGACGCTTGCCCATAGGTTTCGAAACTGTCGAAACCGTTATGCGCGAGACCCATTGACACCCCCGCCGCCCCGTCCTTACTGTCACGCCAGCATTTCGAACGTGTGACGAAATATCGAACACGTCGAGCCGAACCACCGAACGATCACAGGGTCCACAACGCAGCGAGGGGCGACTGCCGTGCGTATCACCGGAATCAGCACACACGTGGTCGGGACGCCGTGGCGCAACCTGACGTACGTCCAGGTGCACACCGACGAGGGGATCACGGGAGTCGGCGAGACCCGGATGCTGGGGCACACCGACGCCCTGCTGGGTTATCTGAAGGAAGCCGAGCTCAACCACATTCTCGGCTCGGACCCGTTCGCTGTCGAGGACCTGGTCCGCCGGATGAAGTACGGCGACTTCGGCCGGGCCGGCGAGATCGTGATGTCCGGTATCGCCGTGGTCGAGATGGCCTGCTGGGACATCAAGGGCAAGGCCCTCGGGGTCCCCGTCTGGCAGTTGCTCGGCGGCAGGGTGACCGACAAGGTCAAGGCCTACGCCAACGGCTGGTACACCACGGAGCGCACCCCGGAGGCGTACCACAAGGCCGCGCAGGCGGTGGTGGAGCGCGGCTACCGGGCCCTGAAGATCGACCCGTTCGGCACCGGGCACTTCGAACTCGACCACAAGGAGACCCTGTACGCCATTTCCCTGATCGAGGCGGTCCGCGACGCCATCGGCCCCGAGGCCGAGCTGATGCTGGAGATGCACGGCCGTTTCTCCCCCGCCACCGCCGTCCGCCTCGCGCGGGAGCTGGCGCCGTTCGATCCGGCCTGGCTGGAGGAGCCGGTTCCGCCGGAGAACCTCAAGGCGCTGGAGAAGGTCGCCGCCAAGGTCGACATCCCCCTCGCCACCGGTGAACGCGTCCACGACCGCATCGAGTTCCGTGAGCTGTTCGAGAGCCAGGCCGTCGACATCCTGCAGCCGGACGTCGGCCACATCGGCGGCATCTGGGAGACGCGCAAGCTCGCCGCGACCGCCGAGACCCACTACATGCTGGTCGCGCCGCACAACGTCGGCGGCCCGGTGCTCACCGCCGCGTCCCTCCAGGTCGGCTTCACCTCACCGAACTTCAAGATCCTGGAGCACTTCAACGACTTCGCCGACGCTGAGATCAAGAAGGTCGTCAAGGGCGCCCCGCAGGTGAACCCCGAGGACGGCTGCTTCCACCTCTCCGATGCCCCCGGCCTCGGTGTGGAGCTGGACGTCGACGCGGCGGCCGAGTTCCCGCAGCAGCAGGCCCGGTTCGACCTGTGGGCCGAGGGCTGGGAGCAGCGCAAGCCCAAGTCCGGCTCCGAGGGCACGAAGTGACCGGGCGGACGGGCGGCCCCGCGGCCACTCCCGCGGCCACCCGCGCGGCCGGGGACTCCGTCGCCGTCGTCGTCGACGGCCCCGGCGCGCACCGCCTGGTCGCGCACGAGCCGCGCGACCCCGGCCCCGGCGAGGCACTGGTCCGGGTGCACACGACCGGCATCTGCGGCAGTGACCGCGAGGTGTATCAGGGCAACCGCCCCGAGGGGTACGTGCGTTATCCGCTCACGCCGGGCCACGAGTGGTCCGGAACCGTGGAGCGGGTGGGCGCGGGCGTGCCCGCCTCGCTCACCGGCCGCAAGGTCGTGGGAGAGGGCTTCCGGAACTGCCAGGTGTGCGACCGCTGCCACGCCGGCGAGACGACGCTGTGCTCGGCGGGCTACGAGGAGACCGGGTTCACCCAACCGGGGGCGATGGCCGCCACGCTGACCCTCCCGGCCCGTCTGCTGCACGTCCTGCCGGACGGCGCCGACCTCACCGCGGCGGCGCTGCTGGAGCCGGCGGCCTGTATCGCCGCCGCCGCGCTCAAGGCGAACGCCGTGCCCGGGGAGCGGGTCGCCGTGGTCGGTACGGGGACCCTCGGCATGTTCGCGGTGCAGTTCCTGCGCGCGAACTCCCCGGCCGAACTGCTGGTCGTCGGTACCCGCAGTGACCGGGAGGAGCTGTCCCGGCGGTACGGCGCCACCGGCTTCCGCACCAAGGACCAGCCGCTCCCGGACGACTTCGACGTGGTGATCGAGACCGCCGGGTCCGCCGGCGCGGCCCGCACGGCCGCCGCGCTGCTGAGGCGCGGCGGGCGGCTCGTCCTGACGGGCATCCCGGCGCCGGGCGCGGACGGTCTCGACCCGACGGACCTGGTCGTACGGCAGCTGGAGGTGCACACCGTCTTCGGGGCGCCGCCTGACGCCTGGGCGCACACGGTGCGCGTGTTCGCCGCCGGGCTGCTCGATCCGCTGCCGCTGGTCACGCACGAGCTGCCGCTGGCCGGGTTCTCCGAGGCCATCGAGCTGGTGGGGTCCGGCGACCCGAAGGTGGGCAAGGTCCTGTTGCGTCCCTAGGGCGCCCGGCCGTGTGCCGGTACGGGGCGACCTGACCGCGCCCCGTACCGGTGCACCCGCCCTCCTCTCCCCCGCTCGCCTCTCCCCCGCCCGCCTCCTCCCCGCCCTCCTCCGCCCGTCGACCGTGCCCCTGCCTCTCCTTCCCACGGGCCGCTCCCCCCACGGGCCACTCCCTCCCACGGGCCGCGAACTTCGTCCGACATACCGAACAAAAGGACATCTTGTGACCGACGCTTCCGCCAAGGCAGCCCGCAGGCCCGGTGAGCAGGCGCTCACCGCGCTCGGCCTGGGCGCTCCCGCCCCCGACCCCGCCGACGCCTCGCCGCACTCCTTCCCCGGCGGCGGCCGCTGGCGCACCGAGGTTCCCTCCTGCGAGGGGCCCGAGGCGCTGGGGGTGGTCCTGAAGGAGGCCTCCCGGCTGGACGTGCCGATCCACCGGATCAGCCAGGGCAGCGGCGTCTGGATGCTGACCGACGTCGAGATCACCGAGATGGTCGAGGCCACCGCCGAGCGGGACATCGAGCTCTGCCTGTTCACCGGCCCGCGCGGCACCTGGGACATCGGCGGCTCCACCCGCACCGACTCGCGCGGTGCCGGCCTGCGCGCCCGGGGCCACGATGCGGTCGCCGGTTGCGTCGAAGACGCCGTAAGGGCAACGGAATTGGGCGTCAAGTGCCTGCTCGTCGCCGACGAGGGGGTGCTGTGGACGCTGCACCGGGCGCGGATGGCCGGGCTCATTCCGCAGGACACCACGTTGAAGGTCTCGGCCCTCATCGGACCGGTCAACCCGGCCTCGTACGCGGTGTACGAGCAGCTCGGCGCCGACTCGATCAACGTGCCGAGCGATCTGACGCTGGATCATCTCACCGAGATCAGAAGGGTGTCGGCCACTCCGATGGACATGTACATCGAGGCCCCCGACGACCTCGGCGGCTATGTCCGGATGTACGAGGTGGCCGAACTGATCCGGCGCGGTGCGCCGTTGTACCTGAAGTTCGGCCTGTCCAAGGCGCCCGGGATCTATCCGTACGGGCACCACATGCGGGACGTCACCCTCGCCAGCGCCAAGGAGCGGGTGCGGCGCGGCCGGCTCGCCCTGGACCTGCTCGCCCGCCACGGCGCGGACCGCGACATGGACCCGCTCGGTTCACGACTCCCGGGGGATCTGCGCAGGTTCGGCATCTCGTCATAACGTTCCGGAAACTCGGCTTCACAGAAGCAGACACAGACGCGCACAATCCCACACACTCCTTTCTCGGGATTGCCCGGCATCTCCTTCGCACCGCACCGCCCCGCAGCACCCCGCACCGCAGCTTCATCGCCAAATCACTTGACCCGAAAGCGACTTCGCGCCTCCGGGCCACCCTGCACACACATCGAGGATGATGATCATGCGTAACCGCAGAGCCGTCACCGCCGCCATAGCCACCGCCGCCTCCCTCGCCCTCACCCTGTCCGCCTGCGGCCAGGGTGAGGGCGGCGGCGAGAACGACAAGTCGGGTTCCGAGGGGGCGACCATCGGCATCGCGATGCCGACCAAGTCCTCCGAGCGCTGGATAGCCGACGGCAAGTACGTCGTGAAGGAGGTGGAGTCCAAGGGCTACAAGACCAAGCTGGTCTTCGGCGAGGACGACCCGGACCAGCAGGTCGCGCAGGTCGAGAACCTGATCACGCAGGGCGTCAAGGCGCTGATCGTCGCGGCGATCGACAACAAGTCGCTGAACAACGTCCTGCAGCAGGCCAAGGACGCCGATATCCCGGTGATCTCCTACGACCGTCTGATCCTCGGCACGGAGAACGTCGGCTACTACGCCTCGTTCGACAACGAGAAGGTCGGCAAGCTCCAGGGCGACTACATCGCCGACAAGCTCGGCCTGAAGGACGGCAGCGAGAAGGGCCCCTTCAACATCGAGCTGTTCGCCGGCTCCAACGACGACAACAACACCCGCTACTTCTTCAAGGGCGCGATGAGCGCCCTGCAGCCGTACATCGACAAGAAGCAGCTCGTCGTCCGGTCCGGTCAGACCGAGCTCAACCAGGTCACCACCCTGCGCTGGGACGGCGGCACCGCCCAGAAGCGTATGGACGACATCCTGACCTCGTCCTACAAGAGCGAGCGGGTCGACGCGGTCCTCTCCCCGTACGACGGCATCTCCATCGGCATCCTGTCGGCGCTGAAGTCGGACGACTACGGCTCCAAGAACAAGCCGCTGCCGATCGTCACCGGCCAGGACGCCGAGGTCGCCTCGGTGAAGTCGATCATCGCCGACCAGCAGTCCATGACGGTCTACAAGGACACCCGTGAGCTCGCCAAGGTCGCCACGAACATGATCGACGCGCTCCTGAACGACAAGGAGCCCGAGGTCAACGACACCAAGTCCTACGACAACGGCGTGAAGGTCGTGCCGGCCTACCTGCTGGAGCCGGTCGCCGTGGACAAGAGCAACTACCAGGAGGCCGTGGTCGACTCCGGCTACATCAAGGAGAGCGACCTCAAGTAGACGACCCCGGCACACCGCCGTCACCTACGGATTGGAAGGCACGACCATGGCGGGACCCGTCCTGGAAATGCGCTCGATCGTCAAGACCTTTCCCGGCGTCAAGGCGCTGTCGGACGTCACCCTGACCGTCCAGCAGGGCGAGGTCCACGCCATCTGCGGCGAGAACGGCGCCGGCAAGTCGACCCTCATGAAGGTCCTCTCCGGCGTCCACCCGCACGGCACCTACGAGGGGGAGGTCCTCTTCGAGGAGGGGCTCTGCCGGTTCAAGGACATCAGGACCAGCGAGCAGCAGGGCATCGTCATCATCCACCAGGAACTCGCCCTGGTGCCGTACCTCTCCCTCGCGGAGAACATCTTCCTCGGCAACGAGCACGCCCGGCGCGGCTTCGTCGACTGGCACGAGACGCTGCGGCACGCGACCGAGCTGCTGCGCCGGGTGGGGCTCGACGACCACCCGGAGACCCGGGTCGCCGACATCGGCGTGGGCAAGCAGCAGCTGGTGGAGATCGCCAAGGCGTTGTCGAAGAAGGTGAAGCTGCTCATCCTCGACGAGCCGACCTCGGCGCTCAACGACGAGGACAGCGGCAAGCTGCTCGACCTGATCCTCCAGCTGAAGGAACAGGGCATCACCTCGATCATCATCTCCCACAAGCTGAACGAGATCCGCGCGGTCGCCGACTCGGTGACCATCCTGCGGGACGGGCGGACCATCGAGACGCTCGACGTGAAGGCCCCGGAGACCACCGAGGACCGGATCATCAGCGGGATGGTCGGCCGCGACCTCGAGCACCGCTTCCCGGAGCGGACCCCGCACCACCCCGAGGAGGGCACCGCCCCCGCCCTCGAGGTGCGCAACTGGACCGTGCACCACCCGATCGACCAGCAGCGCAAGGTCGTCGACGACGTGTCGCTGCAGGTCCGGCGCGGCGAGATCGTCGGCATCGCCGGCCTGATGGGCGCCGGCCGCACCGAACTGGCGATGAGCCTGTTCGGCCGCACCTACGGCCGGCACGCGGGCGGCACGGTCCTGCGGGACGGCAAGGAGATCCGTACCAAGACCGTCCCCGAGGCGGTGCGGCACGGCATCGCGTACGTCACCGAGGACCGCAAGCACTACGGCCTCAACCTCATCGACACCATCAACCGCAACATCTCGCTCAGCGCGCTGGGCAAGGTCGCCAAGCGGGGAGTGGTGGACGAGCACGAGGAGCGCCAGGTCGCCGAGGGCTTCCGCAAGTCCATGAACATCAAGGCGCCGACGGTCTTCGAGCCGGTGGGCAAGCTGTCCGGCGGCAACCAGCAGAAGGTCGTCCTCAGCAAGTGGATCTTCGCGGGTCCCGAGGTGCTGATCCTGGACGAGCCGACCCGCGGCATCGACGTCGGCGCCAAGTACGAGATCTACACGGTCATCGACCGACTGGCCGCCGAGGGCAAGGCGGTCGTCTTCATCTCCTCCGAGCTGCCCGAACTGCTCGGCATGTGCGACCGCATCTACACGATGGCCGCCGGGCGGCTGACCGGGGAGTTCTCGCGGGCCGAGGCCTCCCAGGAATCGCTGATGCGCCGGATGACGAAGGACAAAGAGGTAACCCGATGAGCACGGATGTCACCGACAAGACCCCGGCCGCCGCGCCGCCGGGCGGGAACGGGGCGGGCACCGGTGACGGACTGCTCCAGCTGATGCTGGACGGCATGCGCCGCAACATGCGCCAGTACGGCATGCTGATCGCCCTCGGCCTGATCGTGGCGCTGTTCGCGGTGTGGACCGACGGCGACCTGCTGCTGCCGCGCAACGTGTCCAACCTGGTGCTGCAGAACAGCTACATCCTGATCCTCGCGATCGGCATGATGCTGGTCATCATCGCCGGCCACATCGACCTGTCGGTCGGCTCACTGACGGCGTTCGTCGGCTCGATGGCCGCCGTGTTCATGGTCCGCAACGACCTGCCCTGGCCCGTGGCGGTGCTGCTGTGCCTGGCGGTGGGCGCGATCGCGGGCGCGGTACAGGGGTGGTTCATCGCGTACGGCGGGCTGCCGTCGTTCATCGTGACCCTGGCGGGCATGCTCACCTTCCGCGGTCTGACCGAGATCTTCCTCGACGGCCAGACCCTCGGCCCGTTCCCCAAGGGGCTGCAGACGACCGCCAACGGCTTCCTGCCCGAGGTCGGCCCGAACACGAACTATCACAACCTCACCCTGTTGCTCGGCCTCGGACTGATAGCCCTCGTGGTGCTCCAGGAGGTCCGCGACCGGCGCCGCCAGCAGGAGTTCGCCCTCGACGTCCTGCCCGTCAAGCTGTTCCTGCTGAAGCTGGTGGCGCTCACCGCCGCCATCCTCACCGTCACGCTGCTGCTGGCCAGCTACAAGGGCGCCCCGATCGTGCTGCTGATCCTCGGCGCGCTGCTCGTCGGCTTCGGCTACGTGATGCGCAACGCCGTCATCGGCCGCCACATCTACGCCATCGGCGGCAACCTGCCCGCGGCCAAGCTGTCGGGTGTGCGGGACAAGAAGGTCACCTTCCTGGTCTTCCTGAACATGGGCATGCTCGCGGCCCTGGCGGGTCTGGTCTTCGCCGCCCGCTTCAACGCGGCCTCACCCAAGGCCGGCCTCAACTTCGAACTCGAGGCGATCGCGGCCGCGTTCATCGGCGGCGCGTCGATGAGCGGCGGTGTCGGCACCGTGCTCGGTGCCATCATCGGCGGTCTGGTCCTGGGCGTGCTGAACAACGGTATGAACCTCGTCGGCGTCGGCACCGACTGGCAGCAGGTCATCAAGGGCCTGGTGCTCCTGGCAGCGGTCGGCTTCGACGTGTGGAACAAGCGCAAGGTCGGTTCTTGACATGCTCCCTGGCCTAAGGCCCAGGGATTCCGGTCTGGGCCGTCTGACCCTTCCGGGGGCTTCCTGCTTCACCGCGCTGTGCGGGCACACGTGCCCGTCTTACCGGCACTCCACAGGCGTTTCGCGTCTCCGCCCGTCCGGCGGCGACGATACGGCGTCCTTCGAACAGGACGTTGCAGGCTGCGTTGTGGTCACGGTCGTGCACGGTGCCGCACGCCCCGCACGTCCACTCCCTCACGTGCAGGGGTTTGGGACCGTCCCGGAAGCCGCAGGCCGAGCAGATCTGAGAGGACGGGAAAGCACGGTCCACCTGGGCGAAGGTGCGGCCGTGCTTGACCGCCTTGTACTCCAGCATCCGGACGAACGCGGACCATCCCGCGTCGTAAACGGACTTGGCAAGCCGGGTGCGGCCGAGACCGGACACCGCGAGGTCCTCCACGTACACCGCTTGGTTGTCGCGGATGATTTGTGTGGATACCTTGTGTTGGAAGTCCCGGCGCTGGTTCGCGACCTTCGCGTGACAGCGTGCGACCTTGCGGCGGGCCTTGGCCCAGTTCTTCGATCCTTTCGTCTTCCGAGACAGCTCCCGCTGACCGCGCTTGAGCTTCTTCTCCGCCCGGCGCAGGAAGCGCGGGCTTCCGATCTTCCGCCCGTCGGAGAGGACTGCGAAGGCGGTCAGGCCGAGGTCGATACCGGTATCGACCTCTCCCTTGGGGAGAAGGTCCGGTTCGGTGTCCACGACGAAGCTGAGGAAGTGCCGTCCACAGCTGTCCCGGGTGACGGTCAACGACGTGGGCGCGGCCGGAAGCGGGCGGGACCACCTCACCGCCAGTTCACCGACCTTGGCCACATACACCGTGCCGTTCTCCCTCAGAGAGAAGGCGCTGGTGGTGAGACGGACCGACTGACGGGTGTCCTTCTTCGACTTGTAGCGGGGAGGGCCTGCCTTGCGGCCCTTCCGCTTGCCTTTGAGGCTGTCGAAGAAGTTCTTGTAGGCGGCATCCAGATCCCGCAGGGACTGCTGCAGGACAACCGCGGAGACGTCGGCGAACCAGGCGCGCTCGTCGGTGCGCTTGGCCTGGGTGATGCGCAGCCGGGACAGCTCCGCCGACGTCACGTACGGCAGCCCGGCCGCGTGCGCTTCCTTCCGGTCGCGCAGGCAGTCGTTCCACACCACACGGGCACACCCGAAGGCACGCGCCAGCGCACGGCGCTGGGAGGCATCCGGGTAGGCCCGATAGTTATAGCGAAGCTGCACGAACCAAAACGCTACGGCTATTTCCCTCAACGCGTCACGGAACAACGAAAGGCATATAAGACGCATTACTTCCATGAGGGAGAGATGCGCTTGACCCTTGTGACGCGGTACCGGCACGAGATGTTGACATGCTGCGCAGAGGTCATGCGCACGGTCTGCGAGGAAGGGGAAATGAAGAAGTTCGGCAGGCGATCACGACCACGTTCACCTCCTGATCCGCCACTCCATCGAACAGCAACAACGTGCGCTCTGAGGTGCACGTCAAAACAGCCTTGCAGACGCCTTCGCCCCCGGCGTATGCGCTGAGGCCTTCTGTAAGAGTCCTCGGTCAGTCAGCTCGGGCCCGCCGGACGGCGGGGCCCCTTCCCTTTCGGGAGTTGCACATGGAACTGAGCAGACGCACGGTCATCGCAGGAGCCGGAGCGGCGGCGGCCGGAGCAGCCGCCACCACCGCTCTCGGCGGTACGGCCCACGCCTCACCGGGCAGGGGGAAGCCGACGCGGACCCTCTTCGGCCGGCTCGCCGACGGCACGAAGGTGCACAGCTGGTCGCTGGCCAATGGCGGGACCCGGCTGAAGGTCCTGTCCTACGGCGGCATCGTCCAGTCCCTGGAGGTCCCCGACCGCCGGGGCCGCCACGCCAACGTCTCCCTCGGCTTCGGCACCCTCGAGGAGTACGTCGCCTCCAGCCCGTACTTCGGCGCCCTGATCGGCCGCTACGGCAACCGGATCGGCAAGGGCCGCTTCACCCTCGACGGCACGGCCCACCAGCTCTCCGTCAACGACGGCGCCAACAGCCTGCACGGGGGCGACCGGGGCTTCGACAAGCGGGTCTGGGACGTCGAACCGTTCGCCGAGGGGTCCGACGTCGGACTGCGCCTGTCCTACGTCAGCGCCGACGGCGAGATGGGCTACCCGGGCACCCTGCGGACGAAGGTGACGTACACCCTCACCCGGCACGGCGACTGGCGTATCGACTACGCGGCCACCACCGACCGGGCCACCGTCGTCAACCTCACCAGCCACGTCTACTGGAACCTCGCCGGCGAGAGCAGCGGTTCCATCGGCGACCACGAGCTGTCCATCGCCGCCACCCGCTACACGCCGGTCGACTCGGGGCTGATCCCCACGGGCGAACTGGCCCGGGTCGGCGGCACCCCCTTCGACTTCCGCGGCGCCAAGCCGGTCGGCCGAGATCTGCGGGTCGCCCACCAGCAGATTCTGTACGGGCAGGGGTTCGACCACAACTGGGTGCTCGACAAGGGCGTCACCGCCCGCCCCGGGCACGCCGCCACCCTGCGCGACCCGTCCTCCGGCCGCACCCTGCGGATCGCCACCACCGAGCCCGGACTGCAGTTCTACTCCGGCAACTTCCTCGACGGCACCCTCGTCGGCACCGGCGGGCGGGTCTACCGCCAGGGCGACGGGCTGTGCCTGGAGACCCAGCACTTCCCGGACTCGCCGAACCGGCCGTCGTTCCCGTCGACCGTGCTGCGGCCGGGCGAGACGTACCGGACGACGACGGTGCATTCGTTCGACGCCTGAGCCCCGAACCCGGGTCCTCACGGGCCCTGACGGGTCCTCACGGGCTCTGACGGGCCCTGGCATGGGTCCTGGACACGGGCCCTGACGGGCCCTGACGGGCCCTGACGGGCCCTCGGGGGAGGCCGGCCCGGGGCGCGTGACGCACAAACCCCGCCCGGGGTTCACGCCGTCACACTTTTTTCACACCGGTTGAACAGCGTCACACCCCCCTCCGTATGTACGGGTGGCCCGCGCTCCCCCGCGCGGGCCACCCACGCATGACGGGCCCGGTACGTCCCCGCCGGGCCCGCCGCACCCGGAGGTTCCATGGCCGACAACGTCACCTCGTTGTTCCGCAGCAACGCGGCGCACAGCCCCTCGATGGCTGCGCTGGCTCGGGAGAGCGACGGGGCCGGCCTGGTGGACTTCTGCATTCCCTGCAACCCTTACTTCCCCACCCCCGCCATGTTCGAGGACATGGCGACGCGGCTGCGCGAGATCATCACGTACTACCCGAGCAGCGCCGACACCATCACGGCCGAGCTGTGCAGCCTGCTCCGGCTCCCGCCGCAGTGCGTGGCGATGGGCAACGGATCGACGGAACTCATCACCTGGATCGACCACCTGCTGGTCCGCGAGTCCCTCGCCGTCCCCGTCCCCACCTTCGGCCGCTGGACCGACCAGCCCATGGAGACCGGCAAGCGGGTCGACATGTTCCCGCTCCAGGAGTCCGGCGGCTTCGCCCTCGACCTCGCCCAGTACGCCGAGTTCATCCGCGCGCGGGGCACCAAGGTCGCGGTGATCTGCAACCCCAACAACCCCGACGGCGGCTTCCTGCACAAGCACGCGATCGTGCAGTTCATGGACGCGATGGCCGACCTCGACCTGGTGGTGATCGACGAGTCGTTCCTGGAGTTCGCCGACGCCGAGGTGGAACCGTCGGTGGTGCAGGAGGCGATGCTGCGCCCCAACGTCATCGTCCTGCGCAGCCTCGGCAAGAACTTCGGACTGCACGGCATCCGGTTCGGCTACCTCGTCGCCAACCCCGCGCTCGCCGGCCGCATCCGCTCGATGCTGCCGAAGTGGAACCTCAACTCCTTCGCCGAGCACGTGGTGTTCATGTTGAAGGAGCACGGCACCGAATACCAGCAGAGCCTCCACCAGGTACGCCGCGACCGGATGGACATGTCCGGCCAGCTCTCCTCACTGCCCGGTCTGACGGTCTACCCGTCCCAGGGCAACTTCCTCTTCGTGCGCCTCCCCGTGGGAGCCGAAGGCACCGTGGTCCGGGACCGCATGCTCACCGAGCACCGGCTCCTGGTCCGCGAGTGCGGCAACAAGATCGGCTCCTCCAGCCGCTTCCTGCGTCTCGTGGTACGTCCGCAGGTGGACGTACGCCGCCTGGTGTCCGGCCTGGAACAGGTGCTCTACGGGACCTCCAGGAGGGGAGCCGCCGTGCCCGAGCAGGCCACAGGGACCGGCTACAGCTCGGGCACGGCGGCGGTGGACCGCCTGTTCAGCGAGACCAACGGCGCCGGTACCCAGGGCCTCGCCGCCCAGGCCATCGGCGCCGGTACGGGGGCGCCGGGCCTGCCCGCCGCTCCGGCCGCCGGCATCGGCATGCCGCTCCCCGCCGTCCCGTCCCAGGTTCCGATGGGCACGAGCGGCGGGATGCCCATGCCGGCGGCAGCCTCGTCGGGGCCGCAGCAGATGCCCCAGCAGGCGCCACAGCCCATGCAGGCCCAGCCCGTACAGGCTCCGCCCGTGCCGTCCCCGCCCGTGCCGCAACAGCCGGTTCCCCAGCAAATGCCGCAGCAGGTGTCTCAACAGATGCCGCAGCACCCTCTGGCGGCTCCGGCTCCAGTTCCAGCTCCGGTCCCCGCGCCCGCCCCGATGCCCGCCCCGATGCCCGCCGCGGCGTCGTACCCGTCCCCGCAGATGCCCACCGGTCCCACGCCGCCCGGTGTCCCCGCCCGCGGCGGCCTGACGGCGGCGCAGGTCAGGGGCACCGACGGCCTGTCCCAGGCCCCGGGGGCCGGCTGGTCCGGAGCACAGAGCTGGCCGGAGGCGGCCGGCATGGCCCCGCTGAGCTGACAGACCCCCCACGGGACACACGGGACGCGTCGGGGTACCGCGAAGGCACCCCGACGCACCCGAGGTCCCGGGCCGGTCAGACCGGGTTGAGCCGCCACTGCTGGCAGGCGTTGTTCAGCCAGGTCCACTGCCGTACGTCGGCCGCGTCCGCGGTGGAGCAGCCGGCGACGTCGGCGACCTTTCCGCTGGCCTGGTTGACGATCCGGACGTGGCCGCTGTCGGTGGCGACGAACCGGAACCGCTGGCAGGTGTTGAGGCTGCCCCTTGTAGGTGTACGGACCCAGGGGGTTGGGAGCTGTTGGGGTTTGGCTGAGCACGAGTGCGTTCTGGTGTGCATAAGTGAGTGCAGACGGGCGCGGCCACGGTCACGGCCGGGAGTGCGTGCTGTCATGCCGGAAGGAGGGAATGTGGGTTCGTCTGCCGAATGCGTGACCTTGGCGGATGGTGCTCGCTGGGTGGGGTGATCGGGTTTTCGGGGCTGGGCTGACGGAGAGGTGTGGGGTGGACGGAGCACTACGGAAGCTTGCGGCGCCGTTTGTCGTGCCCGGCCCGTCGGGGGTGGCCGTCCGTACCCGGCTGGGGCAGCTCACTCCCGCCGATGAGGAGGTGCTGCGGCGGGTGGGCGCGCAGCTGGGCACGCTCGCCGGCCGTGACCTGAAGGCGCGCTGCCACGACGGCCTCAAACATGACACCGGGGCGTGGGCGGCACGCAAGCGGGAACTGACCCCGCTCTCCTCGGCCCGCTGGGCGGGCGTGATCACCAAGGCCACGCATGACCAGTGGGCGCTGGCCCGCCGCAGCGCCCTCGCCCACCTTCAGAACCTTCAGGCGGGGGTCCACATGCTGCGGCACCGGCTGTCGCTGCCGCTCGGCGCGAAGGGCTCGCGGAAGGCCCCCGGCGGGTACTGCAGCAGGCGGGAATGGCACGCCAAGGCCCGGCGCCTGCGGGTGCTGGAGGACCGGCTGGCGCAAGAGCGCGCCGACTGGGAGGCCGGGATCGTGCATGTGGCGCGCGGCGGCAAGCGCCTGGCCCGCATACGCCACCAGCTGCCCGCCGCCCGGCTCACCGAAGCCCAGTGGCGCGCACGCTGGCATGCAGAACGGTGGTTTCTGCAGGCGGACGGGGAGTCCGGGAAGCGGTACGGCAACGAGACCATCCGCATCAGCCCGGACGGTGAGGTGAGCATCCGGCTCCCCGCCCCGCTGTCCGGGCTGGCGAACGCGCCGCACGGCCGGTACGTCCTCACCGGCCGGGTCGGGTTTGCGCACCGCGGGCCGGAGTGGGCCGACCGAGTGGCGGCGAACCGGGCCGTCGCCTACCGCATCCACCACGACGCCGGCCGGGGCCGCTGGTATGTGACCGCCTCCTGGCAGAAACCCGTCACGCGCACGATCCCGATGGCGGCGGCCCTGGCCGACGGGGTGATCGGGGTGGACCTGAACGCCGACCACCTGGCCGCCTGGCGCCTGGACATTCACGGCAACCCGACCGGCGACCCGCGCCGGTTCTCCTACGACCTGTCCGGCACCGCAGAGTACCGTGACGCCCAGGTCCGCCATGCCCTGACCCGACTCCTGCACTGGGCGAGGGCATGCGGCGTGAAGGCGATCGCGGTCGAGGACCTGGACTTCACCGCGGAGAAGACCCGCGAGAAACACGGCCGCAAGAAGTGGTTCCGGCGGCTGGTCTCCGGCCTGCCCACTGGCCGGCTGCGCGCCCGGCTGGTCTCGATGGCCGACCGGACGGGGATCACCATCGTTGCCGTGGACCCCGCCTACACCTCGAGGTGTGCGACACGAAGTCGCACCGTAAGAAGTGGAGTAGCAATGGAAGCCATATAACCAGTGCTATTCCCTGGCTTGTGTCATAGGTCAGTCCCCTGCGCTCACGTGCGTCGACAGTAATGACGAGGTGCGAAGCTGAGCGAACGGAAAGCCTAAGGATATCCCCGGCCATCGGGAATATCCGGGCAGTGGGGGAAGAGTGGCAGGGTGAACGAAAGTGAACCTCCGATGATGGCTCGTAAGTGTAGTCCGTCGATGGCGTGCAATAAGACGGTATGGGAAGGGCCGCGCTGAAGCGGCGGGTGGAGTCGTAGGAATATCGCTGCGGCTCAAGGCACCACCCTCTTCCCCGGGCTGCAGGAGGCACCCGCACCACTCGCATCTTCGCGGTGTGGAACGTGGAAACCCCGTTGAGGTCCGGTCGCAAGACCGGTAAGCCGGACGTAAGAAAGGCAGAACTCCTCAGCGGGAACAGGAAGGCTCAAGAAGCGAATGCCGGTGGGGCGAAAGCTCAGAGGAAATGGAAGAGATTCCTATAACTCGCCGGATACGGGACCAGTGCCCGGCCCGAAAGGGAGCAGACGTGAGCCTGGTGGACCCTTGAAGAACGAAGCAAGGAACCCGGAACCGAAGGACAAGTTAGACGGAGGGAGGGTCATGGCGGAAGTTGCGGAAGCCGTGGCGCTTCCTGCGAACGGACCAGAGGGCGGCTCTAAAGCCTGGCGCAGCATCGACTGGGCACAGGCCGAGGAGAACGTACGGCGACTGAGGCAGAGGATCTTCAAGGCCGCGCAGCAAGGGGACCTCAAGAAGGTCCGCAATCTGCAGAAGCTCATGTTACGCAACTACTCCAACACGCTGGTAAGCGTGAAACGGGTGGCCCAGGTGAGCTCCGGCCGCAACACTGCCGGCGTTGACGGAGTCAAGAGTCTGACCCCGTCCCGGAAGTATGAACTCGCCTCTGCGATCCACGCGGAGGAGAGACCATACCGGGCAATGCCGGTAAAGCGTGTGTACATTCCGAAGAGCAACGGAAAACAACGTCCACTGGGAATCCCGGTCATCCGGGATCGCGTGATGCAGGCGCGGGTCAAGAATGCGCTTGAACCGGAGTGGGAGTCCCGATTCGAGCCGAGAAGCTACGGCTTCCGTCCCGGACGGGGTTGCCATGATGCACGCGAGGCCATCTTCAACGCCGCAAGTTCACGTGGCAAGAGGGTGTGGGTCCTGGACGCCGACCTTGCAGGCGCGTTCGACCGCATCAGCCATCAACACCTGCCGGAGTCACTCGGGACGTTCCCTGCCAGGGAAATGATCCGGAAGTGGCTCAAAGCCGGAGTGATGGAACGCGGGCGCTTCGCACCCACAGAGGAGGGGACGCCGCAGGGTGGTGTGATCAGCCCCCTGCTGCTCAATGTTGCTCTTCACGGCATGGAGGAAGCCGCAGGGTGCCGGTACAAAAAGAAGGGCATCGGGCGAGAGCCCGTGGCCGTACCTGGCACACCGATCCTGATTCGCTACGCCGACGA